>JALQUF010000029.1 GCA_023263855.1 Yoonia sp. | reverse complement strand
GGCGAATCGCATTGCCTGACGGCATATTTTCAACCAAACCGACAAGACCCACCACATTGGCCTTGGCCTTGCGCAACGCCAAAGTGCGCATGACACCAGCCACCACGCCAGCGCCGCCCATGTCCATGGTCATGTCTTCCATACCGCCCGCAGGCTTGAGGCTGATGCCGCCGGTGTCAAAGACCACACCCTTGCCCACAAGGGCAAAGGGCGCTTCTTTGCCGCCACCATTCCACGACATCACAACAATCTTGGAAGGGCTGTCCGAGCCCTGCCCGACACTCAGCAACATGCCCATACCAAGTTTGGCCAGATCATCCTCTTCAAGGATTTCGACCTCCAGCCCCAGTTCCTGCATCGCGGCCAGCCGCGCTGCAAAATCATCTGTGGTCAGCACATTGGCTGGCTCGTTGGTCAAATCGCGGGTGAAAAACACACCCTCGGCGATGGCCGCCATGGGGGCGGCTGATTTTGCCACCTCTTCCGGTTTGGACACCATGAAAGTCACAGCAGCTGCAGCATTGCTGTCAGCGGTTTTATGCGCATCAAACCTATACCCACGCAGCGCCAAACCCAGTGCGATCTCGTCGGCACGTCCAATGCTGCCGGCCATGATCAGCAGGTCTCGGCCATTTTGCGCTTTGGCCAATTGCGCCCCGGCCTTGCGCGCCTCTTGACTGCTGGGACGACGGCCAAGCTTGACCACGCATACCCCAGCAGCAGACATCCCCGCAGGGTATCCCAGCACCGACACATCCCCCACGGCCATCTTTTCAAAGGCGCTGCTCTCAATAAAACGGCCCAGCGATTTGCGGGTCAGCGTATTCACTTTGCGCGCGCCGGCATCCAGTTTCCCGTCTGCATCGACAAAAACCACCACCATGCCCGGCGCATCCGCCACGGCATTGAGATCGACATCTTTAAACTGGATTTCTGCAGGTGTGGTCATGGTTGCTCCTATTGGTGTGAATGGCCGTGCAGCAATAGGTAGCCCGCGCCCGCCATATTGACCAGATAGCTGTTCAATCCGCCGCAGGGTTGGGCTAGTTTGCCCTCAGAGAAACCTGCAGGCACCGCAAAGGACATCAGTATTGCAGCGATTTGACCGATATATGATGTCGCAACTGCTGATGCTGTTTGGCTTTTTCAGCCTAGTGTTGATCCTGATCTACTGGATCAACCGCGCGGTTGTGTTGTTTGACCAGCTGATCGCTGATGGGCAATCCGCAGGCGTCTTTCTGGAATTCACGGCCCTGTCGTTGCCAGCAGTCATGCGGCTGGCCTTGCCTTTGGCGGCATTTGCCGCGGCTGTTTATGTGACCAATCGGATGTCGACTGAATCAGAGCTGACCGTCGTGCAAGCGACCGGCTATTCCCCGTTCCGGCTGGCACGTCCGGTCTTGTATTTTGGTATCGTCGTGGGGCTGATGATGTCAGCGCTTATGCATTTTCTGGTTCCGATGAGCAGCGCGCGTCTGGATGCACGGCAGGTCGAGATCACACAAAACGCCACCGCCCGCCTGTTAACCGAGGGGCAATTTCTGGAACCCATCAACGGGGTGACGTTCTATATCCGCGAAATCACGCCCGCGGGTGAATTGCTGGATATTTTCCTGTCAGACACCCGGTCCGCGCAAGATCAGATCACCTACACCGCCTCAAAGGCGTTTCTAATCCGTGATGACACATCAACGCAGCTGGTCATGCTGGACGGCATGGTCCAGTCTTTGCAGGTCGAAACCCAGCGCCTGTTCACCACGCGTTTTGCAGATTTCGCCTACAACATCACCGACCTGATTGGTGAAACAAGGGTGCGTGGGCGCAGGGATTCGCATCTGTTTACATGGGAGCTTTTAAATCCCACACCCGAGCTCGAGGCGGAAACAGGGCGTGATGCGGCCACTTTGATCGCACGTGGGCATGACAGGTTCAGCCAATCAATACTCGGGATTGTCGCCGCCCTGCTGGGGTTCTCGGCTTTGATGGTGGGCGGGTACAGTCGCTTTGGCGTCTGGAAGCAAATCGTGGGAGCCATCTTTTTGATCATCGTGGTCAAGGCCGTCGAAACATCCGGTTTAAGGATTGCCCGCAATGATCCACAGCTTTGGATGGTGGCCTATCTGCAAAGCACCGTGGGATTTGGGATGATCTGGTTCCTGCTTTTCTGGGCCAGCCGCCCCTACCTGTTCAAGCGCCGCATCAAAGAGGTGACGGCATGATCCTGCACCGCTATTTTGCCACACGGTTTTTCCGCACATTCATGGGGTTGGCGCTGGTTTTCTTCCTGATCATGTTGTTCGTCGATCTGGTCGATCAGCTGCGCCGTTATGCCGGCGCGGATGCGACATTCACGGATCTGCTGATCCTGAGCCTTCTGAATATTCCACAAGCCTTTTATGCCATCCTGCCGCTAATCATGATTCTGGCCACAATCGCGCTTTTCATCAGCCTATCACGGTCCTCCGAAATGGTAGTGACGCGGGCAGCTGGGCGTTCGGCACTCAAGACTTTGCTTGCGCCACTGACTGTTGCTTTGATGATCGGTATTTTCGGCGTTGGTGTCCTGAACCCCATCGTTGCGGCGACATCCAAAGAATATGAGGCCCGCAGCGATGCCTTGCGCGGGAACAGCTCGGTCCTGTCCATTGGCTCATCGGGGCTTTGGTTGCGCCAAGGCAGCGCGCAGGGACAAACCGTGATCCGTGCCCAAAGCGCTAACCTCGACGGTACACGGCTGACAGATGTAACGTTTCTGACATTTGCCGCTGATGGCAGCCCCAGCAAGCGGGTCAGCGCAGCCTCTGCCGATCTGGTGACAGGGGCCTGGGTCTTGCGCGATGCCAAGTCATGGGATTTGGCCGGCGTGGCTACGCCCGAAGCGGGCGCGCAGCTGCAATCAGAACTGACGATCCAGTCAACTCTGACGCCCGACCAGATCCGCGACAGCTTTGGCACACCTTCGTCAATTCCCATCTGGGAACTGCCCGCTTTCATCAGCCGCCTGCAGACCGCGGGTTTTTCCGCGCAGCGCCATTTGGTGTGGTTCCATACCGAACTTGCCACACCGATTTTTCTGGTGGCCATGGTCCTGATCGGCGCGAGTTTCACATTGCGCCACCAACGCGGCGGGCGCACAGGGTTGATGGTGATGTTTGCGATTTTGTTGGCCTTTGTCATCTATTTCATCCGCAATCTTTCAGAGGTGCTGGGCGAAAATGGCCAGCTTCCTGTCTTGCTGGCAGCATGGGCGCCGCCCTTTGCGGCAATCGGTATTTCAATGGGTTTCCTGCTTCATAACGAGGACGGGTGATGCGGATTGTCCTGTTTGTTTTATTGCTTTGCTGGCCTGCACTGGCGGTTGCGCAAAATGCCGCGACGCTGATTGCAGACCGAGTCGAACTGAATGGCGAAGATCAACTGATCGCCAGTGGCAACGTCGCGGTGCTGTTTGAGGGCAGCCAGTTGACCGCAAGCCAGATCATCTTTGATCAACCCACTGATACCCTGCGCATTGTCGGCCCCATCGTCATTCAAGCCGCTGATGGCACCTTGCTGACGGCAGACAGCGCCACGCTGGACCCGCGTCTGGAAAACGGCATCCTGCAAAGTGCGCGCATTGTGCTGGACCAGCAGCTTCAATTGGCCGCCAATCAGATCGACCGCCGTGAGGGGCGGTTCTCCCAGCTGTATAAAACATCGGCGACGTCTTGCAGGGTTTGCGGCACACGCCCGCCGCTTTGGGAAATCCGCGCAGAGCGCGTGATTTATGACGCGCAAGAACAGCAAATCTACTTTCGCAATGCCACTTTCCGGGTCCGTGATATACCCGTTTTGTGGTTGCCGCGCATGCGCCTGCCCGACCCTGCGTTGCAACGCTCAACCGGTTTGCTCGTCCCTGAACAGCGCAACACAACGCAATTGGGTTTCGGGATCAAGCTTCCCTATTTTATCACGCTAGGGGATCACCGCGATATCACCGTGACGCCATATGTGTCGCAAGAAACATCGACGTTGGAACTGCGGTACCGGCAGGCCTTTGAAACAGGGCGCGTCACTGTCGAAGGCGCGATCAGTGACGACACACTGGTTGATGAAAACCGGTGGTATCTCTTCGCAGATGGCCGCTTTGCGCTCCAGAATGACTACCAGCTGATCTTTGACATCGAAGCGACCAGCGATGACGCCTATCTGCTGGATTATGACTATTCAGACAAAGACCGGCTCGACAGCGCCATCCAGTTGCTACGTGTCACGGATACGTCGCTCTACAATGCCCGCCTGACCTATTATCAGACCCTGCGCGACGACGAATCCAACGCGTCGCTTCCGCCCTTCATTGCCGACCTGACCTTTGAGTCCAGCTTTGAGCCCAGTTTTGGCGGGCTGATCCGCTATGGCACCAGCTTTGATCTGGCCTACCGGTCAAGTGATGTGGACGGTGATGATGGCCGCGATGTTGCCCGCTTGGGTGCGGACGGCGCATGGTCAGACAGCTGGATTCTGCCCTATGGGCTGATCGCCGACGCCCAAGCTGGCCTGCGCACCGACGTTTACATTGTTGCGGACGACGTCGCTTTTGCACAAGAGGATCTGCGCGTTGCCCCACGTGCGGGCGTTACGCTGCGCTGGCCTCTGGCGCGGCTTGGGGCCAATGGCACAACACATCTGCTGGAACCGGTGGTCAGCCTCAGCTGGTCCGACAGCTTTGGCGGCACCCCACCTAACGAAGACAGCCTGCGCACCGAATTGGACCGCGCCAATCTGACAGCCATTTCACGCTTTGCCGGCGAAGACCGCATTGAAACCGGGGCACAGGCGGCAGCCGGCCTGACATGGACACGGTTCGGGGCCGCGGGTCTGACATCAACGCTCAGCTTTGGCCGCGTCATCCGACAAGAGGTGCAGGACGGGTTCACCGCCACCTCGGGCCTTGATGGGCGCCAGTCTGACTGGCTGGTCGCCGCCCAAGTCACGGCCCCCGGCGGCTTCTTGCTGGATGCCCGCAGCCTTTGGGATGACACCGACGGGCTGACCGTGGCCGACAGCCGGATTGCGTGGCAAAACGACTTTGTTGCGCTGGGTGCCAATTATATCTGGCTGGGGCCCGATGCCGATGAGGACCGCGCCGAAACTATCTCGGAATGGACCGTTGATGCGGCTTTCGTTCTGAGAGACGCGTGGACCTTTGAAATCGACGGCCGCTATGATGTCGCCGCTGATCAGGCCATCAGTGCCGGTGCCGGACTGCAATGGCGAAACGAATGTGTGACCCTGAACGTTTCGGCCTCGCGCCGCTTTACGTCTTCCAGTACGGTTGAACCGACAACAACATTTGGGTTAAGCGGCTCTATCGGGAGTTTCTCTGCCGGAGGAGCCGTGACAGGATGCGAAAATTGAGGCGAATGATGAGTATTGGGATGCGTAAATGTCAGGTGTTCGCGGCTCTCGCAGCGTTGGTCTTGGGTTTGGGGCTGGCAACAGGTGTGGCCGCGCAGGGGCAGTTGACCCCTGTGATCACGGTAAATGATCGGGTCATCACACAATATGAATTGACGCAGCGTGCCCGCTTGCTTGAGGTGTTTCGCACCCCAGGTGATCTGAATGAGGCCGCGCGCACAGCCTTGATCGAAGACCGGCTCAAGCAGCAGGAAATGGCGCGCTTTGGTATTTCGGTGTCGGAACCTGTGCTGGAACAAGCATTGGAGGACTTCGCCGAACGCGCCAATCTGACCTTGCCGCAGTTCACACAGGTTCTGTCCCAGAACGGCGTCGATATCGAAACACTGCGTGACTTTGTCGAAGTCGGTATTCTGTGGCGCGACTTTGTCCGCTCGCGCTTTAACCGGCAGGTGAACATCACTGACGCCGATATCGAACGCGCCATCGCCCAACAGGGCAACACGGTGTCCCAACTGGAAGTGTTGTTGAGCGAAATCATCATTGCTGCCCCGCCCGAGCGTGCGGTCGCCGCACGTAACGCGGCCGACCAGATCGCGCGGATGCGGTCCTTTGCCGAATTTGAGGCCGCAGCGCGGCAAGTCTCGGCGCTGCCCTCGCGCGAAGATGGCGGACGTCTGGACTGGTTGCCGATTGACAATTACCCGCCCCAGTTGCGCGGTGTGATCCTAGATCTGGAACCCGGCGAAGTGACTGAACCGATTGAAATCCCCAACGGGATCGCCCTGTTCCAGATGCGCGGCAAGCGCGAGGCCGTTCAGCCCGCGCAGGCCCCGTTGAGCATTGAATATGCCGCCTATTACATCCCCGGCGGCAAGACCGAAGCAGGCTTGCGTCAAGCGGCAGAAGTGCGCGATCAGGTCGATACTTGCGATGACCTTTACGGGGTCGCCCGCAACCAACCTGCTGAAATGCTGGATCGCCTGACCCAAAGCCCGTCTGAAATCTCAAACGAAGTTGCACTTGAACTGGCCCGGCTTGACCCCGGTGAGGTGTCTTACAACCTGACCCGGAACGACGGCGAAACGCTGGTCTTTTTGATGTTGTGCGGGCGCAATAGCGCGGGTGCCGGAACGGTAGACCGTGACGTGATCAGCAACCAAATCCGCAGCCAGCGACTGGCGGCATTGGCTGATGCCTTGTTGGAAGATCTTCGGGCCTCTGCCGTGATCCGCCCCTGATGCAACCCATTGCGATCAGTTGCGGTGAACCTGCCGGGATCGGGCCGGAAATTGCTGTAGCCGCCTGGCAAGAGCTGAAAGGCGAAATCCCGCTTTTGTGGCTGGGGGACCCCCAGCATCTGCCAGCAGGAACAGACTATCACAGGGCCACAGACCCGGCTGATATCCACCCATTCAAGATGACCGTGCTGGCGCGTGATTTTGGCAGCCCCGCAACCCCGGGACAGCCAAACCCCGCCCATGCCAGCGGTGTCATCGCCGCCATCGCTGATGCCGTGGCGCTGGTGCAATCGGGCGCCGCACGCGCGCTCTGTACCGCGCCTATTCACAAAGCCGCACTGATTGACGGGGCCGATTTCGCCTATCCCGGCCACACCGAATATCTGGCGGCTTTGGCCGGCACCGATCAGGTGGTCATGATGCTGGCCTGTGATGCACTGCGCGTGGTCCCCACAACGATCCACCTGCCGCTGGCAGAGGTGCCAACCGCGCTGACGGCCAGTCTGCTGACCGACACCTTGCTGATCACCCATGCCGCACTCCGCCGCGACTTTGGTATTGCCAAGCCGCGGATTGCGGTTGCTGGCCTGAACCCTCATGCGGGCGAGGACGGCAAGATGGGACACGAAGAGATCGAGATGATCACCCCCGTTCTGCACGCATTGCGCGCCCAAGGCATGAATATCACCGGCCCCCTATCGGCCGATACGATGTTTCATGCAGGCGCGCGTCAGCACTATGATGTCGCTGTGTGCATGTATCACGATCAGGCGCTGATCCCGATCAAGACGTTGGACTTTTCGGGCGGTGTGAATGTCACGCTGGGCCTGCCCTTCATCCGCACATCACCCGATCATGGCACAGCTTTTGATATCGCAGGCCAAGGCATTGCGGATGCAACCTCTATGATTGCCGCGCTCCGCATGGCAGCGCAAATGGCGGACGCCCGTGATTGATAGCCTGCCCCCCTTGCGCGATGTCATCGCCACGCATGAGCTCGCGGCCAAGAAATCACTTGGCCAGAACTTCCTGCTAGACCTGAACCTGACGGCCAAGATCGCGCGCTTGGCAGGTGATCTGTCAGGCGCTGACGTGCTTGAAATTGGCCCTGGCCCGGGCGGGCTGACACGCGGGTTGCTGGCAGAAGGCGCACGCCATGTGCTGGCGATTGAGAAAGATCCCCGCTGCATGCCGGCCTTGGCTGAAATCGCTGCGGCCTACCCCGGCAGGTTAGAGGCGATCAACGGTGATGCGCTGACCGTGAACCCGCTGGAGCATCTGCGCCCACCGATCAAGATTGCAGCCAACCTGCCCTATAATGTCGGCACCGAATTGCTTGTGCGCTGGCTTACGCCGCCCGAATGGCCGCCCTTCTGGGAAAGCCTGACATTGATGTTCCAACGCGAAGTCGCGCAACGGATCGTCGCAACACCCGGCAGCAAGGCCTACGGGCGTTTGGCCCTGCTGGCACAATGGCGCACCGACCCGAAAATCGTGATGGACCTGCCACCCGAAGCCTTCAGCCCACCACCCAAGGTGAACTCAGCAGTCGTGCATCTGACAGCCCTGCCCGCGCCACGCTTTCCCGCTGACCCCGGTACATTGAACAAAGTCGTGGCAGCGGCGTTCAATCAAAGGCGCAAAATGCTGCGCTCTGCGCTCAAATCAGTCAGCCCGGACATCGAAGACCACCTAATCGCAGCGGGCATCAAACCGACAGAACGCGCAGAACAGGTTGAACTGGAAGCCTTCTGCGCATTGGCCCGCCAGCTTGATCAGGCGCAATCAGCCACCTTGTGAACGCAACCGCCGACAACAAAAAAGCCCCCCGAAATCGGAGGGCTTTGGTTTATTCAGCGGCCTCTGGCGTATTGCCTTCATCAGAAGGCGTGGCGCGGGGCTTGCGGGGTGCGCGCGGTTTGCGCGGGCGCTTGGGCTTTTCTTCTGGCGTCTCGACCAGACCGCTGGCCTCTTGCTCCTGTGGTGCATCGGGCACCTCGGGTTGGTCCATATTGGCTGGGTCGTTCGCCGCAGCCTCTTGCGCTTTCAGCCGTTCCTGACGCTCGCGATCACGCTCGGCCTGACGCTGGCGGTTTTGTTCTTCCTGCTCTTCGCGCTTTGCATCAACCTCGCGCTGCGCTTCGGCAAGCAATCGGGTGTAATGCTCTGCGTGTTGGGCAAAGTTTTCCGCATCCACGCGGTCGCCTGACAAAAAGGCGTCACGATGAAGCTGGTTGTATTTCTCAATAATCTGCTGCGGGGTGCCGCGCACCTTGCCATCAGGACCAGAGCTATCAAAAACCCGGTTGATGATGTTTCCGCCCGAGGGCCGGTTATTGCGGTTCTTGTTCCGCGACCGTGACTTCGATGATCTCATAGATATGCTTTCAAGCCTTTGGCTGTCGTTACGCTGGGCCATATCGCGCCTACTTGCGCGTCTTAGGTGTGTGGCCTTGCAATGTTTGGCGACTGATCGCGGGGAGGTTATTTCTTGTGCCTCACCCTTGCGATACCCCTGAATAAGCATGCGGGTGGGTGCAAGACAAGACTAAAGTGCAAAAAAGGCGCTATTTCGCCTCTCGCACTGCCCGATCTTGCCGATTGGCCGGGATTTGTCCAATCACAACACGATCACGGCCATCAAGGTCGGGAATCACGTTTATGTCGCAAAATCCGGCTTTTGCGAACAGATCCACAACCGCCTGGCCCTGTGTCGGCCCGATCTCGCACATCAGCCGTCCACCGGGTGCAAGCGCCCCCGGGGCCTGCGCTGCAATGACCCTATAAGCTGACAGCCCGTCTGCGTCATCGGTCAGGGCCATGCGCGGTTCCCAGTTGCGCACATCGCGCGACAGGCCCGCCATTTCATCAGCTGCAATATAGGGGGGATTTGACACGATCAGATCAAAAGACGGCGCAATCGCCGCCATCCAATCGCTTTGCACAAAGGCCGCCCGCGCGGTGACGGCGTGGCGTTCGGCATTGCGCGCCGCGACCGCCAATGCCGCGGCTGATGCATCGCCGCCCACGCCAACGGCATCGCTGTTTTCCGCAAGCAATGTGATCAGGATACAGCCCGATCCTGTCCCAAGGTCCAGAACACGCGCGAATGGCACGCGCAAGGCCTCAGCGATCAGCGTTTCTGTTTCGGGGCGCGGGTCAAGCACATCCGGCGTCACTTCAAAGCTGCGCCCAAAGAATGCGCGCGTGCCGATCAAATGCGACACAGGCTCAAACGCAGATCGCCGCGCGATCAGACGGTGAAACCGCGCCGCAACCTCCGGCATCACCGGGTCTGGCAAAACCAGCGTCAACCGGCTGGGTGTCGTGCCTGCTGCAAATGCAAAAAGCTTGCGTGCATCACGTGCTGCGTCGGGCACACCTGCATCGGTCAATGTGCGGGTCGCCGCCACAAGGTGCTGACTGCCGGTTAAGGCCTCACTCACGCGCCCATCTCGGCCAGCAACTTGGCCTGTGCGTCGGCCTGCAATGCGCTGATCACCTCGTCCAGATCGCCTTGCATGATCTGCCCCAGTGAATAGAGCGTCAGATTGATCCGGTGGTCGGTCATGCGCCCCTGCGGGAAATTATAGGTCCTGATCCGCTCGGACCGGTCGCCCGAGCCGACCTGCGATTTCCGGTCGGCCGAACGTGCGTCATCCACCCTTTGCCGTTCCAGATCGAACAGGCGCGTTTTCAGAACCTGCATCGCAATTTCGCGGTTGCGGTGCTGGGATTTTTCCGAACTTACAACGATGATACCGGTGGGAATGTGCAAAATCCGGACCGCCGAATCCGTGGTATTGACGTGCTGACCGCCCGAGCCGGACGCGCGCATTGTATCAATCCGCAGATCGCCCGGGTTGATCGCGATATCGACATCTTCGGCCTCCGGCAGCACAGCCACCGTCGCAGCCGAGGTATGGATACGCCCGCCGCTTTCCGTTTCCGGCACACGCTGCACCCGGTGCACACCGCTTTCGTATTTCAGCTTGGCAAAGACGCCATCCCCCACCACGCGCGCGACAACTTCCTTGACGCCGCCCAGCTCGCTCAGGCTTTCTTCCAGAATTTCAAAGCGCCACCCCTGCTTTTCGGCGTAGCGCTGATACATCCGCAGCAAATCGGCGGCAAAAAGCCCCGCCTCATCGCCGCCCGTCCCCGGCCTGATCTCAATCAAGGCCGGACGCGCATCAGCGGCATCCTTGGGCAACAGCGCCAGTTGCACCGCCTCTTCCGAGGCGTCCAGCGCAGCTTTAAGATCGGGCAGTTCGGCCTCGGCCAGTTCCTTCATCTCGGGATCGTCCAACATCGCCTCGGCATCGGCAATTTGGCTGACAAGGTCCTTATAGGCCATCACGGTTTCGACAACCGGGCGCAGTTCTGCGTATTCCTTGCCCAAGGCCGCGATGTCGTTACCAGCGCTGCCATCAGCCATTTTCGCCTCCAGAAACTGGAAGCGGTCAATCAGTTGTTCAATGCGGTCAGATGCGATCATAGGAGCAGCAAGTGGCGGATCAAAGCGGTTCGGTCAAGGGGCCAAGCGTTTCCAACCACGCCTCGATGCGGGCTTTGTTGACCCCCATATCCGACTGGCCAAAGCGCAGGCGGCCGTAAATGACGATCAGGTCATCCTGGACAGCAACGGTCGTGTGATCCGGAAACCCCCACAAAAGCGAACGCGTCTGGAAGGTCAGCATGCCCTCTGCGACACTGCCCGCCAGCAATGTGGTGCGCGGCGTGGCCAGAGCGCGTTGCTCAAGCGCCATCAGCACATCCGCTGCCGGCGCTGTCATCCGGCGGACGGCACGAAAGCCGCCAGCCTCCTGGACGTCGCCGGGTTCTGCGGTGTCAGGCATCTGGTGCCATCTGGCCGTATCGGTCGGCGCAAACCGGATATAGGCCATCAGCCCCACGATCAGCACGACAAGAAAGATTAAGATGCGCAAAGTGGTCTCCATCCGTTATCTGTAAGGCACGCCGGGCAAAATAGACAGCATCTCGAACATCAGGTTCGCCCCGGTCAATGCGGTATTGCCTGAGGTATCATAGGGCGGTGACACCTCAACCAGATCACAGCCGACAATGTTCAGACCCCGCAAACCGCGGATCAACTCAAGCGCCTGCGGGGTGGTCAGTCCGCCGATCTCGGGTGTGCCTGTGCCGGGGGCATATGCGGGATCAAGGCTGTCGATGTCATAGGTGACGTAACACGGCTGATCGCCGATTTTCGCCTTGATTTCAGCAGCAAGCGGCGAAAGCGATTTGTGCCACATCTGCGGTGCAAGATACTGGTTAAAGCCCCATCCCGCCGCTTCGGTAAAATCATCAGCCGTATAGCCGGTGCCGCGCAGACCGATCTGGAATACTTTGTCTGGTGTGATCAGCTTTTCCTCATAGGCCCGCCGGAACACGGTGCCATGGGTTTCACGCTCGCCGAACATCTTGTCGTTCACATCCGCATGGGCATCAACATGAACCAGTGCAACAGACCCGTGCTTGGCCGCGATGGCACGCAACACCGGCAACGTCAGGCTGTGATCCCCGCCCAAGGTCATCGGGATAAAATCATGCTTGAGGTGCGCTGCGTAAGTCTCTGTAATAATGCGAATACTGTCGCTCAGCGAAAACGTATTGATTGCCACATCGCCAAGGTCTGCGCATTGCAACGCATCAAACGGTGCCGCACCGGTCTGGATGTTATAGGGCCGGATCATGGCCGATTGCTCGCGCAGTTGTTTCGGCCCCATCCGCGTGCCAGACCGCCACGACGTGCCGATATCCATCGGGATGCCGATAAAGCCCACATCCAGCGCTGCGGCAGATGCGGCCTCGGGCAGGCGCATAAAGGTTTGCGGACCTGAAAAGCGGGCAAGATCATTTCCCGAAATCGGCTGGTTCGGCATTATTTTTTCCTTTTATTCCAAAGAGCAAGGCAGCAAAGCTCCATCGCAACATGGGCACCCGCAATGGCCGTGGCGCCAGTGGTGTCATAGGGCGGCGACACCTCGGTCACATCCGCACCCACCATGTTGATCCCCGCCAGATCGCGCAGCATCGCCGCCGCCTGCCAAGATGCCAGACCACCCCAAACCGGGGTGCCTGTACCGGGGGCAAATGCGGGGTCGAGTGCATCGATATCAAAGGTTACATATGTCGGATGATCGCCCACATAGCCCTTGATCTGCTCTGTCACCCAGCCTGTCCCTTTTTCATGGCAGGTGCGCGCGTCGATATAGGGCATCCCCAGATAGTCATCACATTCGGTGCGAATACCAATCTGGACCGAGCGGGTCACATCGACTAACCCCAGCTTGACGGCTTTATACATAAAGGTGCCGTGATCAATCCGGCCCATGTCATCGTCGGGCCAAAGGTCGGAATGGGCATCAAACTGCACCACCGAAAGTGGGCCGTATTTTTCGGCATAGGCGCGCAGGATCGGCAGGGTAATGAAATGGTCCCCCCCCAAAGTGACCGTCCCACAGCCCTGCCCCAAAATACCCGCGATATGCGCCTGTAACAGTCCCGGCACGCCCGGCACATCCGCATAGTCAAAGGCCATGTCGCCATAGTCCGCGATCGCAAATTCACTCAGCGGATCAAAGCCATCCCAGCCGTAAGGCGGATCATAGGGTTGCAGGGTCGAGGCTTCGCGGATCGCACGCGGCCCAAAGCGGGTGCCCGGGCGGTGCGTCACTGCCTGATCGAAAGGCACACCCGTGACGGCGAGATCATACCCCGTCAAATCTTTGGTATAGGTCCGCCGCAAAAAGGATGTCGCGCCACCAAAAGCATTCTCATAAGCCAGCCCGCGCCGGTCTGTGGCTGTAAAGGCGGTATCCACCGCTTCTTTCGCTTTATCGAGTGTCACCAGACCACCCCTCTCTTAATAACAAACCCTGATTACCCGACCGGCAGCGCACGTTCGACCAAGCGGGCAAAATATGACGCGCCCGCCGGTGCCGCGCCATCAGCAAAATCATAGGCCGGATGGTGCAGCCCCTTGCTGTTGCCATTGCCCACATAGACATATGCGCCGGGGCGCTGTTCAAGGAAGTAGGAAAAATCCTCTGCCCCCAGATCATACTGGCGCGCATCATCAACCTCCGGGGCGATTTCACGCGCTACATCGGCTGCAAAGGCGGTCTTTTCAGGATCGTTGATTGTCGCCGGATAACCGTACTCATAATCCAGCTCGGCGGTCACATTATAGGCGGCGGCATGTCCGGCGACGATCTCGCTCAGGCGTTTGTGGACCATCGCTTGGGTCGTCTTTGACATCGTGCGCACGGTGCCGTTAACATAGGCCTTTTCAGGGATCACATTATCGGCCGAGCCGGTGTGGATCTGGGTGATCGAGATCACCAGATCATCGTAGGGCACGTGATTGCGGCTGACGATTGTCTGGATCGCGTTGACGATACCCACAGCCGCAACAACAGGGTCTGCGGTCTGGTAAGGGTATGCGCCATGCCCACCGACACCGGTGATATGGATGTGGACTGTATCCGCTGCCGCCAGAATAGGCCCCGGCGTTGTATAGAATGACCCCACCGCACTGCCCGGCCCACTGTGCAGGGCGTAAACCTCTTTGATGGCGAACCGTTCAAGCACGCCTTCCTGCACCATGACCTGGCCCCCGCCGCCGCCCTCTTCGGCGGGTTGGAAAATCAACGCGACGCGGCCTGCAAAATTGCGCGTTTCCGCCAGATAGCGGGCCGCACCAAGCAGCATTGTCGTGTGCCCGTCATGGCCGCAGGCATGCATTTTACCCGGAATAGTCGAGGCATAGGGCAACCCGGTTTCTTCCTGCATCGGCAGTGCATCCATATCGGCGCGCAAACCGATGGTGGGGCCCTCTGCCTTGCCATTGATGATGGCCACAACACCGGATGTCGCAATCCCCTCATGGATCTCATCCACGCCAAACGCGCGCAGTTTCTCGGTCACAAACTTGGCCGTCTCAAAACATTCAAACTGCAATTCAGGATGCATGTGCAGGTGCCTGCGCCAAGCTGTCATATCGTCGGCAAAATCTGCGATGCGATTGATGACTGGCATGACTGGCGCTCCGGGCTTGGTGGTCTTACGGTGCCACTTGACCGCAACAAGAGGCCCTATGCAATGCCTGATGATACCCTGATTCACGATCCTGACGGCGGCATGCCACGTTTGCTTGAGATCATGCGCCGGTTGCGTGATCCGCAGACCGGATGCCCGTGGGATATTGAACAGGATTTTGCCAGTATCGCTCCCTACACGATCGAAGAAGCCTATGAGGTCGCCGACGCCATCGCCCGCAGTGATTGGGGCGAATTGGAGGGCGAATTGGGCGATCTGCTTTTGCAGACAGTCTATCACACGCAGATGGGTGCCGAGGCGGGGCTCTTTACGTTTGAGTCTGTAGTCAAAGCGATCAGCGACAAGATGGTGGCCCGCCATCCGCATGTCTTTGGCGATGCGTCGCGCGATAAATCAGCCCAACAGCAGGTCGCAGATTGGGAAAAAATCAAAGCGGCAGAGCGTGCAGAAAAAGCACAGACCCGCACATTGGACGGCGTTGCCACTGGTCTGCCTGCGCTGACACGCGCCGTAAAGCTGCAAAAGCGGGCAGCACGCGTCGGCTTTGACTGGCCCGACACATCCCATGTAATCGACAAGATTGTCGAGGAAGCCGGCGAATTGGTCGAGGCCCGCGACAAGCTGTCCCAAACAGAAGTCGCAGAGGAGTTCGGCGATTTGCTGTTTGTGGTCGCCAATCTGGCGCGTCATCTGGATATTGACCCTGAAACGGCCTTGCGGGGCACCAACGCGAAATTCATGCGCCGCTTTGGCGCGGTGGAAGACGCGCTGGCCGCCATCGGCAAAACGCCCGCTGAGAGTGATCTGGCCGAGATGGATGCGCTGTGGGATCAGGTGAAGATCGCAGAGAAAAGCGCCTGAGGCCGGTGTTGAGGGGGCTGTCTGCCCCCGCCCTGACAGGCCCCCCGAAGGTATTTTGAAACATGAGAAGAAGATGAGGACAATATGCAGATAACTGGTGCGAAAGCTGTCATTACGGGGGGTGCGTCAGGATTAGGGGCCGCGACCGCGCAGGCTTTTGTCGCGGCAGGTGCGCAGGTGACGATCTTTGATCGTGATCCCGCAGGCGCTGATTTCGCCGCAACGATTGGCGCAGGCTTTGCCGAAGTTGACGTCACGGATGAAGCCAGCGTCATCGCCGGTCTGGATCATGCCGGGCCGATCAATGTCGCCATCAATTGCGCCGGGATCGCAACGGCCGAAAAGACCCTGGGCAAGGACGGGCCGCATCGCCAAAGCAGCTTTGCGCGGACCATCGACATCAATCTTAACGGGACTTTCAATGTGGCACGCTTGGCCGCCGCACGCATGGACCAAGGCGGGGTGATCATCAATACCGCCTCGGTCGCGGCCTTTGACGGGCAAAAAGGTCAGACGGCCTATGCAGCATCCAAAGCGGGGATTGCGGGGCTATCTTTGCCGATGGCCCGCGATCTGGCGCGCAGTGGCATCCGCGTAGTGGCCATTGCGCCGGGCATTTTCCGCACGCCAATGCTGGAAAGCCTGGGCCAAGAGGTGATGGACGGGCTGGCGCAAGACGTGGTCTTCCCTGCCCGTCTGGGTGATCCGGCGGAATTTGCGGCACTCGCACGGTTCATTGTGGAGTGCGATTACCTCAATGGCACCACAATCCGTCTGGATGGGGCGCTGCGGATGCCCTAACCGGCAGCTTTCCCTTCCAGGACCAGCCATTCCTCTTCCGCGTCAGACAAAGCTGTCTGGCGCGCGATCAAGGCATCGGTGGCTTTCTGGAATTTAACCGGCTGCTGGGTGAAAAGCGCGGGATCGGCCAGCAGCTCTTCGAGTTTCGCGATCTCGGCGGTGATCTTGTCAATCACGGCAGGCAATTCTTCCAACCGGTGCTTTTCGGTGAACGACAGGCCTGTCGCTGCTTTCTTTTCAACCGGCTTTTCTTTCTTGGCCAAAGGCTTGCTGGCCTCTTTTGCCTCGACAAAATCGCCGCCGCGTTGGGCGCGGTAATCCGACCATCCTCCCGCATAAACCACGGCCTGTCCGTTGCCTTCCATCGCCACGGTCGTCGTTGCGACGCGGTCGAGAAAGTCACGGTCGTGACTGACGAGAAGCACGGTGCCGTCGTAGTCGCCAAGGATATCCTGCAGCAAATCCAGCGTTTCGATGTCCAGATCGTTCGTGGGTTCGTCAAGCACCAGCAGGTTGCTTTCGCGCGCCATCAGACGCGCCAGCAAAAGCCGCGCTTTTTCCCCGCCGGACAAGGACCGGACCGACGCGCGCGCTTGCGCTTCGTTGAACAGAAATTCCTTGAGGTAGCCAACCACATGTTTGGGGGTGCCACGCACCATGATCTGATCGGATTTGCCGGACACACCCAGTTCGGGATCATTGGCAAGATTTTCCCACAGCGTCATATCTTCGTTCAGCGCCGCACGTGTCTGGTCAAATACCGCAATGTCAAGGTTGGTGCCCAGTTTGACCGATCCTGCATCCGGTGCTTCTTGGCCCAGAAGCATCTTGATCAGCGTCGTCTTGCCCACGCCATTGGGCCCGACAAAGGCAATACGGTCTCCCCGCTGCACAGTCAGATCAAAAGCCTTGACGATGGGCTTGTCATCAAAGGCTTTGGTCAGTCCGACAGCCTCGATCACCTTTTTGCCCGATGTGCTACCGCCATCAAAGGCCATTGCCGCAGTGCCCTGCCGCGTGATCTGTGCGGCCCGTTGCGCACGCAGTTCCTGCAAGGCGCGCACACGGCCCTGATTGCGCTTGCGCCGCGCCGAGATGCCTTCCACGGCCCAGCGTGCCTCGGCCTTGATCTTGCGATTCAGCTTGTGGCGTTGCTGGTCTTCTTCTTCCCAGATTTTATCGCGCCAGGCCTCGAAATGTTCAAACCCCTGCTCGGCCCGGCGGACCTGGCCGCGGTCGATCCAGAGCGTCGCGCGCGTCAGTGCCCGCAGAAAGGCGCGGTCGTGGCTGATGAGCACAAAACCAGCACGGGTGGTCTTGAGTTCGTTTTCAAGCCAGGCGATTGCCTCGATATCAAGGTGGTTGGTCGGCTCGTCCAACAGCATCAGTTCCGGCGCTTCAGCCATCAGCTTGGCCAAGGCGGCCCGTCTGCGCTCACCACCTGACGCGGTGTTCACATCGCCGGCAGGATCAAATTTCAGACCCTCAGCGACCATGTCGACTTTGTAGGCCTCATCAATATCCAAACCACTGGCCGCATAGTCACCCAAGGTGGCGAAACCTGCCATCTTGGGGTCTTGCTCCATATAGCCCACCTGCACACCGGGGGCTGCGACGCGCGTGCCGCTGTCGGGCAGAACAAGGCCCGCCATCACTTTCATCAGCGTTGATTTGCCAGAACCGTTGCGCCCGACAAGCGCAACACGGTCGCCCGGTTGCACAACCAGCGACAAATCTTCGAATACAGGATCGCCGCCGAAGGTCAGCGCGATATCAGATAGTTGGAGCAAGGGTGTTTTGGCCATATGCGCGTGCTATGTCAGAGCTGCGATCTGCGCAAGGGCTCAGCGCATCACCCGATGCGCGTAAACGGAATTGTCATCACCTCTGACCTTGGCGAACACTTGCACAGACTTAGGTTGAGCCGTGAAACGGCGAAAGGAAGATCAGACCAATGGATAAAGTTTTGAAATCAGACGCCGAATGGCGCGCCCAGCTTTCGGACATGGCCTATAAGGTGACACGCAAGCATGGCACCGAACGGGCCGGCACCCATGAGAATTTTCCAAAAGACCCCGGCACCTACCTGTGTGTGTGCTGTGGCGCACCGCTTTTTGATCAAGGCGCCAAGTTTGAAAGCGGCACAGGATGGCCGTCGTTCTATCAGCCTGTTGACCCCGAAATGGTTGGCGAAACCGTGGACCGCAGTTTCTTTATGAAGCGCACCGAAGTGCATTGTAACCGCTGTGAGGCACATTTGGGGCATGTGTTTCCCGATGGCCCGCAACCGACTGGCTTGCGCTATTGCATCAACGGGGTTGCGTTGACCTTTGAGCCGGAAGACTAGACCCTGCGCGCCGGGCCCCGACTTGATTAATGTCAGTGTGATACCAAATCGGCCGGGTTAGGCTGGCGTGGCAACAAAGGAGAACTCCGATGTATTCACGTATCCTCGTACCGGTTGATCTGGACCATGCTGACAAATTGGACAAGGCGCTGGAGCTTGCTGCGAAAACCGCCAAAGAGCATGACGCGACAGTCATTTATGTTGGCGTTGTTGATGCGGTGCCAACCACGTCCAAAAGAACCGAAGGCAGCAAGACCCGTGCTTTGCTGGATGAGTTTGCCGCAGAACAAGCGCATAAATACGCCATCAAGGTCGCCGATCATGTTGAACTCCGCGGTGATTTTCACCTCAATATTGGCGCAGAGGTCATTGAATCCGCTAAGAAAACAGACAGCGATCTGATCATTATGGCCAGCCATGTTCCCGGCCTGAAGGAACATATCTTTGCATCAAACGCAGGCTACGTCGCATCGCATGCGCCGATGTCTGTCTATGTGGTGCGCTGACCTAAGGCTCTTCGCCCAGCAATTGCCCCGCATCAATGCGTCCCAGAGATCCCAGCAACTGGCTCAGGAAGGTCACATCGTTGATTCCATCTTCGGTGACGCGGCGGTCCAGCACCACGACGCGACCATCCTCTAGCGTATAGCGCGCGACGTTGCGCAGCCGGTCGTTGCTGTCAAAATCAAGGGCAAGCACCTGACGGTCGATCTCTTCGGGGGCGAAGGGGCCAAACAGCCGGAATTGGCTCGATGCGTAATACAGCGTGTTGTTTTGCAGCGCCCGCTCTGAGCGTGGCGGGCCGAAAAGCGCGATGACCTCCGACTTTGTTGTCGTGCCGACGTTCAGCGTTGCCAGTTCCTCTTGCGGAGGGATAAAGCCGTGATACCGGTCCATTTGCGTGCAGCCAGACGCGATCATCAGCGCCGAGGCCAGCCCCGCTGCCGTCATCGTTTTTTGCAGTCTACCTGTCATCGCACTCATACCCGTCGCCTCTTGCTTTGGCGCCGCGCGCCTTTTATCCCCGATACAGTACACCCCGCCCCTGTTCAAGAATCGAAAGCAGCAATGCCCCAGTTACCCAAGTCACATCTGCGTTTGGCCGATCTTGCAACGCGCAAACCGACCGCGTTTGATCTGTCTCCTACAGCCGATGAGCGCAAAGCCATTGCTGCGGAACTTGGGATTGTGGGCATCAAGAAACTGCGGTTCACAGGTGCCTTGGCCCCGCAAGGGCGGCACGATTGGTCTTTGACAGCGGATTTGGGTGCAACCGTGGTGCAGGAATGCGTGGTGACACTGGACCCCGTGACCACACGCATCGACGAAGAGCTGACTCGCAGCTATGTCGCCGATATGCCCGAAATCGAGGCTTCAGAGGTCGAAATGCCCGTGGACGACACGGTTGAAGCCCTGCCCGAAACATTGGATCTGGCGCAGGTGATGATCGAGGCGCTGACACTTGCCTTGCCGCTCTATCCGCGCGCCAAAGGGGCCGATTTATCACAGGCGGTGTTCACCGAACCCGGTGTCGCACCTATGACAGACGATGATGCAAAGCCATTCGCAGGGCTTGGCGCGCTTCGTGAAAGGCTTGAAAACAAAGATAAATAATTGCCTTTTGGGCAAGACTGAAAAGGGGTTGCACATATATGGAATCGCAGTATGTTCGCGGCCTCTTTTACATCGTGTCTCGACAGGGCGGCCGCAATGGCGTAGGACCCCGCCAGACGCAACGAAATCAGGGCCGAGGCCCTTTATATCATAGGGTTGAGACATGGCTGTCCAGCAGAACAAAGTATCCAAATCACGCCGCAACAACCGGCGCGCACATGACTCACTCGTTGCGGCGAACCCCAACGAGTGTGACAACTGTGGTGAGCTCAAGCGCCCACACCACGTGTGCCCATCTTGCGGCCACTATGCGACACGTGAAGTGATTGCAGACACAACAGAAGTCGATCTCGACGAAGACGCTGCATAAAGCGACATAAAGGCGCCCAGCATGACAAAAGCCCAGACGGACAACGCTCCGACGCAGGGACTTGCTGCTGATCACGTGCTTTCCGTCGACGCCATGGGCGGCGACCAGGGGCCTGCAACTGTTGTTGCGGGCCTTTCGCAGTTTCTTGGCGACAAACCAGCCGCCCGCGCCATCCTGCACGGCCCCAAGGCCGAGCTCGCGCCACTGCTAGCCAGTCACAAGATCGCATCCCGCGTCACGATCCATGACGCCTCTGATGTCGTAAAGATGACCGACAAGCCCAGCCATGTGCTGCGCAACGGCAAGAACACCTCGATGTGGTCCGCGATTGAAGCGGTGCGCGCGCATCAGGCCGCTGTTGCGGTCAGCTGTGGCAACACCGGCGGGCTGATGGCCATGTCGATGCTGCGCCTGCGCAAGGCCGAGGGCGTCAACCGCCCTGCCATCGCCTGCCTGTGGCCGTCGCGCAATCCGTCAGGGTTCAACGTGATGCTGGACGCCGGTGCCGATATTCGCGCCGATCAGGATGATCTGCTGACCTATGCACTGATGGGCGCCTCTTATGCGCGCAACGGCCTTGACATCGCCCGCCCACGGGTCGGCTTGCTCAACGTTGGCACAGAAGAACACAAGGGCCGCGCCGAACTGAAGGTTGCCCATGAGCTGATCGCAAATGCCGCTGTGATTGGCGATTTCGACTATGTCGGCTTTGTCGAAGGCGGAGATCTGCCGTCGGACAAGGTCGATGTGATCGTGACGGATGGCTTTACCGGCAATGTGGCGCTCAAGACCGGCGAAGGCACTGCAACGCTGATCAGTGATCTGCTGCGCAGCGCGCTGATGAAGAACCCGTGGTCCATGTTCGGTGCGCTGCTGGCGCGCGGTTCACTGCGCAGCCTGCGCAAACGGATTGACCCCCGCCGCGTCAACGGTGGCGTGTTTCTGGGGCTGAACCAGACGGTCATCAAAAGTCACGGATCAGCCGATGCAACCGGCGTCGCCGCCGCACTGCATCTGGCCTATCGTCTGGCACAAAGCGGTTTTTCAGATAAACTTGCCGCAAGGGTTGCGTCCGCTGCGTCACTTGCCCAAGATAACGGGCAAGAAGGCGGGACGGGCAGTCCCAATACCAAGACAGGCAAATAGGCATGATGCGTCGCGCAGTCGTCAAAGGGGTTGGTCACTACCTGCCCGAACGTGTGGTTTCCAACGCTGAATTCGAAAAAACGCTCGACACATCGGACGAGTGGATCAAGGCGCGCTCTGGCATCGAACGGCGTCATTTTGCAGCCGAAGGTGAAACAACCTCTGATCTTGCGTCCAAAGCCGCCAAAGCCGCGCTTGCAATGGCCGGTATGGAAGGCGACGATATCGATGCCATTATTCTGGCCACCTCAACCCCCGATCTGACTTTCCCCTCTGCGGCCACTATGGTCCAGCATGCGATTGGCAACACCAAGGGCTTTGCGTTTGATGTGCAAGCGGTCTGTGCGGGTTTCGTCTACGCTTTGTCGAATGCCAATGCGCTGATTGTGTCAGGTCAGGCGGACAAGGTGCTTGTGATCGGGGCCGAGACATTCAGCCGGATCATGGATTGGACCGACCGCGGCACCTGTGTGCTTTTTGGCGACGGGGCCGGTGCGCTGATCTTGCAAGCAGAAGACGGGACCGGCGATAACAGTGATCGCGGAGTACTGTCGACGGATCTGAATTCGGACGGGCGCTATAAAGATCTGCTTTATGTGGACGGTGGCGTCTCGACCCAGAACACCGGCATGTTGCGCATGGAAGGCAAGGAAATCTTCCGCCATGCGGTCGAAAAACTGGCCCAGACAGCTGATACCGCGCTGCAAAAGGTGGGCCTTGGCGCGGATGATGTCGATTGGGTCGTGCCCCATCAGGCCAATATCCGCATCATTCAGTCGACCGCCAAAAAGCTGGGTGTCGGGATGGAGCGGGTTGTCGTGACGGTTCAGGATCATGGCAATACCTCGGCGGCATCGATTCCCCTTGCCCTGTCTGTCGGCGTAGCAAACGGCCAAATCAAGCAAGGCGATCTGGTTGTCACCGAAGCAATCGGTGGCGGTTTGGCCTGGGGGGCGGTCGTGATCCGCTGGTAATTGGCGGAAACGCAGTGTTACCGCCCTTTGCCAAGCCGTTGTTATTGACTCTGAATTTGCGGCGGGCCTATGCTCTTTTGAAATCGTGAGGGGGTACGTGATGGCCGATAAGACATTGACGCGGATGGATCTGGCAGATGCAGTGCATAGTCAGGTTGGACTTTCGCGGAACGACAGCGCAGATCTGGTCGAAAGCGTCTTAGGCCATGTGTCCGACAGTCTGGTCGCAGGCGAGACAGTCAAGATTTCATCTTTCGGCACGTTCTCGGTGCGTGACAAAGCGGCCCGCGTGGGCCGCAACCCCAAGACCGGCGAAGAGGTTCCTATCCACCCCCGCCGCGTTTTGACATTCCGCCCCTCGCATCTGATGAAAGATCGCGTTGCAGACGGGAACAAGCGCTAGGTCATGGCCAAAGCCAAAGACGCATTTCGGACGATCAGTGAAGTCGCTGAGTGGTTGGATACGCCCACCCATGTGCTGCGCTTTTGGGAAAGCAAGTTCAGCCAGATCAAACCTGTCAAAGGGGCCGGCGGGCGGCGTTATTATCGCCCCGCCGATATGGACCTTTTGGGCGGTATCAAACAATTGCTGCACGAGGACGGTCTGACCATCAAAGGCACACAAAAGCTGCTGCGCGAACAAGGCGTCAAGCATGTAGCCAGCCTTGGACAATCAATGACGGCGGCACCCGCGCCAACACCACAAGCCGTGCCTGCACCAACGCCGCCCGCGCCCGTTGTACCGGTACCCGTGGCGCAACAAGACGCGTTGCCGTTGGACGCACCTGCGGACAGCACACCGCCTGCGTTCAGCATTGATTTACCTGCCCCACCACAAGGCCTGCCCGCTGCAGCGCCCCGTTTGATCGGGCGCGCGCCTGCTGACAGATCGCGTTTGCAAGCGCGCGCAGCCCAGATTGCGCCACTGCTGGCGCGGCTGGAAACAGTTCAGGCACGGATGCGTGGCGGATAGGTGTTTTTCGGGCTTGCCCTTGGACAGTTTTGGGGTATGAACACCGCAAGTCGGGCTATGGCGCAGCCTGGTAGCGCGTCCGTCTGGGGGACGGAAGGTCGCAGGTTCGAGTCCTGCTAGCCCGACCAATCATAACCGCCCGTCGTTGCATACGCACGGCGGGCGTTTTGATATCCGAATGGGGGATAAAATGACTAACGCTGGTGTGCTCGCCGACCATCAAATCCGCGATATGATCGCCGCGGGCCGCATTGTTGGTCAGACCCCCATCCAGGATGATCAGATCCAACCCGCATCGCTGGACTTACGCCTGGGCCATACGGCCTACCGTGTGCGCGCGTCGTTTCTTGCCGGTCGTACACGCACAGTCACCGCGCGGCTGCAAGATTTTCAGATGCACGCCATCGAACTGGATGGCGGGGCCGTGCTGGAAAAAGGCTGCGTTTATGTCGTCCCCCTGATGGAGCGGTTGCATCTGCCCAAGGGCATGACAGCGGCTGCCAGCGCCAAATCCTCAATCGGACGGCTTGATCTGTTGACGCGCATCATTACCGATCACGGGGTCGAGTTTGACCGCGTCCCCGAAGGCTATGATGGCCCGCTTTATGTTGAAATTTGCCCCCGGTCCTTTTCGGTTGTGGCCAGTCCGGGCCAGATGCTGAACCAGATCATCTTTCGCCAAGGCAAGACCTTGATGTCAGACGACGATTTGCGCGCGCTGCATGCGCAAACGCCGATTGTCTCGGGCGATCCTGTCATCTCGGACGGGCTTGGCTTTTCGGTCGATCTTAAGCCCAACGAGGGCACATTGGTCGGCTACCGCGCCAAACCGCATACGGGCGTCGTGGATCTGTCCAAACTCAACCATTATGATCCGGCAGAGTTCTGGGAAGAAGTCCACACCAAGGATGGCTGGATCATCCTTGACCCCGGTGCGTTTTATATTCTGGTCAGCCGCGAAGCGATTGTGATTCCCCCCATGCAAGCCGCTGAAATGGCGCCCTATCTGGCGATGGTCGGCGAATTCCGTGTGCATTACGCAGGGTTCTTTGACCCCGGATTCGGATATGCCCAGGCAGGCGGATCAGGCTCGCGCGGTGTTTTGGAAGTGCGTTGCCACGAAGCCCCCTTTGTGCTGGAACATGGGCAGGTCGTGGGGCGTTTGGTCTATGAAAACATGGCCGCCCTGCCCGCTGCACTCTATGGGCGTGAGATCAAGTCGAACTATCAAGGGCAAGGGTTGAAGCTGTCAAAGCATTTCAAGAGTTAACGCATAAACCGCCGTGCCGCCCGCATGCCACGTTGCGCTTTTTGCGCCGTTTGGCGGGCCGACTTGGCCTGTTCGCGCTCTTGCGGTGTCATGTCTTCGGGGCGCTTGCCACGGTTTGCCGCCATCTCGGTGCCTTTGCGCATCAGCATCCGCAGGCCCATGTTGATCAATCGGTTCATGTTCATCGGCTTCTCCCTGTCAGCTAAGCCCAAGATAAGGTGCTACGATCAATCTTCAAACAATTCGGTCTGGTCTTCATCATCATCGGCATCCTCGGCCTCGGTCATGGCCGCAGTGCCCGGTGGTGGGCGGTTCTCGAGCAAGCCCGCTGAACGCAGCTCTTTCAGGCCCGGCAGATCGCGGGCATTTTCCAGACCGAAGTGATCAAGGAATCCTTGCGTCACCACAAAGGTCACAGGCCGCCCCGGCGTCATCCTGCGTCGCCCCAGCCTGATCCACTCAAGCTCGATCAATTGATCAATCGTGCCGCGACTGACACTCACCCCCCGGATTTCCTCAATCTCGGCACGGGTGACGGGCTGGTGATAGGCTACGATGGCAAGTGTTTCGATCGCGGCACGGCTCAGCTTGCGGGTCTCGACCGTTTCTTTCTGCATCAAGAACCCCAGATCACCCGCTGTGCGGATCGCCCAGGCATCGCCCACACGCACCACATTGACGCCGCGCCCGTCATAGCGTTTGCGCAAATGCGCAATCGCCTCGGCCGGGTCGCAGCCATGGGGCATGCGGCCGGTCAGTTCAGTGACAGTCACCGGGTCCGCCGTTGCAAACAGGATCGCCTCAACCATGCGTTCCTGTTCCCCCATCGGCGGGGCCTCGAACAGGCTGTCGTTGCGTGGTGCGTCTTTCTTACTCATCGCGGGGGTCTCTCTTGCGAATTTCGATCGGGGCAAAGGTGTCGCCCTGCCGGATTTCGATTTTGCCTTCTTTCGCCAGTTCCAACGAGGCCGCAAACGTGGCCGCCGTGGTCGAGCGGCGGCGCTGCGGATCAGCATCCCAGCCATCCGGCAGATAGCTGACGATATCTGTCCAATTGCCTGCAAAACCGATCAAACCGCGCATGCGTTCAAGCGCTTGTTCCATCGTCATGACGTGCTGGCGGTCCATCACGAAGGGGCGGAAATCATCGCGGGTGCGAATGCGCGCATAGCCCTGCATCAGGTCCAGCAGGGTCGCGGTATAAGTCACACGGCGCACGCGCTGCACATCTTCGGTAATGCCGCGCGCAAAGAAATCACGCCCCAGCTGGTCGCGCGCCATCAATTGCGCAGCCGCGTTGCGCATCGCTTCCAAGCGCTCAAGCTGAAAGGCCAAATGCGCCGCCAATTCTTCGCCCGAGGGGCCTTCCTCGGACGGATCAGGGGGTAGCAACAGGCGCGACTTCAGGAAAGCCAGCCATGCGGCCATCACCAGATAATCTGCCGCCAGTTCAAGTCGCAACCGCTTGGCCTGTTCAACGAAAGCCAAATATTGCTGGGCCAAGGCAAGGATGGAAATCTGGCGTAGATCAACCTTCTGCGTGCGCGACAGGGTCAACAACAGATCAAGCGGCCCCTCAAAGGCACCCACATCCACGATCAAGGCTTCAGCGGCAACACGCTCGCTGACACTCATCGCGTCTTCTTGAAACTCTTCGCCCTGCATCTGCCCTCAGCCTAAGTGGTGTGCAAGTTCCGCTTCCAAGCTCGGGATGTCAATCTTTGCAGGGGTTTTTCGCATCGCGAGCGCCCGATTTGCGCGGGCCATCGCCTGCGGGCCCATCAGCCCTGCGGCAGCAGCCACCGCCTGCATTTCAGCCTGTTCGCCATTGCAATGCAAAATCACATCACATCCGGCCTTCAGCGCCGCGGTCGCGCGTTCCCCCACCGTGCCCGAAAGCGCCTGCATCGACAGATCATCAGTCATCAAAAGACCATCGAAACCAATATCCTGTCGGATCACTTTCATCATTGCAGCGGATATTGTGGCAGGTGCGACAGGATCAATATCCGAGAAAACAATATGCGCCGACATCCCCATCGGCAAATCATTCAGCGCCTTGAATGCGGCAAAGTCGCGCGCCTCCAATGCCGCGCGCGGGGCGTCAACGCGGGGCAACGCAAGATGGCTGTCCATCGTGGCGCGGCCATGACCGGGGATATGCTTTAGCACCGGCAGCACACCGCCCGCCAAATGCGCATCGGCACAGGCGCGGGCTGCTGCGACGACGGTTTCAACATCACGCCCATAGAGCCGGTTTTGCAGGACCGGATGGGTGGCATCCTCGGCGATATCAGCCAGCGGGGCGCAATTGGCATCAATGCCCACATCCGTCAGTTCCGCCGCGATCAGCCGGTTGCGCACCCATTGCGCGCGCAGCGGATCGCGCGCACGCGCCATCTGATCCAAAGCGGGCAGGTATTCACGCCAATGGGGCGGGCGCATCCGCTGCACGCGGCCGCCTTCTTGGTCGATCAGGATCGGGGCGTCGCGCTGGACGCTTTCGCGCAGGCTATGTGTCAGCCGCCGCAACTGGTCGGGCGTTTCGATGTTGCGCGCGAAAAGGATAAAGCCAAAGGGCTGTGTTTCGCGAAAAAAGGCCTGTTCCCACGCCGTGATCTTCGGCCCCTCGGGGCCGAAAATCGCCGCTGTCATAGCCACTTAGTTAACCACCACAGCGATACATTCCGCACCTTCAGCCTGCAATGCTGCGCAAAGGCGGCGGGCTTCGGCGCGGTCGGCAAAACCGCTGGCGCGCAAGCGGTACCATGTCGCACCGCTTTGATTGCTGACCTGAATAACGCGGCCCCGCTCGCCCATCAACTGGCCAAAACGCGATTGCAGACGGTCCCATTCCTGTGCGGCCAAAGCCGGGTTCGGAAAGGCGCCCAGTTGCACCAGATTGGTGCCTGCGGGGAATGTCGTTGTGGTGACAGCCACTTCTGCGGTCGCGGCGGCAGGGGCGGCTGTGGTGGCCGTGGCAATACGCATGTTTGCCGGGCGGATCATCGGACGCACCGACGTGGACACGCCGGGCACACTGGCCGGAATGCCCGTTGCGGTGGTCTCTTGCGTTGGTTGCAAGGCCGGTTCACTGCTTATTGCGGCCAATTGCGCGGCCAGCGCTGCAGCGTCATCTTCGATCAAACTTGGCTCTGTCACTGCGGGTACTTCAACCGGGGCAGTGGCGGTCGCTGTGGCCAGCGCTTCGGCTATCGGCTGCGCTTCAAGATCTTCAGGTGCAAGCCCTGCGGTACGCGGGGCCAAAACCAAACGATCCTCGGGGCCACCTGCCTCGCCAATGGCGGCGACTTCATTGACCGACAACCCCTTGTGCGCGGCAACACCGCCGCCCGGGTTATCGGGCAGCACACGCATATCGCCTTCCATCGCCCGCACGACGGGGATGCCGCTGACATCGCGCACAATCAGCTTGTACCCCCAGAAACCGACGCCCAGCATCAAAGAGAGCGACAACGCCGCCCCGGCATAGTTCATCAAATTGGTAACACGCGGCATACTTGCCGCCGGGGTAAACCCCTCATCGTATACTGCCATCTTCGCCTCTTACGCGCCCCATGCCTTATGGCTTTGCGGGGTCATTTAAGCTCTGCCCGGCAGTTTGTGCGTTAGCGCATCTCTTCCGCCGGAGTGACTCCAAGAATACCCAAACCATGCAAAATAACAATTGCTACGGACCGGATCAGCGCAATTTTCGCCTGTGTTGTTTCTGAGTCACCCTCTTGGACAAAGCGCAGTGCCTCATCCGCGTTGCCTTGGTGGTAGAGCGCGTGGAAATCCGAGGCCAGATCATAGAGGTAGAAGGCAATCCGGTGCGGCTCATGTCCGCGTGCGGCGATTTCCACCAGACGCGGCCATTCCGCCAGTTTGCGCGCCACGGCCAGTTCGCTGTCATGGGTCATGCCCGACAGATCGACCGCCGCCAGAGTGGCGTCATCCACCGCAATCCCGGCCTCGGTC
>JALQUF010000299.1 GCA_023263855.1 Yoonia sp. | reverse complement strand
GTCCGGCGTGGATAGGGTCTATGTGCTGACCGATGACACCCGCATCGCAGACGCTTCGCGCGGCTTTGGGGCGGAGGTGCTGATGACCACATCAGAGGCCCGCAACGGGTCGGAACGCTGTGCCGAAGGGCTGGCTCAGTTGAACAATGACCCCGATGTGGTGATCAACCTGCAAGGCGACGCGCCGCTGACGCCTGCGTGGTTTGTCGAGGCGCTGATCGGGGCCATGAACGGGACCACGCAGATGGCCACGCCTGTCGTCAAATGCGACACGGAAACGCTGACCAATTTCGTCACCGACCGCCAGCAGGGCCGGGTGGGGGGCACCACCGCTGTCATGCGAAGTGACCGCACCGCGCTCTACTTCTCCAAGGAAGTGCTTCCTTACGTGGGCGATCTGAACAGCCCGCCCGAGGTCTGGCACCATGTCGGTGTCTACGCCTACACACCCGCCGCACTCCGCGCCTATGCCGGGTGGCCGGAAGGCCCGCTGGAACGGGCCGAGGGGCTGGAGCAGCTGCGCTTCCTCGAAAACGGCATGCCCATCACCTGTGTGCCGGTCGAAGGCCGGGGAAGGGTGTTCTG
>JALQUF010000298.1 GCA_023263855.1 Yoonia sp. | reverse complement strand
CGGCTCACCTGCATTGTTGAGGATCACGGCGGCGTTCCGGTCGAAGCGGATCGAGGTGCCGTCTTCACGGCGAACTTCCTTGGCGGTGCGCACGACGACGGCCTTGCGGACGTCACCTTTCTTCACACGGCCGCGCGGGATGGCCTCTTTCACGGAGACGACAATGATGTCGCCAACCGATGCATAGCGGCGGTGCGAACCGCCGAGGACCTTGATGCACTGAACTTTCCGGGCGCCCGAATTGTCAGCGACATCCAGATTGGTCTGCATCTGGATCATAGTGGTTTCTCCCGACGTCCGGGGCCGCCTTCATGTAAGGACATTGACCCCGGGGTTTCGTTCAATCTGTCGGTGGTCGCCTCAGTCGGCGATCACTTCCCAGCGTTTCGATTTCGACTTGGGGGCGCATTCGATGATACGAACGGCGTCACCGACGGCGAAAGCCCCGGCCTCGTCATGGGCGCGGTATTTCTTGGACTTCTTGATCGTCTTCTGGAGCACCGGGTGCTTGAAGCGACGGACGACCTGAACAGTGACGGTCTGGGCGTTGGCCGTGGAGGTCACGGTGCCCTGAAGGATACGCTTGGG
>JALQUF010000297.1 GCA_023263855.1 Yoonia sp. | reverse complement strand
CAAGGCTTTCGTAATAGCGCTCGGCGGCCTCCATGGCGAGGCAGACCGGCGTCACCGACGGATCGGGCCGCAGCCGCAGATCGGTGCGGAAGACGTAGCCGTCGCCCGTCAGATCGCTGAGCATCGTACACATCTTGCGCGTCGCCCGCACCAAGGCGGATCGGGCCTCGTGATAGTCGGCGGGGTCAAAGCGGGTCTCGTCAAAGAGGCAGATCAGGTCCACGTCCGAGCTGTAATTCAGCTCTCCCGCCCCCATCTTGCCCATCGCCAGCGCCACCATGCCGCCCGCCTGTTCGGCGTCCTCTTCGGTCTGGCCGGGCAGCTTGCCGCGTTTGATCTCGTGCAGCGTGGTGGCGCGCAGGGCGAGATGCACCGACAGATCGGCGAAATCCGTAAGCGCCTGTGTGACGGTTTCAAGCGGCCAGACCGCGGCCAGATCGGCCAGCCCGGTCAGGAGCGCGACGCGCCGTTTGGCTTGGCGCAGGCGGGCCGGAAGCACGTCGGGGGCGGTGTCCCGTAGGGTCGCATGCTCGTACGGAAGTGCGGCTTCGGGATCGTCCAGCGCCCCTTCGAGCCAGCCGCTTTCCTTGTCG
>JALQUF010000296.1 GCA_023263855.1 Yoonia sp. | reverse complement strand
CTTGCGGCCTTCACGGGTGAAGGTGATTTCCTTGTCGTAGCCTTCGATCCGTTCCTTGAGCCAGGCGGATTGTTCAGGATCGGAGATGTGCATGTATTGCAGCGCGAAGGTGCCGCAATAGGTGCGTTTGACGATATCGAGGATCTCGCGGATGGAGGCGACCTGCAGGCCCAGAACGTTGTCGATGAAGATCGGGCGGTCCATGTCGGCGTCGGTGAAACCGTAGGATTTCGGCTCAAGCTCGGGGTGGGCCGTCTGTTCGCGCATGCCCAGCGGATCAAGATCGGCAGCCAGATGGCCCCGGATGCGGTAGGCGCGGATGATCATCAGGGCGCGGATCGAGTCGAGCACGGCGCGCTGGATCGCGTCGTCGGTGACCTGAACGCCTTTTTCCTGTGCCTTCGCCTTGATCTTTTCGCCTGCGCCTTTGATCTCGGTCGGAGCCACGGGCCATTGGCCGTCAAGGGCTGCGGTCAGATCGTCGTTCGGCACGGGCGGCCAGTCGCGGCGTGCCCAGCTTGGGCCGGACGCCTCTTTCTTGACGCTGACTTCGTCATCGCCCAGCTGCCGGAAGAACGCCTGCCATGCTTCGTCG
>JALQUF010000295.1:265-596 GCA_023263855.1 Yoonia sp. | reverse complement strand
CATGCATCCAATATTGCCCGCGGCGATAATATCGGGCGATTTGGCCATTAAACGGCGCAGCTTGTTCGTTTTCAATTGCCCTGAAATTTCAGGCTGCATCAGGTTGTATGTACCCGCTGATCCACAACACAAATGCGCATCAGCAGGCTCAACAACCTCAAATCCCATTTTGCGCAAAAGTGTTTTTGGATGATCCTTGATCTTTTGCCCGTGCTGTAATGAACAGGCGGCGTGATAGGCCACGCGCAAATCGGCATGCGCCTGTTCAGGAATATCCAGATCAATCAATACTTCCGAGATATCCTTGGCAATTGCCGACACTTTGGCAGCC
>JALQUF010000295.1:0-255 GCA_023263855.1 Yoonia sp. | reverse complement strand
TGACAGTTGTGCCGCACCCGCTGGTATTGATCACAATTGCATCTAATCCGCCGTTTTCGATTTCAGCGTACCAAGAGTTGATATTTTTTGCCGCTGATGCGTGCGATTCATCGACCTTGCCCATGTGATGGGTCAATGCACCACAACACCCCTGTCCATCCGCAATGACCACTTCGCACCCAAACCGTTTCAGCACACGGATCGTCGCATCATTGATAGCGGTGTTTAGGGCCCGCTGCGCGCAGCCTGTCATAA
>JALQUF010000294.1 GCA_023263855.1 Yoonia sp. | reverse complement strand
GTATTAGATCAATATATTTCTACAAACTTTGATTGGTATAAAGCAAATCCAGATATGGGTGGCGAATGGCAATACTTAACAAGTATTGGTTTGGGTGCAAGAGGTATGGTAACTGCAACAAGCGGAGCAGAACTTGCCAAACTAAATGCACAAGGTTCATTAGCATCTAGTATTCCTGCAATTATTCCTACACAAGATCCAGAAGTGTTCTACCAAGTTAATCCTGTTGGAACCAAATAAAACAATACAAATTTAAATATAAAATAAGTAACATAGTTAACAATGTGCTGGCGTGGCTCAACGGTAGAGCAACTGATTTGTAATCAGTAGGTTGGGAGTTCGATTCTCTCCGCCAGCACCATTTAAAGGAAGGAAAATACGATGAGTAAAGTTGGAGAATACAACAGAGAAAACATGAAAGATGCATTAATCAAACATGCTGAAGGACATATTCATAAACATGCTATGAACGTAGAAGTGTTTTTGAAAAATGCAACAGGTGTTGGTGAACATCCTGATGTTTTAGAATCTGTAGAAAAAGAACTAAAAATCATTGCAGAATATGATGACCAAATAGAAATGCTTAAAAAGTATTTCTAA
>JALQUF010000293.1 GCA_023263855.1 Yoonia sp. | reverse complement strand
ACTCTCCCCATAGTGTACACAATATACTTACCATTTGATTTGAGGACATGACTCAGTGTGGGTGCATACACTTCCAAATCTTTTTGGTATGCACTATCCTGTTTGTAGTTCTCCAAAGCTGTTTGTATCTTCTTGGTTACAGGGGTAAAGTCTTGCTCTACCATATTTTGTAGTTCCTCTCTTGAAATGCCATCAACAGTAAACTTCTTTTTACCCTCAGATATCTGATGTCTGTATACTTTCAGTAAAGTACTAAATACTCTATTAAGAATACCATAGTCAACCTGAGGCTTACCATCTGACCAAGATTTAACATCTGATTGTTTCAAGCATTTTGTTATGGTATTAAATACTGTCTTCAATACAGTAGAGTCTGTACGTGCTCTGTAGTAATCATCTTCAATGGAATGTACTTCAAAACTAGGTTTGTAGCCTGACTTCTTCCCTGCCTTTTGGTACGTCACATACCTCCCTGATGATGCAGACACGTTGAGTATTGGCACTGTCTCATCACTTGCTAAACATACGTATGCCTCTGGAGTACCATCTATCGTATAATACTTCTGATGTTGTAGTAACTCCAACCCTGCTTTAATCTTGTCAGC
>JALQUF010000292.1 GCA_023263855.1 Yoonia sp. | reverse complement strand
TGTGGAGCGGTCCACCGGTTCCACGCCACTCCGGATCGCCACCATGTCCACCTGAATGCCAATTCTCAAGCCGCTGAAAATAAGGCAGAACATCAGCATATCCCCAGCCAGCGGCACCCTGATCGCGCCAATGGTCATAGTCGCGCGCATGACCCCGCACATAGATCATGCCGTTGATTGACGACGAGCCCCCAATCACCTTGCCACGCGGACAGGCCAGACGCCGACCGCCAAGATGTGGCTCAGGCTCAGTCCTGAATCCCCAGTCATAGCGCTTCATGTTCATCGGATAGCTCAGCGCGCCAGGCATCTGGATGAAGGGCCCGGCGTCCGTCCCGCCATGCTCGATCACGGTCACGGAACGGCCTGCTTCGGACAAACGGTAGGCCAGCGCACAGCCCGCTGAGCCAGCGCCTACGATGACGTATTCAGATTTCATTTCAGTGCCTTAGAACGGGGCCTCAACATCGCCCATGCGGACGAAGACGGATTTCAGTTCGCTGTAATGGTTGATTGCAGCCTTGGAGTTTTCGCGCCCGACGCCCGACATTTTTGTCCCGCCAAAGGGCGCTTCGACCGGAGCATCGTTATACGAGTTGATGAAACA
>JALQUF010000291.1 GCA_023263855.1 Yoonia sp. | reverse complement strand
CCGAAGGCGGCAAAGAGCCTGCGTTTCTTCAACGTGCGCCTGGGCTAAAACTGCTTAACACGCTGTCGGGCGGTGGCCCGGTGCGTGGCCTGTATTACTTTGAAGGTTTCGGCTATGCGGTTGCCGGTAACGAGGTATTTCGGTTAGACAAAGGCAACAACGTCCAGTTTCTAGGCAATGTGACCGGCGAAGGGCCAGTCAGCATGGCTGATAACGGTTTTCAACTGTTTATTGCCTGCAACGGCCCGAGCTTCATCTATAACCGCGTTACCAACGCGTTCGGGCAGATCAACGACATCGACTTTCCTGGCGCTGTTAAGGTCGGCTACCTTGACGGGTATTTCGTCTTCAACGAACCCAACAGCCAGCGCATCTGGGTCACACAGTTGCTCGACGGCACGTCGATTGACCCATTGGACTTTGCAAGCGCAGAAGCCACGCCTGATGACGCCGTGGCGCTGCTGATCGACCATAAAGAAGTCTGGATTTTTGGCAATAACTCGATCGAAGTCTGGTACAACTCTGGCGCAGCGGATTACCCTTTGTCGCCCATTCAAGGCGCATTTAACGAAGTCGGTTGCGTAGCGCCTTATTCGGTTGCCAAGCTG
>JALQUF010000290.1 GCA_023263855.1 Yoonia sp. | reverse complement strand
GAGGTTGGTAGTCGATGAGGAAGTGGACGCCAATGCCGGTGCAGCAGCGGGCGGAACAGGTGGGGCTGCTGGCGATGCGGCCGGTGCGCCTGTCAGTTGACGGTCCAGATGGTGGCGCTGTACACCCAGGTCCAAGACTGGTGGTGGAAGCGGCTCACACCCCAGCTCTTCAAGCGTGTATTCTGGCAAGCGCACTGCCAACGTCCGCCATGGCAACAGCTCCTGCCCGTGTCCCTGGCACAAAGCTTGCGTCGGGTCTCGCTGGAGACGGATGTCAGTCAATCGCTCTGGCGCATCCTGACGCATTGGGTTGTCGCGAGCATGCACAGCCTTCACGGCGGTCGCCGCATTGTGTGTGGTAGAAGCCATGAACAAGGCAGTCTCCATACCATACGGTGGGCGGCCAGTACCCTTGCTGTGGAGCGTGGGCATGGCGGCCATGGTGAGGAATCCGACCGGCGTAAAAGGAAGAGAACGTTTCATTGCGCCAGCGGCACTACCCCACGGTGCCACGTGGAAGGCATGATACCGACCGCATTTCCAGGTAGCGTCAGCATGAGCCAAGTCAATCTGACCACATGAACCCAGTTGGACTGCGTCAAAGGCAAGA
>JALQUF010000028.1 GCA_023263855.1 Yoonia sp. | reverse complement strand
GGCGCACATGTCCCATCCAGCAACAAAACCTGTTCGCCTTGCTGCAATGTGCCAGCAGGGCGTGGGCCGGTTTTAGTCATGACGTTGGTGCCTGCGGTCAGGCACAAAATCGACCCATCCTCAAATCCGACGATGCCAACAATCTCATCGCCATGGGAAGATTCGCCATCGCCTGTTTCTTCGTCAAAGCGCAGGCTGATATTGCCGGTCGCGCCATCGGCTGAATTATTATCGTTGATAACAACATTACCGGCATCTGTTTGGCGCACAGTTTGCGTTTCAGCCAGGATCACACCGTCAGTCAGCGTACCACCAAGCGCAAACACGGTATTGCCGGAATCGAGGCCGTCTTGCACCGTCGCATAACCGCTTTCGCCCGTGCCGCCGGTGCTGATGGCGATGTAGCCGACTGTTTCACCCGCATTCAGCCCATCAACCAATGAACCTTCTTGAAGCCGGACATCGAAACCACCTGCCGACACGTTGAAGGGATCGCTATCAACAACGTCGCTTTCATTGTTACTCAGAACATTCGTCAGAATAGCAGGCGGCGCCTGAAAACTTCCGTTCAGGCTGACACTTGAGGCCGTCGTCGTTGCCGTTGTCGTACCCGCCTCAATGATGCGACCATCCGGCAATTCATGGACGCCTTCCTCAATCGCCAGCCAGTTGATGGTTTCCGTTACCGGATGCGGCACATCTTCGTCTTCCCATTCCTCAAGGATGAAGTTGAACCCGTTATCATCAATTGAGATCACCCGCAGCGAGAATTCGTTCCCGCCAAAGTTGGTGCTGGACAGGTGGACGACAGCATTTTCGATCGATTCTTCAAAATCAATACGGATGACCTCACCGGTGCCAAACCCACCCCGCGTGAGTGATCACGCCTCGCCTATCACCATATACTCGGTCTCCTGAGGCCTTTTGCAGCATTTGCACACCAAAAGGCGCCAGCACCTTTTGGTGTGCGACTGTTTGAATTGATAGAACAACAAAAAAACCGCGCCCGAAAAGGGGCGCGGCTATCGTGGGTAGAAATAGCGTACGATCAAGCGGCGCGGCCCACCAGCACAGAATCGATTTCGGCTGCAGCGGCGTTTTCATCATTGCCAGCAACGGCGGCAATCTCGCGTGTCAGACGCTCAAGTGCGGCCTCATAAAGCTGACGCTCAGAATAGCTTTGCTCGCGCTGATCGTCTTGGCGATGCAGGTCGCGGACAACCTCGGCAATGGCGATCAGGTCGCCGGAATTGATCTTTTGCTCATATTCCTGCGCGCGGCGCGACCACATGGCCTTTTTGACTTTCGCCTTGCCGCGCAGCGTTTTCATGGCATGGCTGACCACATCAGGGGTCGCCAGTGCACGCATACCTACGTCGGTCGCCTTGTCCGTTGGCACACGCAGGGTCATCTTGTCCTTCTCGAAAGAGATGACGAACATCTCAAGCTCGAAGCCAGCGACATCCTGTGTTTCAATGGAAACAACCTTGCCGACGCCGTGGGCGGGATAAACGACAAATTCGTTTGGGCTAAAATCATACTTCTTCTTGCTCATGATCGTCCTTTCATGGCGATCCAGTCTTCCAGGCGACAAAAAAACCGCCGGGGCTAAGCGCCACCGCCGGGGGATGTCGGCCTTGAAACTGGATCAATTCGTTCGCAACATTACGCACAGTATATCACAAAAACGGCCCTACCGAAAGCGCCGCGTTGCAGCATAGAAAAACCCTGCAAAACAAGGGATCTATCGTTGTATGGCAGCCGAATCAGCCACCTTCGCCCGCCGCTTCCGAGAACAGTTCCAGCTTGCCTTCTTTGCCGTCCATTTCGTCGGCGGTGGGCAGCGGATCTTTCTTGGTGATGATCACAGGCCACATCTCGGAATACTTGCGGTTGAACTCAACCCATTTTTCCATGTTTGGCTCGGTATCCGGGCGGATCGCATCAGCAGGGCACTCTGGCTCGCATACGCCGCAATCAATGCATTCGTCAGGATGGATAACCAGCATGTTTTCACCCTCATAGAAGCAATCTACGGGGCAGACTTCGACGCAGTCTGTGTATTTGCAGGCGATGCAGTTGTCATTGACGATATATGTCATGGTGCGCAATTTCCGAATAGCTAACGCAGCCTAGCTAGAATAGTCGCCAGCCTCATTCAAGGTCGAATGGCTCTCCAAAGCCCCGGTGGGTCATCATATCGCGGCGATCTTTCTTGGTGGGGCGCCCTTTTCGGTCGCCGCCGGGATTATAGGGGCGTTTTTCCACAACCGGTGACAGGTCTTCATAAAGCGCCTGCGCCTCGGGTGCGGGGCCGCGCCGTTCACCACATGCCAGGATACGGACCACTTTTGTTTCGTCGGCCTGCACGAAGGTCAGCACATTGCCCGGCCCCACGGCGCGGGCGGGTTTACTGACAGGCTGGCTATCGACCCGCACTTTGCCGCCTGTCACCACCCCGGCGGCAATGCTGCGGGACTTGAAGAACCGCGCATGCCAGAGCCATTTGTCCAGCCGGATCGTCGGACGGGGGTCGCTCAATCCTTTTTAAAGCCGGCCAAAGCGGCAGCAAAGGGATTATCCGGGTCAATCTGCTTTTCGCGCTTGGGCTTGGCCTGGAAGGTTTGCGGCTTGTTGCCACCGCCCTGCGGCTTGCCTTTCGGCTTGCCTTTGCCACGCGGACGGTTGGTGGCCTGTGGGCGCGCAGGACGCGCCGCACGGCCACCCCATGTGAAGGTGTAGAATACCTCCATCTCGGGGCCGGTGTCGCTGACCTCTGCTGCTGGTGCCGCAGGCGTTTCTTCTGCCGGTGTGCCACTGTCCGAGGGGGCATCGGGCACGGCTGCAACAGCAGCATCAGTTGCGGGCGCGCCAGCGGCAGCTTTCACCTTTTCGCGTTCGCCTTTTTCGGCCTTGTATCCAAGCCCGGTCATCAAATCGGCAAACTGCTCAAGCGTCATGCCCGTGATCGACAGCATATCCGGGTTTGCTTCAAATCCGGCGCGGCTGTCTTTGTCGCGCAGCATATCCGCAAGGCGTTCCAGCATATCAATACGGATCGCCCGCTCACCGGCAGCGCGGTAGCCCGCCATGGCGTAATATCCGCCAGCCGCTTCCTTGGATGCCGGGACAGTGACCAACCCCGGCGGTGGGCTTTCAGGGAATTCGCCCAAATCTTTGGAAAGCGACCAAAGCACCAGGCGCAGGCGTGTCGGCGCAGGCTTCAGCAAAAGCGGCATGAAGATTGTAAACTGGCCAAAGCGCACGCCATGGCGGCGCAGCGCCCCACGTGCATCCTGATCCAGTGCCTTGACGTCATCTGCGACTTCGCCACGCGGGATAATGCCGAATCCTTCGGCCATCCGGTAGGCAAAGCCTTTGGCCGCACCTGTCAGCGTCTCATCATTTTTCAGCGCCAGGAGTGGCTCAAAGCCTGCCGCGATCTTACGGTCGATGAAATGCTGCAACCGACGCTGCACTTTGGCCGCCACATCGGGGCCTGCCTCATCATCAACGAAAGCCTGAACGCCTGGTTTGAAAGGATCATCGCCTTTGACAAGTTTGCCGACGGCGCGGTCGCCCCACATCAGGCCGCCTTGCTCGGTGAAATCAATTTCAGGGTCAGGTGCATTATAGAAGCGATCCGCCAACAGGTGGAACTGTGGAACCAGCGCTTGCACAGACGCCTGCCTGAGGGTTTTTGCCTCATCGGGGCTGCCTGCTTTGTCCATCCGGAAACGGAACCCGTCCAACCGTCCGACGAATTCGCCCTCGACAGTCACTTCACCCTTGTCATTCACGTCAGCCAAAAGGCTCTCCTTCTGTTTGAGCCGGCGAAGCAAAATACTTGTCCGCCGGTCCACAAATCTTTGTGTCAACGCGCCATGTAGCGCATCTGATAGTCGATCTTCTACCGCGCGCGTCTCATCACGCCAATGCGATTCGTCAATCAACCAACCGTTGCGTTGTGCAACGTATGTCCACGTGCGAATATATGCGAGCCTTTTCGACAAAGTATCAATATCGCCGTCGGTGCGGTCAATCCGCCGGACCTGCAAACCGAACCAATTGGCGGACACATGCCCAAGTTGATGCAGATCGTTATAGATATGGGTCAGAAGGCTGGCATGTTCGCCTTTACTGATCCCCCGAAAATCAGGAATACGGCAAACATCCCATAACAGTTTGACCGAAGGCCCATCGGTTGCACGCGCGGCAACCTCGCTATCCATCGCCAGCGCCTTCAGCGCTGCAAGGTCATCGCTTTCACGCACCCTTGTCAGCCAGAAATCATCGGTGCGCTCTTCAAGGGTCGCGATCAAACGTTTGACCGATCCAAATTGCAACCTGCTGTTGCGCCATTGCAGCTTTTTGACGGGTTGGAAGCGGTGCTCGCAAATAGCCTGAGCGACACCGTCATCCAAAGGCGGCGCTTCGCCTGTTACCCCGAAAGTCCCGTTCTCGACATGCCGTCCGGCGCGCCCGGCAATCTGCGCCAGTTCTTCGGGCTGCAAATGCCGCATCCGGCGACCATCAAACTTGGTCAGCGATGAAAAGGCCACATGGCTGATGTCCAAATTTAGCCCCATTCCGATGGCATCTGTTGCCACCAGATAGTCGACATCACCGTTCTGGTACATTTCGACCTGCGCGTTGCGGGTTCGGGGCGACAGCGCCCCCATCACAACCGCAGCGCCGCCTTTCGTGCGGCGCAAAAGCTCGGCAATGGCATAAACATTTTCAACCGAAAACCCGACGATAGCGGCCCTGCTGGGCATCCTGCTTATCTTTTTGGAACCTGAGTAAGTTAATTGCGACATCCGCTCGCGGCGCATGAAATGCACACCGGGCACCATTGCCGCAATCGCATCCCGCATCGTTTCGGCCCCCAGAAACAGCGTTTCATGCAAGCCGCGCGCATTCAGCAAGCGGTCGGTGAACACATGTCCGCGCTCTGGGTCGCTGCAAAGCTGAATTTCATCCACGGCCAGAAAATCACAGCCCATGCCCTCGGGCATCGCCTCAACCGTACAAACCCAATAGGCCGCACGCGGCGGCACGATCCGCTCTTCGCCAGTGACCAAAGCCACAACGCCGGGGCCGCGCACCGCAACGATCCGGTCGTACACTTCGCGCGCAAGCAGGCGCAGCGGCAGGCCGATCACCCCCGTCCGGTAGGACAACATACGCTCAATCGCGTAGTGCGTTTTGCCAGTATTCGTCGGCCCAAGCACGGCCGTGATCCGGGAACCCGTCAAAATCTATTTCCCCGAAACCTCGGAGGACCGGCGCCTAGAGCGCCTGACCCTCTAGCTGTAATTTCAAACGGTCGACTGTCCCCAGCACCTCTTGCGACTGCGGATTGATCGCAAGGATCATCTCGTAAAGCTCTAACGCATCCTCGGGGCGCTGCAACTCTTCCATGATGATGGCCAAACCGCGCATCGCTTCGAAATGACGCGGGTTCAATGCAAGGGCCTGCCGAATATCATCAAGCGCAGGCCCCGTCATACCCATCAGATAGTAAGATGACGCACGCCCATAATAGCCTTCTGCGAAATCCGGTGCGTGATCGACAAGCGCGGTAAAATGATCCACCGCAACATCAGGCTGGCCTTCATCAAGGGCATCCTTGCCCCGCCGCAACAACAGGTCCATCGCGGCAGACCCGCTGCGTTCCCACTGGGCAATGATCTGCCCTTCGATGCGCGCATAGGTATTTTCATCCGCCTCGGCGAGTTCTTGATAAAGATCATCCAACGACGCTTGCTGTGCGTAAGCCGGTATGGAAAACCCGACTGCAAGGCAAAGTGCCGTAACGATACATTTGAAGCGATGTGTCTGCATACCCATAACGGTAATGTAGCGCACTATGCGGCCAACACCAGACCCGCATAGTCACATCAACGCATAGAGGACCAAAAAATGACTGATGTTGTCACCGAAGCCGTCACCGCCCTGAACGCCAAAATGGATGGGGCAGGATATGACGGTACTGCAAAGTTCATCATCGAAGACGAAGGCAGCATTGTTATCGACAGCGGTGGCGCGCGCGCCAGCGACGACGACGCCGATGTCACACTGACAGCGACAACGGACGTTTTCAAAGCGATCCTTGACGGCGAAATGAACCCGACAACGGCCTTTATGACGGGCAAACTGTCTGTTGACGGCGACATGGGCCAGGCCATGAAGCTGGCAGGCGTTCTATCGTAATGCCTGAAGCGGCCCCTTTTTTTGCAGAGATCGCAGAAGGTCCTGACGGGGGCCGCGCCCACTGGCTGACGACAGCCGATGGGGTGCGTATCCGCGTTGGCCATTGGCCGATGGCCCATGCTAAGGGGACTGTGCTGATCTTTCCCGGACGCACCGAGTTTGTTGAAAAATACGGCCAAACAGCACAAGCGTTGCAGGACCGTGGCTATGCCAGTCTTGCGATTGACTGGCGCGGACAAGGGATCGCAGACCGGATGACCCCGAACCGCGCGGTCGGTCATGTCGGCGCGTTTGCGGATTATCAAAAAGATGTGGCAGCCACCCTCGCCTATGCTACCGAAATGGACTTGCCGCGCCCTTATTTTATGATCGGCCACTCGATGGGCGGCTGCATTGGCCTGCGGTCCCTGACCGAAGCGCTTGACGTTGCTGGCGCGATGTTCTCGGCGCCGATGTGGGGCGTCCAAATGGCAAGCGTGATGCGCCCTATTGCTTGGGGGCTGTCTGCGATCAGCACGCCTTTGGGGTTCGAAAAGTCCCTTGTCCCCGGCCAAGAAGAAAAAGGCTATGCGCTACGCGCCAGTTTTGAAGAAAACGCCCTGACGAACGATCCGGATATGTGGGCGCTTTTTGGCCGACAATTGCAAATGCATCCTGATCTGGGCCTTGGCGGGCCATCATTGCGCTGGTTGAACAGATCGCTGCGTGAAATGCAGCACCTCAGCCATATGCCATCACCGCGCGTCCCTGCCCTGACCTATCTGGGCACCGACGAAGTGATCGTGGACCCTCTGCGCATTCGCGCCCGCATGCGTGACTGGCCGGACGGTGTGTTGCGCGTGATCGACGGGGGCAAACATGAGATGCTGATGGACACCCCCGAAATGCGCAACATGATCTTTGATGAAACGGCTGCATTCTTTGATGCGCAGCTGTCGAACACAGCCTAGCCCAAATCATTCTCCGCGCGGACCTTAAAACCAGCATCGCGCAGCTGGGCGATTGTGTCGGCCACATGCTGCTGGTCGCGCGCTTCGATCACGATCTCAAGTTCAGCTTGTTTCAGCGATACGCTTTGCATCATCCGTTGGTGGATGACTTCGATCACGTTCGCACCGGCCGCGCCAATAATACGCGAGATATCGGACAGTTGGCCGGGCGTGTCGTCAATTTCAAAGGTCAGGCGGGTGATGCGCCCGTCACGGACCAGCCCCCGCAGGATCAGCGTGGAAAGCAGACGCGAATCGATATTGCCGCCGCAGATCACCAGACCAACCTTCTTGCCGTGCAAATCCTTTGCGTGCTTTTCAATGATCGCGAGTCCGGCGCCCGCCGCCCCTTCTGCCACGATTTTTTCATATGACAGCAGATCAAACACAGCCGCTTCGATCTCGGCTTCGGTCGCGGTTTCCACCCGATCGACATGGCTGGCAATGACCGCAAGGTTCGCCGCGGCCGGTTCGCGCACCGCGATCCCTTCGGCCAAGGTAGAACCGCCAAAGTTGGTGCCGATGTCGTCAAAATGGGCTTTAACCGCATCGAAATTTGCCGCTTGCGCGCCGATCACCTGTACATCAGGTTTGACCGATTTCGCCGCAATGGCCATGCCCGCAATCAAGCCACCGCCCCCGATGGGCACCACGATCACATCCAGATCAGGTTCTTGTTCAAGCATCTCAAGCGCGACAGTGCCCTGCCCGGCCGCGACGACCGGATCGTCGAAAGGATGCACAAAGGTCATTCCCTTCTCAGCCGCCATATCCAGCGTGAACTGCACGCTTTCGTCAAAGCCAGTGCCGTGCAAAATAACCTCGGCCCCGAAATCCTTGGTGCGTTTTACTTTGTTGAAGGGCGTCCCTTCGGGCATGACAATCACAGCAGGAATGCCTAGGCGGCTGGCGTGATAAGCCACCCCTTGCGCATGGTTCCCCGCACTACAAGCAATTACCCCTGCCGCCCGTTCAGCGTCAGTCAGTGTCAGCAGTTTGGCCAAAGCACCGCGCGCCTTGAACGCGTTCGTGTGCTGCAGGTTTTCCAGCTTGAGATAAAGGTCGATCCCTAGATGCAACGACAACCGTGCTGCGTGAACGGTAGGCGTGCGCATGGTCGCGGGCTTGATGGCCTCATAGGTTGATTTAATCAGCGCAGGATCAAGGGCCATGGGCCACCTCTTTCAGTCATGTCTGTCCCGAACTGTTACACACTAAGATCACCGAAACCCACCCCCGGCATTGGCCACAGGTCAAGACGCCCTATACTCGCCCTATGGCCGACGTTCTTACCTTTACCGACCGGGGCATCTACTGTCCTGCGGGCGATTTCTACATTGATCCGTGGAAACCGGTAGACCGGGCACTGATCACCCATGGCCATAGCGATCACGCGCGCTGGGGGATGGGGCGCTATCTCGCGACCTCGGGCACCGCACCTGTGATGCGGCACAGGTTGGGCGATATCACCTTGGAAACGGTGGACTACGGCGTTAAGACACGGATTGGTGATGCTACCGTTTCCTTCCACCCCGCAGGCCATGTGCCTGGATCGGCGCAAATTCGCGTGGCGGTGAAAGGCGAAGTCTGGGTTGTCTCGGGCGATTACAAAACCGTGGCCGATGGCCTGTCGGAACCGTTTGAACCGGTGCAATGCCATGCCTTTATCACCGAATGCACCTTCGGGTTGCCGATTTTCAAGTGGACACCACAGGATATCCTGACCCAGCAAATCAACGACTGGTGGGCCACCAACGCCGCCGCAGGGCGCACCTCCATCCTTGGGGCCTATGCCCTTGGTAAGGCGCAGCGCCTGCTCACAACAGTCAACTCCGCTATCGGCCCGATCCTGACACATGGCGCGATAGAAAACACAAACGCGGTCCTTCGCGACCAGGGCTTCGCCCTGCCCCGTACTACGCTGGTCACGCCCGAGATCAGCCACAAAACCCACCCCGGCGCATTGGTCCTTGCCACGCCCAGCGCGCTTGGCACCACGTGGGCACGCCGTTTCGGACCATCATCAACTGCATTTGCCAGCGGCTGGATGGCCCTGCGCGGTGTCCGTCGCAGACGCGCGGCGGACCGGGGTTTCATCGTGTCTGACCACGCCGACTGGGAAGGGCTGAACGCTGCGATCAAAGCCACTGGAGCCAGCAAGGTTTTTGCCACCCACGGCTATACATCCGCCTTTCAAAAATGGCTGTCCAGCGAAGGCTATGATGCCCATATCGTCAGCACCGACTATCAAGGCGAAGGGTTCGACCAAGCTGACGAGGCTGAGGCATGAAAGACTTCGCCACGCTTTTCACCCGGATCGACGAAAGCACCAAGACGACGGTCAAAACCGCCGCCCTTGCAGACTATTTCCAAACGGCCACCCCCGAAGACCGCCTTTGGACCATCGCCCTGTTCACCGGGCGCCGCCCCAAACGCACGATCACCGCAACCCGCTTGCGGGAATGGGCGGCAGAGGTCGCAGGTCTGCCCGACTGGCTGTTTGAAGAAAGCTACAGCATCGTCGGTGATCTGGCCGAAACGATTGCATTGGTGCTGCCGCCCGCCACGAAAACCGAAGACCAGACGCTGACCCACTGGATTGGCTATATCAAAACCCTGTCCACCCTAGAGGACGACGACCGCAAAGCGGGCATTCTGGACGCTTGGAACAGCCTGCCCAACACCGAACGTTTCCTATTTACCAAACTGCTGACGGGCGGTTTCCGCATCGGTGTCAGCGCCAAACTGATCACCCGCGCATTGGCGCAGGCCACAGGGCAGGACGAGCCACAACTAACCCATAAACTGATGGGCAACTGGACGCCTGACACGACCACTTGGGACGCATTGATCGAGGCAGATGACCCAACCGCCGATCTGTCGCGTCCCTACCCGTTCTATCTGGCGTATCAACTGGATGGATTCGACGATCTGGGCGCACCTGCCGACTGGAACGCCGAACGCAAATGGGATGGCATCCGTGGGCAGTTGATCATTCGTGGTGGCGAACACCACCTGTGGTCACGCGGCGAAGACCTGATGACCGACCGCTTTCCTGAATTGGCGCAACTGTGCGACTACTTGCCAGGTGGCACCGTGATTGATGGAGAGGTGCTTGCCTTTACGGACGAAAGACCGCTGTCTTTCAACGCCCTGCAAAAGCGGATCGGGCGCAAGACCGTGCCAAAGAAGCTGCTCACCGGGGCCCCTGTAATCCTGATGGCCTACGACCTGTTGGAGCATGATGGCAAAGACATCCGCGACATGCCCTTGCAAGAGCGACGTGAAAGTCTGCAAACGCTCGTTGCCGAAGTCCCGGACACTGCCCCGCTGCGCCTGTCAGCCTCGGTCCCTTTCAAAACATGGGATGACCTCAGCGCCGCCCGCGATCAATCGCGCGACCTGAATGCTGAAGGGCTGATGCTCAAACGCCGTGACAGCCCTTACCTGTCTGGGCGCAAACGTGGCGACTGGTGGAAATGGAAGATCGACCCGCTAACCATCGACGCGGTGATGATCTATGCCCAAGCGGGCCACGGCAGGCGGGCAAACCTCTTCACCGACTACACATTCGCCGTCCGCAACGGCAACGATCTGGTCCCCTTCACCAAAGCCTATTCCGGCCTGACCGACAAGGAATTCCGCGAGATCACGGCATGGGTCCGCAAGAACACGCTGCAGCGCTTTGGGCCCGTCCGGCAGGTGCCGCCCGAACACGTCTTCGAGATCGCTTTTGAAGGCATCCAAGCCAGCCCCCGCCATAAATCCGGGGTCGCTTTGCGCTTTCCGCGTATGCTGCGCTGGCGACGCGATAAACCGGTGGATGAGGCCAATACGCTTGATGATCTCAAAGAGATACTGGCGACTTATGGCTGACGCCCTTTCCACCGTTTCAAACAGTCCCTATGTATTTCACGACACGTAAAAAAGAGGTTTCCGTATGCACTTCCCCCAGCCCGTCTTTGATGCAACCACAAGCGGCGGAAAGGACCTTGGCAACCTGCCCGAATGGGACCTGAGCGATCTTTACCCCGCAACAGATGGTCCAGAGATTTCACGCGATATGGCATGGCTTGAGAAAGAATGCGCCGCCTTTGCCGCAGACTACGAAGGCAAGCTGGCCGGTCTGGACGCGCAAGGCCTTTTGGACGCTGTCAAACGCTACGAACAAATCGACGTCATCGCAGGGCGTATCATGTCCTTTGCGGGCTTGCGCTATTACCAATGCACGACCGATAGCGACCGCTCCAAATTCATGGCGGATTGTCAGGATAAGATCACCAATTACACCACCCCGCTGGTGTTCTACGGGTTGGAATTCAACCGGCTTGAGGACGACCATCTTGCTGGCCTGCTGGCCGCTAATGCCGACCTCGCCCGCTACAAACCTGTCTTCGACCGCATGCGCGCAATGAAACCACATCAGCTGTCCGACGAGCTGGAAAAATTCCTGCACGATCAATCGACCGTGGGTGCTGCTGCATGGAACCGTCTGTTTGATGAAACGATGGCGGCGCTTGAGTTTACGGTTGATGGCGAAACGCTCAGCCTTGAGGCCACGCTGAACTTGCTGACCGAGCAGGACCGGAGCAAACGCGAAGCGGCAACACACGCGCTAACGGAAGTGTTCCGCGAGAACATCAAGATCTTCTCCCGCGTTCACAACACGCTTGCCAAGGAAAAAGAGATCGAAGACCGCTGGCGCAAGATGCCAACCCCGCAAACCGGGCGCCATCTTGCCAACCATGTCGAGGCCGAAGTGGTCGAGGCCCTGCGTAACGCGGTCGTCGCCGCCTACCCGCGCCTGTCGCACCGCTATTACGCGCTGAAAGCCAAATGGCTGGGGCTGGACCGGATGCAGGTCTGGGACCGCAACGCGCCCTTGCCCATGGAAAGCGACAAAATCGTGAACTGGGATGAGGCGACCGAGACAGTCATGGACGCCTACGGCGAATTCGACCCGAAAATGGCCGAAATTGCCAAACCCTTCTTCACGGATGGCTGGATTGATGCCGCCGTGAAACCCGGCAAAGCACCCGGCGCATTTGCCCACCCCACGGTAACGCCAGTGCACCCCTATGTGATGCTGAACTATCTGGGAAAACCCCGTGATGTCATGACCTTGGCGCACGAACTGGGCCACGGCGTGCATCAGGTACTGGCAGCCGAACAAGGCGAACTTTTGTCCTCTACCCCGCTGACATTGGCAGAAACAGCCTCTGTCTTTGGCGAAATGCTGACGTTCCAAAAACTGCTGGATGGCGCGAAAACCAAAGAAGAACGCAAAATCCTGTTGGCTGGCAAGGTCGAGGATATGATCAACACCGTCGTCCGCCAGATCGCGTTCTATGATTTCGAGTGCAAACTCCACGCGGCCCGCGCCGAGGGCGAGTTGACACCGGACGACATCAACGCGCTGTGGATGTCGGTGCAGGCCGAAAGCCTTGGGCCGGTGTTCGATTTCGCTGACGGGTATGAGACCTTTTGGGCCTACATTCCGCACTTCGTGCATTCACCTTTCTACGTCTACGCCTATGCCTTTGGCGATGGCCTGGTGAACGCACTTTATGCAGTCTATGCCGAGGGCGACCCCGATTTCCGCGAAAAATACTTCGATATGCTGCGCGCCGGCGGGTCCAAGCACCACAAGGAATTGCTCGCACCCTTCGGACTAGACGCCTCTGACCCCAAATTCTGGGACAAGGGCCTGTCGATGATCGAAGGCTTTATTGACGAGCTGGAAGCCCTGGAAGACTAAGAACCAAAGGTTGCCTCGGCATCTGTCCGGGGCGACCGCCGTTTAGTCTAACTCTGTCCAAGGCCAGGGCTTTACTTCGCTATCCGCGGTTTGATAGCGCGCAGCCTTGGCCATCCAGACACCCATTGTTGTGCCCAGTTCGGCCAACTGCTCATTTGGCTCACGTTTGTTGAAAGCCATAATCAGGAACTGTGCGACGGTCATGAAGCCCAACAACGTGCTGGCCATGCTCATCAAAACCGCGATAAGCACCATGTGCACAAGCCGTAACCAGATGTTTTCAAAGTCAGTTTCTACGTCAATGTCGGAAGGGTCTCTGTCTTCGGCCATCATCAACTCCTAAGCAGGCTGTTTGCCAGCGGCAAATACCATATCCATCATGTGCTGCGTCCCACGCGAGAATTCAAGCGGGCATGGGTATGCGGAACCATTCTGGACCGCATTGCAAAAATTTTCCACCTGCAAGACATATTGGTTCACACCGGGCCAACGCTCGGTCGTGACGCTCTGCGTATCCGTTTCCACTGTTAGTGTCGCCACATCAAACACATTGGCGTTGAAAGGGCATGTAAGCGTCAGAACCCCCTTTTCGCCGTGAAAGGTGATGCCCTGACGCGGGAACATGCGCATGGACACCGTCGCTGAATAGCTAAAGCCGGGAAAATCTGCCACCACTTGGGCAAACACATCCACATCATTGTACAGACGTAGCTTTGCATAGGGAACGGTCTTTGGCTCTTGCCCCGTCACAAAGCGCGCGGCACCAAAGGTATAGACACCAATATCACGCAAGCCCCCGCCGCCCATCTGAGGTTTGTTGCGGATATTCGCGGCATCATCGTTGAAATAGGTAAACGTCGCATCGACATGGACCAGATCGCCAATCGTCCCACCCTGCACAAGGTCGCGGGCACGGATGAATTGCGGGTGATGGACGATCATATAGGCCTCAGCCGCCAGCTTGCCCGACTGGTCACGCGCCGCAATCAACTGATCGAATTCTTCCGCCATGAGCGTCATGGGCTTTTCGCACAGCACGTGCTTGCCTGCCGCCATCGCTTTCAGCGACCATTCCACATGAAGGTGATTTGGCAACGGGATATAGACCGCATCAATGTCCGGGTCCGCCAAAAGCGCATCATAGCTGTCATGGACCCGCAATTGCGGCGCAAAGGCTTGAAAGCCAGCAGCCTTTTGCGTGTTCGACGTCGCAAGGGCGAACAGCTCGGCCCCCTTGGCGGCATGAATTGCAGGGCCCATATGCTCTTGGGCGAATTTCGCGGCACCTAAGATGCCCCAACGTACTGGTGTCATTGCTCTCTCCCTCTTGTCTGCGATGTTAGCGCCAACGGGGCCAGAATGGAAACATCTGGCGCAATGCAAAAACAAAACCCCGCCGGAGATGCCGACGGGGTTTCTTACATCTTCAGTGCAACGCGATCTTTAAGCGTCAGCCAGCATGCCTTTCTGGCGGGCCAGTTCTTGCATCTTGGCTTGCAGCTTTTCAAACGCGCGCACTTCGATTTGGCGGATGCGCTCACGGCTGACATCATACTGACCGCTCAGATCTTCGAGCGTCACTGTTTCTTCCGACAGGCGCCGTTGCATCAGGATGTCTTTTTCACGATCGTTCAGCACAGACATGGCTTCTGCCAAGAGCTCACGCCGGGCATCAAGCTCGTCATGGGCCTCATAGTCGGCGGCGGTATTCGCGCTTTCATCCTCAAGCCAGTCCTGCCATTGGGCCGCACCTTCGCCGTCGGCACTAACCGTGGCGTTCAGCGATGCATCCCCACCCGACAAACGGCGATTCATGGAGATCACTTCGTCCTCGGTCACACCAAGGTCGGTCGCGATACGCTGCACGTTCTCAGGGCGCAGATCACCGTCTTCCAACGCACCAATGCGGTTCTTTGCCTTGCGCAGATTAAAGAACAGTTTTTTCTGCGCAGAAGTCGTGCCCAGTTTGACCAATGACCATGACCTCAGGATGTATTCCTGGATCGATGCCCTGATCCACCACATGGCATAAGTCGCCAGACGAAAGCCCTTTTCAGGGTCAAAGCGTTTCACGGCCTGCATCAATCCGACATTGGCCTCGGAAATCACCTCGGCTTGTGGCAAGCCATAGCCACGGTACCCCATGGCAATTTTGGCGGCCAAGCGCAGGTGCGATGTCACCATCTGGTGCGCCGCGTCCGTATCTTCGTGATCGACCCACCGCTTGGCGAGCATATATTCCTGCTCAGGCTCCAGCATGGGGAACTTGCGGATTTCCTGCATATAGCGGTTCAGGCCACCCTCAGGGGTTGGCGCTGGAAGATTCTTGTAGTTACTCACTGTATCTGCCCTCCTATGTATAAAGGCTTAACATCGATATGGTGGCGCTGACATTTGTATTCAAGTACTGCCCGCGCATTTTCCTTAACGTCAATATGAACCAATCAGTTCAGTTTTGCGAGATGATTTGCCGTGCGCTCACGCACATGGGATGAATTATTTCAGTCCTGATGGCCAAAAGCGCGCAAGAGATCACGCATATCGTCGGGAAGATCCGCCTCAAATTGCAGAAACTCACCTGAAACAGGGTGTTTAAAGCCCAAAGTCGCCGCATGCAGCGCCTGCCGCGGAAAAGCGGCCACAGCAGCGACCCCTGCGTCGCCAATGGCTTTTGGTGACAATTTGCGCCGCCCGCCATAGACCGGATCACCAATAAGCGCATGGCCACAATGGGCCATATGCACCCTGATTTGATGGGTGCGGCCCGTTTCCAACCAACATTCGATCAAGGCTGCACAAGCAGGCAGTCCCAGAGGCGCAACAATACGTGACCGTGTCACCGCATGACGCCCGGCCGTGAATGACACCGCCTGCCGTTGGCGATCGGTCCGGTGGCGGCCAAGAAACGTCTGAATTTTGAGGATATTGCCCGGTTCAAAAGACGTTCCCTTGATGCCACGCAGCCGGGGGTCGTTCTGGTCAGGCAATCCATAGCAGATCGCCAAATACCGGCGTTCAACTGTATGCGCCGCAAATTGATCCGCAAGATGATGGTGCGCCCGATCCGATTTCGCAGCAACCAGCAGACCCGTCGTTTCCTTATCAATCCGATGCACGATGCCGGGCCGCTTCATACCGCCAACACCGGAAAGCGTGTCACCGCAATGGTGGATCAGTGCATTGACCAACGTACCGCCCGGTGTACCTGGTGCCGGATGCACAACCATGCCAGCCGGTTTATTCACAACGATCAGATCGTCATCCTCAAACACAACATCCAATGCAATGTCTTCGCCCGCGATGTGGCTTTCTTCGGCGACCGCGACAGTGACAACAACCGAAGCCCCCTCAGCGATGCGGTGGCGGGGATCGGTGACAACAATGCCATCAACAGCAACGGCACCTTCCGCAATCAGCTTGGCAAGGCGTGACCGGCTCAGCGACGCTGTGTCAGGCACATCGCGGCCCAACGCCTTGTCCAGCCTTGACGGCGGGTTCGGGCCAATTTCAAATGTGATGAGCGTCTCACCCATGGTCGTCTCCGGTACTACATGGGAGGTATGGTACCGCCTCCCCGGCTCGAACGGGGGACCCCTGGTTCCACAAACCAGTGCTCTAACCAACTGAGCTAAGGCGGCAACAAGGGTGATCTAGCGGGATGAGTTCCTGATTGCAAGTCCCCTAGAACGCAATCTCCCATGTCTCTTCCACAAGGTCGACGCCGAACGAATGAACCGGCTTTGCATAGGTGCGGATGAACCCGTTGCGGTGATATATGCGGCCGGCGGCAACATGGCTTTCGTGGGTCCATAGGGTCAGCCCTTTGTATCCGGCGCCGCGTGCAAACCCCAAACACTGGTCCAGCAAGGCTTGCGCCACGCCTGTGCCTCTGGCGTTTTCAACAACATAGAACAGCCGCAGTTTGGCTGTCTGTGCATCTTTACGAACGCAAAAAATACTGCCCAGACGCTCGGTGCCTTGGCATGCGATCCACCCCGCTTCAGAGCGCGGATCGTGCTGTGCCAGAAACGCTTGAACGATACCTGCAACTAACAGGCCAAAGCTGTCGTCAAAACCCTCAACCCGGCGATAATGGGCGGCGTGTTGATCCACCAGCCAATCAGAATCACCTGACGAAAAAGGGCGCAGTACAAACTCCATCGCGCAAGTTTGCCCGCCGCGCCCTTGCCAATCAAGCCCGCCCCGCTGTAGGAAATCTCCAGCAGATCAAAGGAACTGACATGGGTATCAACAACGAGCGCGACATCGAGGCAAATATGCAAATCGGTCCAACCGATCTTGGCATGGTGCGGATATTCATCGAGGCAGAGGGGATCGAAATTCCGATGGATTTTGAACCTGAAGAAGCAGAAGAGATCGCAGAAGAGATCAAGGCGGCCGCACTCGCCGCGCGGGCCATCAAAAAACGCTAGCGCATCAGCCCCCTAGAGCATCTTTGAAAAGAAATGCATCTGCTCGCGTAGCATGGGCTGGTCTTTATAGCTTGTCGTTTCAATCGGTACATCCGACTCAACAAAGCCAAGTTTCGGGTAAAGGCTGCGCATTTCAATGTTCGGCGTCAGCGTATCCGCGATCAACCGCTTTAGCCCCATATCGCGCGCGACTTTTTCGCGTTCTTCAATCAACGCCCTGCCCGTCCCCGTTCCCCGCGCCTTTTCAGTCACGAAAACACGCTTCAATTCGCCCGTTTCGTCATCAAAGCGTTTCATCATACCGCATCCAACAACCTCTCCGTCGTCTGCACGTGCAATAACAAGGCAACCGTTTGGCGGCAGATAGGCGTCAGGTGCGGCCCAGAACTCTGCCAAAGCGCTCTCAGGGGCACTCAGCGGAATATCAAAGCCCATCGCCTGCATTCTGACGACGATCAGGTCATAGTATTCTTTCAAAATTCCATTCAGGTCCTGTCGCGGCGGCAAGCTCTTGCAGACTTCAATCGTGACGTTTGTCATTCCAATACCCTAGCGATCAATAAACTCATAATATTCCAAAGCCGCGACACGCCGCCCCAAAATTATCATATCAGAATATCACGTCTGCGTCTGTAAGATCGCCCTTCAAGGCCTAAGGATAGAGCTTTGCCGCACTAAAAGTATTGCGGGCCCACAAACCCAGGATCACGTGCCGCCTGCGCCCGCACGGCTGCATGGCGCGCGAATTTCTGCACCATCACTTTGCGGCGGGCAGGCGCCAGTTTGGTCTCGGGGCCCATGCGAACAATCTCGGCGTCATAGCCATCGGCTATGATCAGGCCGGTCTCGTCGGGCAATAAGTCAGTCGGAAAATCGCTATCTACGGCCCAAAAGAACCTGTCACACCACGCAAGATAGCCCTGCCACTTGCTGTCTGACTGAAAATCCGCGCGGCTGGATTTACATTCGATGACCCAAATTTCACCCTTTGGCCCCAGCGCCATCACATCAACCCGCAGACCTACCGTCGGGACCAATTCTTCGACACTGACGAAATCATGACCGCGCAGGGCGCGCGATACCCCACGGGCCAACAATTGACCGGGCATCAGGCTGGGTGCATCAAGCGCATAGGACATGCCCAAGACCCTGAACAATAGGTGAACAAAACTCAAGAAAAAAAGCGGCTGGTGATTCTTGTCGATTGGGGCAGCGCATGTGTGAATCTCAGCGGAAACAATACGCGGCCCACGATGCATATTGATAACAATGCCAGAATTTATCCATGATGCTTCAATACGTTACAAGAATTCTGCCATGTTTGGTTCACCTAATCGGGACGGCTTTGTGACACAATTTCGACTGATTACCCGCAGAGATTGGGGTAAACGTCATTCCAGCGACACGTTTTGGACCGCTTCGTTACCTAGACTTTAAGGCAAGCAACAAGGAAAGCTGCCCATGTCACTGTTAACGAATATCTCATTTTTTGAAGTTTCCATGGCCCTCGTGTTTGTCGGAATCGCCGAGCGCCTGCTTCTTGGCTACGCCCCTGCAGATATGGTCGGCGCAAAAGGCTGGCTGATCCGCGGCGATATCGACGAATAAAACTGGCTGGGGCCTTGCCCTTCAGCACCCTCCCGCCTACCTGTTGCGGGACGGGTTCTGCGCCTCTCGTATACCATAGGTACAAATCCAGCGGCCTTACGCAAATCCTAGGGGGCTGGCTCTGTTCTGACCCTGGTCTGATTACCTGGCGCCCACCTGTACTTACAGGTCCTCAGGATTAGCTACCTCTACGGTTGCCGTGGTCCCCGTCACTTTTCCTGGCAAGATCGACCCGAATTGTCTTAGACTTACCTGTCGATGATGAAACATATCCTTCGCGCGTCCGCGCTGCTTGCTTTGCTTGCTCAACCCGCCCTCGCTGATATCACGCTGCGCTTTCAAGAAGGCGCGCCCAAAGACCGCTTTGTGATTTCGAGCGATACCTGCCCGCTGCAAAATGTGGATGTACTGATTGATCTTGATGGGTCCGCAGGCGGACTGATCTTTGATGTCACATCTACCGGTGCCGGTGTTGAGGTATTCCAACCCGTTGAGGTTCAAAACGGGGCTGTGACGGCCCAGCCCGTCGTTGACGGAGATCAGCAACTGACCTTTCGCATCAGCAGTCTGCGCGCAGGCGATGACATCATTATCTCCGCCGATCTTGATGACGTTCTTGCCAACAGCAGCCTGGGACAAATCCGCATTGCGGGATCAGAGCTGGATGGTGCCGTCGTTCAGATGACAATTGCAGGCGAGACCGAAACGGCAATTTTCGCAGATGGCACAAATAGCGTTGTGCTGCCGCACAGCTGCCTCAGCTAAAACTGCATCAAAGTCCACGTGATTCCGACTGCGCCGCAACACGCACCGGCACCAACATGCCGCGATGGTCATCGTCGTCGTCATCATCGCGCGCCTGTGACATGACTACGATGGCAAATTGCACACTGCCAAACACCGTGCCGTGAAAGAACCACAGCAAGAAGGCAGCCAACCAGCCAATGTCTGAACCCGCGATGAGCGAGCCAAGACCAGCCACATCGCGCCAAAGAATGAGGCCTACAAAAACGGCGGACAGCGCAAAACCGATCGCGCAGTGGCGCAAATACAGTCGCATCAGATTGGGTTCGTTGTCAGGGCGCATGTGCTTAACTCCTGACCGCCAACTTAGTGTCACCAGTCAGGATAGCAAATCACATCTATCCACCAAACGCCTCTGGCTGCGCTTCGCGCGCCATGTGATCCAAAACAGCATTCACAAACTTGGGTTCTTTGCCGTCGGTTGAGAAGGCTTCGGCCACACTGACAAATTCGCTGATCACCACTTTGGGCGGTGTTTGCTTCAACGCCAACTCGGCCCCGGCTGCGCGGAACAAGGCCCGCCATGTGGGGTCGATCCGGGCAATCGGCCATTTGGCCACCAGCGCGCGGTCTGTCATCTGGTCAATTGCCGCCTGCGCGTCGACAGCGCGTTCCATCAGCGCGCGGAATGTGTCCACATCGCCTTCGGTCATTTCGCCTTCGTCGTAGGTGGCACCAAGCCGGTGATCTTCAAACTCGCGCATCACCTGATCGACGGTTTGGCTGGTGGCCTCCATCTGAAACAGGGCCTGCACGGCATAAAGCCGGGCGGCAGATTTCATTTTGCGCTTTTGATTGTTCGAAAGGGTCATGTGGTCGTCTTGCTATCCGTGTCGCCGGCCATCAGGATTTCGTGAGTGAAGCCCACGGCCTTCCCGGCCTCGCCCCACTTACGGGCCAGCGCGATCAGGTGCAAGGCCGCAGCGGCAGCACCACCGCCTTTGTTCATCTCGGCAGGATCGGCGCGGACCTCAGCCTGCGCGCGGGTCTCGACCGTCAGGATGCCGTTTCCGATGCACAGACCCTGCAGGCCAAGTAATTGGATCGCGCGGCTGCTGTCGTTGCAGACCGTATCATAATGGGTCGTCTCACCGCGGATCACACAGCCAAGGGCCACGTAGCCGTCAAAGTTGCTCATCCGCTCGGCAATCCCAATTGCGGTCGGGATTTCCAGCGCCCCGGGCACTTGGACAATCTCGCAACTTGCCCCGGCTTTTTCGATTTCGGCCTTGGCACCTGCGATCTGGTTGTCGGAAATATCTTTATAATAGGGCGACGCCACGATCAGAATTTTAACAGGCTTGTCGAACTCTGGCAGCGGCATGATGTAATGGGATGGTCCGGCCATTATCCGATCTCCGAGATCTTGCGCGTGCCCACAATTTCCAGCCCATAGGCATCCAGCCCCACGACCTTTGGCCGTGGCGAATTGGTCAGCAATTCAATTTCATGCAGCCCGAGCGAGCTGAGGATCTGGGCACCCAAACCGTATTGGCGCAGCGTCTGCGGCGATGCTTCTTCGATCGCGTCAAGTTTCATATGCACATCGCGCAAGAGCACCAGTGCACCGCGCCCTTCATCAGCAATCAGCTTCATCGCATCGCCAAATTCATCGCGCCGCCCTCTTGGGCCAGTCCCGACGACATCCAGCATCGGATCCATTGCGTGCATACGCACAAGCACCGGTTCGGGTGTGCTAATATCACCCTTGATCAGCGCGATATGTTCCGCGCCTTGGGTTTCATCCGTGTAAATCCGCAACTCCCATTCGCCGCCGAACTCGGACTGGATCGTGCTGGTTTCACGGACCCGCACCAGATTGTCATGGCGACGGCGATAGGCGATCAAGTCACTGATCGTGCCGATCTTAAGATTATGCAATTGCGCAAAGGCGATCAGGTCCGGCAGACGCGCCATTTCGCCGTCTTCCTTCATGATTTCGCAAATCACACCCGACGGGTTCAGCCCCGCAAGGCGCGAAATATCGACAGCCGCTTCGGTATGGCCCGCGCGTACCAGAACGCCACCATCGCGGGCGCGCAGCGGGAACACATGCCCGGGTGTTGCAATATCAGCCGCACCTTTGGACGCATCAATCGCCGTCGCAACAGTGCGTGCGCGGTCGTGGGCGGAAATGCCGGTGCTGACGCCTTCACGCGCCTCAATGCTGACAGTAAAGGCCGTTTCATGACGCGACGAGTTATGCGATGCCATCAAAGGCAGGCCCAGTGCGTCGATCCGCTCACCCGGCAAAGTCAGGCAGATCAGCCCGCGCCCGTGCTTGGCCATAAAGTTGATCGCATCAGGCGTTGCCATCTGCGCAGGGATCACCAGATCGCCTTCGTTTTCGCGGTCCTCATGGTCCACCAGAATAAACATCCGGCCATTGCGGGCGTCTTCGATGATGTCCTCGATCTTGCTGATCGCGTCGGACCAATCAAGTTCAACCGGACCGGGCGTTTCAAATGCGTTATTCATAGGTGTCTCCGCAGGCATGTTGCAAAGGCAGATAGCCCAGCGCACCGGCTTTGGAAAGCATCTTAGGGCGCGACAACAATGGGCACCCTGATATGCGTCTCAGCCATAGTCGCGCAGCCGCGCCACGTAGCGGGCCATCGTGTCGATCTCAAGATTGATGTGATCGCCCACGGCCGTGTCGCCCCAGGTTGTGGCCGTCTTGGTGTGGGGGATAAAGTTGATCCCGAAATCAACGCCATCCACCTCATTCACCGTCAATGAGGTGCCGTTCAGCGCCACCGATCCCTTTGGCGCGATAAAGCGTGCCAGCTCTTCCGGCGCGCGGAATGTCACCCGTGTACTGTCACCTTCATCTTGCATCGCCACGACCTCGGCTACGCCATCGACATGGCCTGACACGATATGACCTCCAAGCTCATCACCCACTTTCAGCGCGCGTTCCAGATTAAGTCGTCCGCCCACCGTCCAGCCGCCAACATTGGTAGCCCCGACCGTTTCGGCCGAAATCTCAACGTCGAACCAGTTTTGTGGCTGGCTGCCCAGCGCCACAACGGTCAGGCAGACGCCATTGCAGGCAATTGAAGCGCCAATGTCGATTCCGGCGATATCATACCCGGTTCCGATCCGCGCGCGCAGGTCACCGCGCTGTTCGAGCTCCAGCACCTTGCCGATATCTGTGATGATTCCTGTGAACATGGTCGCGCGTTCCTTATCTGCTTTGCCCTGACCTAGCGTTTCATGCCTGCCCCGGCAAGCCGCACGCTTGCCAGAACCACCCAATCAGGTCAGTAAGAGGCACCCGACACAATCCGCGCAGCGCAATGATGCCAGACAACAAGACCTTTCTTTTCCTGCAAGGGCCACACGGCCCGTTCTTTCGCCAGTTGGGCCGGATGCTGCGCAAGGCTGGCGTGCCGGTGTGGCGGGTTGGCTTTAATGCGGGGGATGCAGCTTTCTGGGGGCGTGCGCCCGGTTATATCCCCTTTCCAGACACGCTTGCGCAGTGGCCAGACACGTTTGCAGCTATTCTCAAAGACCACGCGATTACCGATATCGTGCTCTATGGCGATACCCGCCCCACCCATGCCGAAGCGGTCAGACAGGCCAAAGCGCTGGGGCTGCGTATCCATGTGTTTGAAGAAGGCTATCTGCGCCCCTATTGGGTCACATATGAACGCGGTGGCAGCAACGGCCATTCGCGGTTGATGGATTTTACAGTTGCCGATATGCGCGACAGGCTGGCCCGCTCCGATGTCGATATCCCGACGCCGCCATCCCACTGGGGCGACATGCGCCAACACATCTTTTACGGTGCGGTCTATCATTGGTTTGTGATGTTCCGAAACGGACGCTACCCCGGTTTCAAGCCGCACCGCGCCCTGCCCGTCCACCGCGAAGCCCTGCTCTATTCCAAGCGGCTGTTCTTGATGCCGTTTATGGCCCTGCACAGGCGTTGGGCGACACAGCGGATCAAGGCTGGCGGTTTTCCCTATCACCTTGCTTTGCTGCAACTGGAACATGACGCAAGCTTTCAGGCCCATTCATCCTTTGCAAATATGGAGGCCTTCATTGCCGAGGTCATCGCAGGGTTTGCCAACGGTGCGCCAACACATCATCACCTTGTCTTCAAGGCCCACCCTTTGGAAAGCGGCCAATCGCCTTTGCGTAGCATGATCAAACGCCTGGCAGCACAGCACGGGATCGCATCGCGCACCCACTATCTGCGCGGCGGCAAGCTGGCGCATATTCTTGATCAGGCGCGCTCTGCTGTGACCGTCAACTCCACATCCGCACAGCAAGCACTCTGGCGCGGTATTCCTTTGAAGGCATTTGGAACGGCTGTTTTTTCAAAACCTGAATTTGTCTCAAACCAATCGCTGCCTGCCTTCTTTGCTAACCCGCAGCGACCCGACGCAAAGGCCTATCGCGAGTATCGGCAATTCCTGCTGGAAACCAGTCAGGTGCCCGGTGGGTTCTATTCTGTTTCGGGGCGGCAACAGCTCTTGCGGGAACTGGTCGATATGATGCTGCATGACGCAGACCCCTATGACGCGTTGCGAGGCAAGCGCGCACCAGATGGCGCCCCATTGCGCGTTGTACAGTCGCACGCCGTGCAATAGCCTTTCACAGATGAGCCAAGACCTGCGCCAACACCTTTATGTCTATAACGGCGGCTTCCTGACCAAGGGCCGGGTGAAACGCATTGTTGAACTGGCAGGCTATGACATCAAACTTGGCGCACCGGGCGACGGTGATCTGGTCGGCGTCTGGGGACACAGCCCGACCTCTCCCCGCGGCGAAGCAATTGCAGAAATCACAAACGCCCCCATCCTGCGCGTGGAGGATAGTTTTTTGCGCTCGGTCGGATTGGGGCGCGATGGATATCCCCCGATCGGGCTGAACTTTGATCTGGGCGGCGCACATTACGACCCCAGAACCCGCTCGGATCTGGAAGTGATCCTGAGTGAAAACCCGCTGGATGATACCGCATTGCTTGATCAGGCCAAGGCTGGCATCGCGGCATTGAAGGCCGACCATCTGTCGAAATACAACCGCTTCGACCCAACACTGCCTGGCCCCGAGCCCGGCTATGTTCTGGTGATCGATCAGACCCGCCAAGACGCCGCGATCAAGGCTTGCGGTGCTGACAGCAATACGTTCAAGGAAATGCTGTTCTACGCACAGACAGAAAATCCGGGCGCGCGGATCATCATCAAGACGCACCCCGAAACTGTGGCAGGCCATCGCAAGGGCTACTTTACGAAGAAGGACTGCACAGCGCAGATATCACTGGCGGATAACAACATCTCGCCCTGGGTGCTGCTCGAGGGTGCAATTGCGGTCTATACCGTCAGTTCACAACTCGGATTTGAGGCGATCCTGGCAGGACACAAACCCGTCGTCTTTGGCCAACCATTCTATTGCGGCTGGGGGCTGACCGACGACCGCAAACCGGTGCAGCGCCGTCAACGCACGCTGACCCGCGCACAGCTTTTTGCCGGTGCGATGATCCTGTACCCTAAGTGGTACGATCCTTTCCATGACCGGCTTTGCACGTTCGAGGAAGCCGCAGCCACCCTTGCCGTCGCCGCAACAGCATGGCGCGATGATCGTGCAGGCTGGGTTGCCGCCGACATGCGGCTATGGAAACGCAAACCGTTGCAGCAGTTCTTTGGCACGCCAAAACCGGTGATCTTTGCCGATGGAGAAAAAGCCCACCTCCGGGCTACCAAAAAAGGGCGCCGTCTGATGCGCTGGGCCAATACCGGCGCGGACGACGCAATTCTGGTCGAAGACGGTTTTCTGCGGTCGCGTGGTTTGGGCGCTGACCTGATCCATCCGCTCAGCCTCGTGTTGGACGACACCGGCATCTACTATGATGCGACACGCCCGAGCCTGCTGGAAAACCTGATCAATGCCTCCGAAAACCTCGACGACGCAGCCCGCGCACGCGCCACAGCGCTGATCGCGCGGATCACCGAGGCGCGGCTGTCGAAATACAACCTCAAGACAAACCCCCTGCCAGCGCTGCCCAAGGGCCGCAGGATACTGGTGCCCGGGCAAGTGGAAGATGACGCCTCGATCAAACTTGGCACATCCGAAGTCGCCGACAACCTGACCCTGCTTGAAATCACGCGCAAGGCCAATCCGGCGGCGGTCATCATCTACAAACCCCACCCGGATGTCGAAGCGGGGTTGCGCCCGGGCCATGTGCCAAATGCGGCAGAACTGGCCGATGTGATCTTGACGAAAACGGACCCAATTGATGCGATTGAAGCGGTGGATGAAGTCTGGACCATGACGTCCTTGATTGGGTTTGAGGCGCTGCTGCGGGGCAAAAAAGTCACCTGTCTTGGTACGCCGTTCTATGCGGGTTGGGGGCTGACAGACGACCGTGCGATGCCGATTGAGCGCAGGCAGGCGCGCGTCGATCTGGCCGCGCTGGTCCACGCCACGCTGATCGCTTATCCCCGCTACCGTGACCCGGTAACAGGTCTGCCCTGCCCTGTTGAGGTCATTGTGGACCGCATCGAAAACAACGACTTGCCTAAACACAGTATGTTCAATCGTAGTCTGGCCAAGTTGCAGGGGCTCTTTGCCAGCTATGCATTCCTGTGGCGTTGATCAGATCCGGCGCCAGATATGGCAAATGTCATTGCCAATCGGAGTGACCTGATCCAGCGCAAAGCGTGGAGCGCTGTCCAATCGGTCAATCCCCATTGCTGCCAACATCGGTGTCCCTTCGGCCCCAATTGCGGCCCCGGCAGTATAGACCACCAACTGATCCACCAACCCCGCCGACAATAGCGATGCGGCCAGCATCCCGCCGCCTTCGCAAAAAACCCGCGTGATGCCTCGCTCTGCCAGGGCGCGCATCACCCCCTGCGGCGCGACCTGACCAGAGGCGACGTCACAAGGCAGGCTGACCGCCCCCTTTGCGGTCCAGTCGGTCACATCCGCCTCTGGGCCATGACACAGCCACACAGGAACATCCCGGGCAGATTGCGCCAATTGGCCGGTGGCGGCGATCTTCATCGCCCGCGACACAACCACACGGACCGGTTGCCGATCAATGCCCATGCCGCGCACCGTAAGGGACGGATCATCGGCCCGCACAGTCCCAGCCCCGACCATTACGGCATCATGGCGCGCGCGCATCATATGCACAGCGCGACGCGCCTCTGGTCCGGTGATCCATTGGCTTTCACCCGTCGCAGTCGCGATCCGGCCATCAAGTGTTCCCGCCAGTTTCAGGGTCACGAAAGGACGTCCTTGCGTGACACGCAGCAAAAAGCCCGCATGGTCACGCACGGCCTCGGCTGCACATACACCGCTGTCCACACTGATCCCCGCGTCGCGCAGCATGGCGATCCCGCGACCCGCGACACGGGCGTCGGGATCATCAGCCGCGATCACAACGCGGGCGATACCCGCCGCAACCAGCGCCTGTGCGCAAGGTGGTGTCTGGCCGTGATGTGCACAGGGCTCAAGCGTCACATAGGCCGTGGCCCCTTGTGCTGCGGCCCCGGCCTGCGCCAAGGCGCGCGGTTCGGCATGTGGACGCCCCCCATCAGCAGTCCAGCCCCGGCCAACGATCTGACCGTCCTTCACGATGACACAACCGACCGCCGGATTGGGCCACACACGCCCCATGCCCCGTCGCCCCAGCGCAAGGGCGAGCGTCATAAAACGAACATCAGTTTGGGGGGTCACGCCTCGTCGTCTTCTTTTATGCTGTCGGGACGCAGTTCGCTGACAAATTTATCAAAGTCATCCGCAGCCTGGAAGTTTTTGTAAACACTGGCAAACCGCACATAGGCGACCGTATCAATCCGTGCGAGGCTTTCCATCACGATCTCACCAATCGTACCCGAGGGGATGTCGGTTTCACCCATACTTTCAAGGCGGCGGACAATGCCGCTGATCATCTGATCAATCCGCTCTGGCTCCACCGGGCGTTTTTGCAAAGCGATCCGAATTGAGCGTTCCAGCTTGGGTCGGTCAAAGTCCTCGCGGCGCCCGTTGGTTTTGATCACCACAAGGTCGCGCAGTTGCACACGTTCATATGTCGTAAAGCGTCCACCGCAGGCCGGGCAGAACCGCCGGCGGCGGATGGCCACATGATCTTCGGCGGGACGGCTGTCTTTGACCTGTGTGTCAACATTTCCACAAAACGGGCAACGCATATTCAGTCCTCATTCGTATGACGGGGCCTATGGCTTGTGTCGCGGCCCCACTTATCCACAGGCACTATATGAGCGCACGCAGGTTTTGGGTAGTGGGGAAATGAAGGCGCAAGATGGGGCGTTCAGATGTTGCGTGCAGGACTCGGTCTGCGGCTTTACGCCAGATGCGCAATCACGCGGCGGCGATGCGGCCTGTCACGATGTTCGAACAGGTAAATGCCCTGCCAGGTTCCTAACGCCAGTTTGCCGTCCGTCACTGGGATGCTCAAATGGGTTGGCAGCAAAGCCGCCTTGATGTGCGCAGGCATATCATCAGGGCCTTCATAGGTATGGGTCAAATAGGCCATGCTGGGGTCGGTCGTCGGCGGCACGAGGCGTGCGAAATAGTTTTGCAGGTCTGTCTGCACCTCAGGGTCGGCGTTTTCCTGAATGACCAGACTGGCCGAGGTGTGCTGAATGAAAAGGGTCAGAAGTCCCGTACCATTCGCCCAATCAGACACCTGACGGGTGAACTCATAAAGGCCGGGACCGTCGGTGGAGATGGTAAATTGGGTTTGCATGGCACCAACATCGACGGACTAAAGATAAAGTGCAACTGCCGCAATATCGAGAAACGCGACGGCTACAGCCCTGCGACTGCCAATGCTCAGAGCCTAGCGGAAAATTCGCTCGCCCTGTTCGTCAATCATCTGCTTGGCCTTCGCAAGGGCGGCGGCGTCAGCTTGCTCTTTGGTTTGGATCACATCCGCCCGGATCAGATTGTGAACCTTGCCGTCCTTCTCAATCCGTGCGGCAAGACGCCAGCCGCCACTTTCCTTTTCAGGGACCGCAAAAATCGCAAAGTCCTTGTAAAGCTCAGGCGGCGCGGGTTCTGGTTTCTTGCCGCCACCGCCGAAAAGTTTGGAAAAGAGTGCCATCGGGCCTTATCCGCCTATTGATCCAAGAACGACCGCAGCTTGCGCGACCGGCTTGGGTGCTTGAGCTTACGCAGCGCCTTGGCTTCGATCTGACGGATCCGTTCGCGGGTCACGCTGAACTGCTGGCCCACTTCCTCAAGCGTATGGTCGGTGTTCATGCCAATGCCGAAACGCATCCGCAAAACCCGCTCTTCGCGTGGGGTGAGTGACGCCAGAACCCGTGTCGTTGTTTCCTTGAGGTTTTCCTGAATGGCGCTGTCCAAAGGCAAGATCGCATTCTTGTCCTCGATGAAGTCACCCAACTGGCTATCTTCCTCGTCACCAATCGGTGTCTCAAGCGAAATCGGCTCTTTGGCGATTTTCATCACCTTGCGAACCTTTTCCAAGGGCATTTGCAGCTTTTCGGCCAATTCCTCTGGTGTCGGCTCGCGGCCGATCTCATGCAGCATCTGGCGACCGGTGCGGACCAGCTTGTTGATCGTCTCGATCATATGC
>JALQUF010000289.1 GCA_023263855.1 Yoonia sp. | reverse complement strand
CACCTGTTGCGGGCTTTGGCCCATTGGTTGAACGCATCATGCTAAACCAAACAAACCCATCGCCAGATTTAGATGCGAATACACGGTCAACGGCGGCGGCACCTCATCCGTTCTTAAAGGACCCAGCCGTGTATAAGGCGATGTCATTGGCGATTGATCGCCCATTGCTGGTTGAAATCGGATATGGCAAAGCAGGTAAGGTAACTTGTAACTGGATTCCTGCGCCTGCAGCGTTTAATTCTGAAGCACTAAGTTGCGACACACAAGACATCGCTGGTGCGAACGCAATGTTGGATGCAGCAGGTTATAAAGATACTAATGGTGATGGTGTGCGTGAAACGCCGGATGGTATGCCGTTAAAGCTTCTTTATCAAACTTCTACGAACGCGGTGCGTCAGGACTTCCAGGCGCTGATCAAACAGTGGTGGAGTGAAATAGGTATCGACGCAGAATTAAGAAACCTATCTGCATCCGTCTTCTTCGGTGGTGACCCAGGATCACCAGATACTTACCAAAAGTTTTACGCAGACGTTGAAATGTATGCGAACACATTCAATGGGACTGACCCACAAGCCTATCTAGGTAACATGGTCTGTGATAAAGCACCGCG
>JALQUF010000288.1 GCA_023263855.1 Yoonia sp. | reverse complement strand
CGCACCCCACAATCAGCGAGAGCATGCACGAAAGCGTGCTGGCGGCATACGGCAAGGCGCTGCACATTTGACCCATAAAGCGAACAGGGGTGGCAAGCAGGAGCCGCGCGGCATATGACTGAATTCCTCTTGCTTGCGTTTATCCTGTTAGTAGCAGGCGTGGTCTCCGTCCCTATCGCGAGCCGTTTCGGGCTTGAGCTTGAGCCCAAGCGGCTTTGGGCCATGCGCAAGCGACTGATCGGGTTGGGTGGCGGACAGTCAGGGATTCGAACCCTGGAAGGGCTTGCACCCTTGCCGGTTTTCAAGACCGGTGCATTCAACCACTCTGCCAACTGTCCGTTCGAAAGTCCCGCTAGCGTGTCATTTCGCCATTGTCACCCTCAAACAAGCGCTTAAAACCACTTTATGGGCAAAGGGACACATGAGTTTGCGCAGGACCCGCGCAACGACAGCATTCTGATCAATGTCAACGGTGTGATGACACCGCGCGCTGAGGCCACCATCTCGGTTTTCGATAGCGGGTTCATGCTCGGCGATGGCGTTTGGGAAGGGCTGAGAGTTCTCCGTGGCAAGATAGCTTTCCTCGAGGCGCATATGGACCGTCTCTATGA
>JALQUF010000287.1 GCA_023263855.1 Yoonia sp. | reverse complement strand
CGGTACTGGGCGAGCGACAGCTTGATCGGGCCGGCAACCGTCTTCATCGAGTTGGTCTGAGCCGAGGAGCCAACGCGCGACACCGACAGACCTGTGTTCACGGCAGGGCGGATACCCTGATAGAACAGCTCGGTTTCAAGGAAGATCTGACCGTCGGTGATCGAGATCACGTTGGTCGGAATGAAGGCCGACACGTCACCGCCCTGGGTTTCGATGATCGGCAGCGCCGTCAGCGACCCCGAGCCGTTGTCTTCGTTCAGCTTGGCCGACCGTTCCAGCAGGCGAGTGAAGGTAGAACACGTCACCGGGATAGGCTTCGCGGCCGGGCGGACGACGCAGCAGCAGCGACATCTGGCGATAGGCCACGGCCTGCTTGGACAGATCGTCATACACGATCAGGGCATGGCGGCCATTGTCGCGGAAATGCTCGGCCATCGCGGTGGCGGCATAGGGGGCAAGGAACTGCATCGGCGCGGGGTCCGACGCGGTCGCGGCGACGATGATCGAATAGTCGATCGCGCCCGATTCCTCGAGTTTCTTCACCAGCTGCGCCACGGTCGAGCGCTTCTGACCGACGGCGACATAGACGCAGTAGAGTTTCTTGCTCTCGTCG
>JALQUF010000286.1 GCA_023263855.1 Yoonia sp. | reverse complement strand
GCATTTGCCTGTGCTTGGAAGTTCAATCTTTGTACATCGGGCATGGTTGGCTTGATTGTTACATGCCAATTCACACCTCTAAATTTTACAGATTTTAGTTTTTCATTTACGATTTCTGCATTCATGAATCTGTAATCATTTTTAAAGTCTTTGTTGTCATTTTCAAAGTGCAATCCAACTGGTACAGTGGCACCATTTCTTTCTTGCTTGTTCACTGTGATTTCTGCATTGTCTTTGTACACAGGAAGTTTAAGCAATATGTCCAACTTGCTTAGATTGGGCATACCAAATGTGCCTGTGAATTCTGTGACAGATTTTTTTAGTTCGGATTTGACCACAACAGATCTGTCTTCTGCCATAGCCTCCATTTCAGTCTTGCTGTCATCACCCACGATCTTCACAAGATCAATGAAGCCTAATGAATGAGTATGTTTGACGATGTCTTGTAGTGTATCTTTCATACTGTGTTCTCCTATGTGTTATTATAAAATTATTTAGAGCTAAAGTCAACTCTAACCAAACAATTTGTCGAAGGTATTGTCTGCTTCAGAGTTACCAAGATCCCAATCCAGCACACCAATTAGGTTATCAAGTTTTTTGTTGATAAGTGTGGA
>JALQUF010000285.1 GCA_023263855.1 Yoonia sp. | reverse complement strand
CTCCCTCGCCGGGTGCCGCAAGCGACGCATCCTCGGCGCGGAAGCCCAGCGTGACCTTGCCGTTGCCGACGGTCAGGCCGGGGATGCGGGTGTCTCGCGCTGTGAATGCGCCGTCGTGGATGTCACCTTCGATCAGGTTCATCGCAGGACTGCCGATGAAGCTCGCGACAAAGATATTCGCGGGACGGTCGTAAATTTCGGTCGGGCTGCCGACCTGCTGGACCACGCCTTTTTCCATGACAACCACACGGTCTGCGAGGGTCATCGCCTCGATCTGGTCATGGGTCACGTAGATCGTCGTCACCGAAAGTTCGTGGCTCAGGTTTTTGATCTGGGCGCGCGTGCTGACTCGAAGTTTGGCGTCCAGGTTGGACAGCGGTTCGTCCATCAGGAACACGTTTGGTTCACGGACGATGGCGCGCGCGAGGGCGACGCGCTGACGCTGACCGCCGGACAGTTCGGCCGGTTTGCGGTGCAGGAAATCGTCGAGTTCCACCATCGCGCTGGCGCGGCGCACCTTGGCGTCATGGGTCGAGGGATCGACCCCCCGCACCTTGAGCGGAAAGCGGATGTTCTCGTAGACGTTCATGTTCGGGTAAAGCGCATAGGACTGGAAC
>JALQUF010000284.1 GCA_023263855.1 Yoonia sp. | reverse complement strand
CGTCCTCGCTCAGCTTCTCGGAGCGTTTGCCATGCACGATATGGTTCAACTCGGCCACCAAATGCTCAAGCCGCCGGTTCGCTTCCTTCAGCGCATCGCGCTCCTGCAGAACCGCCAGAACGGCGGCGCGCTGGCTCTCGGGGATCGCGGACAGGTCGATGGGCGGGGCTTCGGGCATGGGCAGATTATACCGGGCCAAGTGTGCCGATGCCCGGACATTCCCGGGGCCGAGTCACTCTGCCACAGCCGGCCGGCGCACCTCCAGCGACCGCACACGGCGCCAGTCCAGGCCGGCAAACAGGGCCTCGAACTGTGCCCGGTTCAGCGTCATGGCCCCGTCGCGGATCGCGGGCCAGGTGAAGGTGCTTTCTTCCAGCCGTTTGTAGGTCATCACGAGCCCACTGCCGTCCCAAAACAGGATCTTCAATCGGTCGGCGCGCTTCGACCGGAACACGAAGACCGTTCCGGTGAACGGATCCTCCGCCAGAGTGGACTGGACAAGCGCCGCGAGACCGTCATGGCCTTTGCGGAAGTCGACCGGTTTTGTCGCCACAAGAATCCGCACACCCTGAGAGGGCATCAGCATGGATGCGCCTCGAGCGCGTGGACGATCTCCGCGACC
>JALQUF010000283.1 GCA_023263855.1 Yoonia sp. | reverse complement strand
AAACTGTCAGGCTTGATCGCATCAACTGGACACTCTGGTTCGCATACTCCACAGTCGATACACTCATCTGGGTTTATTGCTAAAAAATTTTCTCCTTCATAAAAGCAATCAACTGGACAAACTTCTACACAGTCAGTATGCTTACAACCCACGCAGGCCTGGTTTACGTAATAAGTCAAATTATCTCCTTAGTCATTTATATTATAATAAACAATTTGTAACAAAATATCAACCATTTTTTACATTTTCGTGGCGGAAGGGGTGAGATTCGAACTCACGAAAGACTTGCGCCTTTGCCGGTTTTCAAGACCGGTGCATTCAACCACTCTGCCACCCTTCCATGTTACAAATTTTTGCATTTATTTACAACTGTATGTATCAGATTTCCCAAACCATTCCTACGTTGGGCAGTCAGCAAAGGCTGTATTCCCAATGGATCGAAATCATCTATACCTATAGTTGTGGCTTCTTTTACGTCACTATTTGTAAAGCAATCGCAAATAACTCTTGCTATTCCTTTGGTTATCATGGCATCGCTGTCATAGTTTACATTAACTAACTTATCTTGTAACTCTACGTCAACCCATATCTGACTCATACATCCATGAACTTTGTTTTCATCTA
>JALQUF010000282.1:240-628 GCA_023263855.1 Yoonia sp. | reverse complement strand
GTTGTTTTCCAAGCTTTCCAAGGAAATAACTGTCGCGGCCAAGATGGGTGACCCGGACCCCGAGAAGAACCCCCGCCTGCGGATGGCGGTGAAAGAAGCCAAGGCGGTATCGGTGCCCAAGGACGTGATCGAACGCGCGATCAAGAAATCGCAGGCGGGCGAAGGCGACGATTACGAAGAAATCCGTTATGAGGGTTATGGCCCGGCCGGCGTGGCGGTGATCGTCGAGGCGATGACCGACAACCGCAACCGCACCGCGTCGAACGTGCGGTCGACCTTTACCAAGCATGGCGGCAATCTGGGCGAGACCGGAAGCGTCGCCTTCATGTTCGAGCGCAAAGGCGAGATCAGCTATCCCTCTGAGGCGGGCGATGCGGACACGGTGATG
>JALQUF010000282.1:0-230 GCA_023263855.1 Yoonia sp. | reverse complement strand
GCCGCGATCGAAGCTGGTGCGGAAGATGTCGAGTCGAGCGAGGACGGCCATACCGTCTGGTGCGCGGACACCGATCTGAATGACGTCTCGACAGCACTTGAGGCCGAGTTGGGCGAAAGCGCCTCGACCAAGCTGGCGTGGCGACCGGTGACCACGACCGAGCTGGACCTTGAGGGCATGCAGAAGCTGATGAAGCTGGTGGATGCGCTGGAGGATGACGACGACGTGCA
>JALQUF010000281.1 GCA_023263855.1 Yoonia sp. | reverse complement strand
GGCGGCGTATTCGTCCACCGTTTCGCCCCGCGTGCGCAGCGCCATCAGAAAGCCGCCCATCTGCGCCGGTGTCGCCTCGCCCTCGAACAGGCAGGTGAACGCCTCTTCGGCCTCGGCGCGGGTCAGGGCGCGTTCGGCAGCCCTGCCGATCAGCGGCTTGAGGCGGTCGCTCATGCCGGCACCTTCATCAGGTCGAGGAAATTCTTCAGCAACGCATGACCATGCTGAGAGGCAATCGATTCGGGGTGGAACTGCACGCCGTGGATCGGCAACTCGCGGTGTTGCAGGCCCATGATCGTGCCATCCTCCAACGCGGCGGTGATCTGCAGCACATCAGGGCAGGTATCCCGTTCGACCACCAGCGAATGATAGCGCGTCGCCTCGAACGGCGAGGGCAGGCCGGCGAATACGCCTTGGCCGTGGTGATGCATCTGGCCCATCTTGCCATGCACGATCTGCGAATGGCGCACCACCTTGCCGCCAAACGCCTGCCCGATGGTCTGATGCCCAAGGCATACCCCCAGAAGCGGCGTGCGCGTTTCGGCGGCGGCTTGCGTCAGCGCAAGGCAGATGCCCGCCTGATCGGGATCACAGGGGCCGGGCGATAGCAGGATACCGGCCGGGTTCATGCCC
>JALQUF010000280.1 GCA_023263855.1 Yoonia sp. | reverse complement strand
TATTTCATCAGGCTTATGGCCTAGGCATTGAAAATAAACCAACCGCCTCTTTAAATGAAGCGACAACTACACTTCGATTTAATCTTATGAAAGAAGAAAATGAGGAATATCTTGAAGCCGTAAAAGAAGGAAACCTTGTAGAGGTGGGTGACGCCCTTGGAGACATGCTCTACATATTGTGTGGCACCATTATATCTCATGGTTTTCAAGATAAGATGGAAGCCATCTTTGACGAAATTCAAAGAAGTAATATGAGTAAACTAGGAGAAGATGGAAAACCGATCTATAGAGACGACGGGAAAGTATTGAAAGGTCCCAATTATTTTAAGCCCAACTTAAAGGCAATTATTGAAGAAGACTAAACAGTAACTTCTTTTCTCCAGCCAAAGGGATCTTCTGCCTTATTGTATTGAATGTCTACTAGTTTTGTTTTTAATTCTAAGGCAATAGGCGTAGCTTCAGGGAGCTTATAGGTTGTTCCTTGATGCGAAAAACTATTTATAGGCAGAACCACTACGGCTGTTCCTGAGCCAAAAATTTCTTGAAGGCTTCCCTGGGCGTGGGCTTTTTTGATTTCATCCACTTTTATTGGTCTTTCTTCAACTTTTATCCCTTGGTGCTCTGCGAGTTTTAT
>JALQUF010000027.1 GCA_023263855.1 Yoonia sp. | reverse complement strand
TCGCCCCTTGGGCCACGCCCATGGCATTCGTCATCAACTGGCTGAGGTCATCGAGGATTTTGTTGTTGCTCTGCATGGTATGCTCCATCTGCTGCTTGCCCCTTATATGGGCTTTTGGCGCCGCCGCTACAACCCAAGGCAAGAGCGGTTGACTTTGCCGCACCGCCAGACAAGGAATAGCGCCATGTTTGCAGCCATCCCCTTCCCCGATATCTCGCCCGAGATTTTCTCGTTCAAGCTCTTTGGTGCCACCATCGCGCTGCGCTGGTACGCGATGGCCTATATCGTGGGGATCGCGATTGGCTGGCAGATCATCAAATACGCGCTGAGCCGGCCCGATTTGTGGCGCAACGGTGCACCGATGAAGGCCGCCCAACTGGAAGACCTTCTGACATATATCGTCATCGGCGTCATCGGCGGCGGGCGTTTGGGCTATGTACTCTTTTATAAACCAGCCGATTTTCTTGCCGCCCCGCTCGACATCATCAAGATCTGGGAAGGCGGGCTGTCATTTCACGGCGGGTTCTTGGGCGTCGTCGTGGCGGTCTATCTGTTCAGCCGCCGCCACAAAGTGCCCCTGCCCGATCTGGCCGATATCATCGCGGTCGCAGCAACCCCAGCCGTGCTGCTGGTGCGTATTGCAAACTTCATCAATGCCGAACTTTGGGGGCGACCAACAGACCTGCCTTGGGGCGTGATCTTTCCCGGCCAAGCGGCCCAAGCCTGCGCCACCGCGTTAGAGCCTTGCGTGCGCCACCCCTCGCAACTCTATGAAGCGGGCCTTGAAGGGCTGCTGCTGGGCACGATCCTGCTCTTGCTCGCCTTCCGCTTTGGCGCGCTCAAGAAACCGTGGTTGCTGTCAGGTGTGTTCTTCATGGGTTACGGCATCGCGCGTTTCCTTGTGGAGTTTGTGCGCCAGCCTGACGCCCAATTCGTCAGCATCGGCAATGAACTGGGCCTTGCGTTCCATGTGAACGGCTACGGCCTGACCATGGGCCAGACACTCACGCTTCCCATGATTCTTGTCGGCCTGACCGTCGTCATCATGGCTGCGCGCAGATGACCGCCTTGGGTGATCTCCTGATCGCCCAGATCGCGCGCACCGGTCCGCTGAGCGTGGCCGAGTTTATGGCCGCGTGCCTGATGCATCCCGACCACGGCTATTATGCCACCCGTGATCCGTTCGGCGTGGCCGGTGACTTTACCACAGCACCCGAGATCACCCAGATGTTTGGCGAGCTGATCGGCCTTTCACTGGCGCAGGCGTGGATAAACCAAGGTCAACCCAGCCCGATTACCTTGGCCGAACTGGGCCCCGGCCGCGGCACGCTGATGGCTGACGCCTTGCGCGCCACAAAGGGCGTGCCGGGCTTTCATGCGGCCTTAAGGGTGCATCTGGTCGAAACCTCACCCACCTTGCGGCAGGCGCAGGCAAAGCAGCTGCCTGCCGCCACATGGCATGACCAGGTAGAAACGCTGCCTGATGCGCCCCTGTTCCTGATCGCCAATGAATTCTTTGACGCCCTGCCGATACGCCAGTTCGTCCGCGATGGTGATGGCTGGCGCGAAAAGGTCATTGGCGTCACGGACGGGAAACTATCCTTTGGTCTGTCCGCCGCCGCCCCGCTGGCCCTGCTGGAAGACCGGCTGACCGATACCAAAGATGGTGATCTGGTCGAATATTGCGTGGGGCTGCCTGCCATCACCGCCTCGATCAGCGCCAAGATCGCCGCGTTCGGCGGGACAGCCCTGATCATCGACTATGGCGACTGGCAGTCGCAGGGTGACACACTACAGGCGCTCAAAGCGCAGGCCCATGTCGATCCGCTGACCACACCGGGTGATGCAGACCTGACGGCCCATGTTGATTTCGCCGCCATCGCCGCCCATGCAAGCCCTGCCAGGTTTAGCCGGCTGACGGGCCAAGGCGTATTTCTTGAACGGCTCGGCATCACCGGGCGGGCGCAGGCTTTGGCAACTAAACTCTCGGGTGATGCGCTGACTTCCCATATCGCGGCACATCGGCGCTTGACCCATCCGGCAGAAATGGGTGAACTCTTTAAAGTGATCAGTATCTACCCAGTAACAGCCCAACCCCCACCGGGATTAGAGCCATGACACTCGACATCATCACAAATCCGCTTTTGGAAGGTGTCCCGCACGGGTTTTTCACGCGGCTGGGTGGCGCGTCATCCGGTGTCTTCAAGGGGTTGAATTGCGGCTATGGCAGTTCGGATCAACGCGACATCGTGACAATCAACAGGTCGCGCGTCGCGGGTGTTCTCGGGATTGATGCCGATGCATTGATCGGTGTGCACCAAGTGCATTCGGCCGATGCCGTTACGGTTACAGGCCCCCTTTCGCCGCCACCCAAGGCTGATGCGCTGGTGACAGCACGCGAAGGGATCGCGCTGTCGATCCTCACGGCAGATTGCCAACCCGTCCTGTTCGCCGACACACAGGCGCGCGTCATCGGTGCGGCGCACGCGGGATGGAAAGGGGCACTTGATGGGGTGCTTGAAGCAACCATTGCAAAAATGGAAAGCCTGGGCGCGGCGCGCACCAATATCACCGCGGTCATCGGCCCCGCGATCAGCCAGCCCAACTACGAAGTCGGCCCCGAATTTCGCGATACATTCATCGCAGCCGACCCCGGCTTTGAGCGTTTCTTCTTGCAAGGCAAAGGTGATCGCTTTCACTTTGATTTGCCGGGTTTCGGGCTCTTCCAACTGAAGCAAAGCGGGATCAAAGCCGCCGCTTGGACTCATCACTGCACCTATGCCGATCCCGAGCGATTCTTCAGTTATCGCCGGTCCGTGCACGAAAAGCAGGCCGATTATGGCAGGCTGATCGCTGCAATCAGGCTCTGAGCGCGGGTTGTTTAACGAAATGAGGCAAGACCTGCCTAGGTTTGTTAAACATCGCCCCGACCAGACACCCCCACCTGCATAAATTATGGTTGTTTTTCAATCTATTAATGCCATGTGGGGCAATTAACCAAATTGGTGCGATCTTTTTTTGAAATCGCCAAAATGTCGCCAGTATGGTCCAGCAATCTATCTTCAATCGCAACCGCAAATGGTTGCACTGAAGAAAGAGGTATCACCATGAAAAGCCGCTGGCAGAAATCCCTTGAAGCAGCCGTTGCAGCCTATGACACACCAATGCCATGGGCGCGGGGCGACATGCGCAAAGCAATGATTGCGCGTCGTGACGTGAAAACCAACAGCAATGTGCAACCGCGCAGAGTGATCGCACGCAGCGCCTGATCAGGCGTCTGTATCGCCCCGCAACTTGACGCAGGGGTCGGTGATCAAGGCCAGTGCATCCATGTCTTAACCGCTGATCCGCGTGTTGGATCGGTTCTTGGGCGCACCTAACAGCATGGCGTTTTTGCTGTGTATTTCGATGTAACCGTAACGATTGCTCAGTTGTTGTTTGGTGGGACAGCAAATGACGTCAGACCCAAGAAGGCTTTCGCATGGACCAGTCTCAAACAGCCACAACCGTACAACCGATTGATATTTTCAGCCCCCAGATCCGGCAAACGCCTGCCCAGCGGCAGCATGCCAGAACCCAAAGCGTCGAAGTGGCGCAGCGCAAATACGAAGTCATGTATCTGGACTCGTATGGCCGCTTTCACGAATTCAACACAATAGCACGCGCGCATCCCGCGTTTGAGGAGGCCTTTGCAGCCCTCGGCCACAGTGCGATTGTGCAGACCCAGAACGGCTTTATGTGCGTCGAAGATGTGATGCCCGGTGATGATGTGCGGCTTGCCGATGGCAGCTTTGAAACACTGCAATGGCGCGGACGTATTACGCTTGGACCATCAGTGAATGCCGCCAACGCCAAGCAGCCTATAATGACACGGATCACTGGCGATGCGTTCGGCTTTAGCCGCCCGTCACAGGATCTTGTGCTTGGCCCCGCAGCCCGTCTGCTGCACCGCGCCGAAGGCATCCGCCGGGTGTCCGGCTCAGATGCTGCATTCATTCCGGCCGCAGACTTTGTCGATGGCAACAATGTTCTCAGCTTGCAAACCTCCGCACCAGTCAGCGTGTTCCAGTTCGGCTTTGCCGCCCAGCGCAGCCTGACGGTGAACGGGCTGGAAATCGAAACGCTTCATCCCGGTTCGGCCTTCAACCTTGGCCTGCGCGGAGATGCGCTGCGCGAATATCTTTCGCTCTTTCCGCACAAGCGCGGTTTTGAAGACTTTGGTTTGATGAACTATCCGCGCCTGCGGATGCGCGACCTTGATCTGCTAGGCTAAGACCTGCGGGGTGATCTTCACAGATCGCCCCCAGAACCGCCACAAAAGCAGCACTGCCGCAACGGCAAGACCGATCACAAGGCCCAGCCAAAGGCCGACAGCACCAAATCCGAAGGTAAACGCCAGAAGATAGCTCACCGGCAGCCCGATCACCCAATAGCTGATCGTCGCCATAACCATCGGCACCGTTGTATCCTGCACGCCGCGCAACAGGCCCAGGGCCAGCACCTGCAATCCATCAACCAGCTGGAACAGCGCCGCCACGATGATCAGGCTTGCGCCGATCCGTAGCAAGTTGGCGCGTTCCGGCTCATTGGGATCAATGAAAAGCGACACCAGCGTTTCGGGCAAAGCCAGAAAAATCACTGACGTCAAAACAGCAAACAGCGCCGACATCCCGATGGCCGTGATCCCCCCGCGCCGCAGGGACAGCTCATCACGGCGCCCAAGCGCGCGCCCCGCGCGCACCGTTGCTGCCTGACTAAAGCCGATATGCACCATGAATGTCAGGCTGGCCAACTGGATCGCCACCCCATGTGCAGCCAGCTCAATTGCACCGATCCAGCCCATCATCACAGCAGAGGCACTGAACAGCCCGCCTTCCGCCAGCGACGTCAGACCAATCGGCCAACCCAGCCTGAAAACACGCTTGAAAATCTCGCTATCACTGCGCCAGAAGTTCTTGAACAACGCGAACTGCGGCAAGACCCGCGTGATATAGACCATCAGAATAAGCACTGTAATCAGGTTCACAGTGAGCGATGCCATCGCAGCACCTTTGATCCCCAGCTCGGGCATACCCCAATTGCCGAAAATCAGCGCATAGTTGATAAACCCGTTCAGCACAGCAGTGCCAATCGTGGCCCACAGAATAATCGCTGTATGCTCCATCGCGGCCAGAAACGCCTTAAGCGTCATGACAATCAACGCGGGAATCATTTGCCAGATTACGATTTGCAAATAGATATCGGCCAAACGCGCCACCTCGGCCTCTTGTCCAATCGCGATCAGGATTTCTTCGGCCCAAAAGAACGGGATTGTCACCGCCAGCCCGTAAAAGATCGACAGCCACAGACCCATGCGCGTGACGCGGCGCACCTGCACATCGTCGTCCTCTTCTGCGGCGGCCGCAACCAAAGGCGTGACCGCCTGTGAAAAGCCCGCACCGACGATGAAGATGACAAAGAATAACGTGCCCGCAATCGTCGCCGCTGCAAGCGCCGTCACATCGTACCAGCCCAGCATGACAGTATCGGTGATATGGATCGCGAACTGCGCCAGATTGCTTAGGATCAGGGGCATCCCCAAGGTCCAGATCGCACGGCTGTGGTCTTGATATGTTTGTGCGACGCGTTCCATCGGATCAGCATTAGGCCCGATCCACGCCCCGGTCCAGCATTATCAGATGCTGCGCAGAACGAATTGGCTGGCCAGGATAACGACAAGACCGCCCGCCAAAATCTCGGCCCAGGCCAGTGTGCGCGCCACGCCTGCACGATCGACAAACTGCAACGCGCTTTCGCGAAAGCCCACAGCGGCAAAGGCCACCAGCACCGTGATACTTGCGGTGCCAAGGCCCATCACCAAAGCCCCCACAATGCCGGCCCAATCGATGCCCAACCGCCAGGTCAGGATCAGCAGGAATACCGCACCGGTGCAGGGCCGCACTGCAATCGTACCGATCACAATCAACGCGTCACGCCATGTGCGCACAGTCTGCGCCTGTTCCAGCGTCGGGCCATGGGCATGGCCACAAGATGCGCAAACATCACCGTCACCTTCGTGGGCATGGCCCGTCGTGGGCCGCAGATGGCGCAAACCACGGATCAACAGCCACAAACCAACCCCGCCAATCAGGGCATAGCTCAACGGCTCCAGCACATCATCCGCAATGCCGGTCATTTGCGCGCGCCCCCAGCCAAACACAAAGACCGCCGCATAGACCAAAACGATGGCCGTCACGGCCTGCGCCAATGACCCGCCCAGCGCCAAACCCGCAAGCCGTCTGGCTGGCACCCGCGTCCCTGCGCCATAGCCGCCAATGACCAGTTTGCCGTGGCCGGGCCCGGCTGCATGGACAAAGCCGTAGGCAAAGCACAATCCCCAAAGGGTCGCCAAAGCCCCCGGTTCACCAACGCGCAAGCCACGCAAAGCCGCCGCCATTGCATTTTGCACATCGCGCTGGGTGTCAGCGGCCAACCGCATGAACTGATCGGCCCCGCCAAAAGCCCAAAGCCACAACGCAGCCACCGCCGACAGGACAAGAATCAGAGCGGGCCAGCGCATGTCACAACAATCGTATCGGCAAAGGCATCGCCAATTTCGGGAAAATACTCATCCGGTCCCACGGCGTTCGGGTCCTGCCCCTCAAGCAAGCTTTCAGCCAAAGCATAGGCGGCATCAATATCGGCGGGCACAACCTCGGCCGTGCAGTCATCACGCCCCTCAATCAGCACAGGGCGGCGCAGGTCATAGGCGGTATAGAAAGACGGATCATAGACCCGTATCCCGATGGGGGCCTGTGGATCGGCAATCTGTGGCACCGGGCGCAGATGCACCTCATGAAACAGCCCGTCTGCGTAGGTCATACGATGATCGCGCTTTTCAGCCAATGCCAGAACGGCACCGCCCTGCGACACCTCTAAATCACCGGTATAATCCGGCGGCCATGCCGTGATCTGGGTATCCAGCAGTTGTTGTTCGGCTGCGGTTAATTGCAGGTCGCCATCCATGTCGATCCCTAGATCCGTTGTCACCAAAAGCGAAAACAGATCGTCATAGAACCAATCCAGCTTGACGCCCAATGCGCCGCCTTCATCGAACACCACAGTGACCTGCGCTTCGACGAACACATGGGGATGGGCGGTTGCGCCATGCGGCATTGTCAGCGCCGCCAAAAGAGGAAGTATCAAACGCATGGACCCTATCTAGGGCCACTTACCAAAGCGCACAATGCCGGCGGCAAACTACTGCCGGGCGCGATCAGACGCTGCACGTATCGGCCCCACGCTAGAGCCCGGTTGCCTGAAACTTTTCCATCAAATACGGTCCCGACCGCACCGGCGGATAGGTATCCGAGCCATCCAACGGCACAATCTCGGCGTCCCACCCCGGTTGATGGAAAAACGCAAGCGACTGGCGCGCCGGTTGGCCCGGCTTGGCAACAACGCGGTGCAATGTGCTGACCCAACGATCAGCCGTCCAGCGCTCCATCAGATCACCGATATTGATCACAAATGCGTCTTTCGGTGTCGGCACATCGACCCAGGTTTCGCCCTGTTGCACCTGCAACCCCTGACTGCCGGGCTGTGGCAGCAAAATGGTCAGGGATCCGTAATCGGTATGCGCGCCTGCCCGTTGCTGTTTGTCCAATGGCACATCAACAGTCGCAGGATAATGCAGCGCCCGCAGCGCAGAAATCGGGTCGGCAATCGCGGGATCAAAGTGATCCTCAGGCAGGTGCAAAGCCACAGCAAAGGCGCGCATCACACGGGCGGCCAAATCCTCCATCGCTGCGTAATACGCCTCCCACGCGGGGCGGAACGCAGGTAACGCGGGCCAGAGCGTTGGCTGATAGCAGAAGTCCATCGCAGCCGCACTGGCATCCGCCGGAACTCGCAAAGGGCCACCGTTAAAGCTTTCTTTCAAATCCGGCGGCGTGTCCTCGCCTCTGGAGCGGGCCAGCGCCTCGGCGTCGGGGCCCAGATAGCCATAGGGATAACCCTGATAGGGCGGTGCGACCGATTGTTTAGCCGCCGCATCCTGCGCAAAAAACGCCTGCGCGGCCTGCCACACATCAGCAATAATGGCTGATGCAACACCGTGCCCTTCCAGCACCAAAAATCCGGTCTCTCGGCAAATCCGGTCCAGATCGCGCGCCAAAGCGTCGCGTGTCTGCTGATCTGCTGTCTCGAACGCGGCCAAATCAAAACGGGGAAACATCAGCTCAGTACCTCGCGCCAGGAATGTTTGGGGGCAAAGCCCACCAACCGCTTGGCCTTGTCATTGGCATAGAATGTTTCATCCGGGCGCATCTGGCGTTTGACCGGCACGCCTTGATAGAACCGCGCGATGACCTCATCACTGGTAATCCCGACAGACATATCATCATTGGCAACGTTAAAGACCTCATAACCCAGCCCGTCGGTCTTGAGACAGCAATCCACCATATGCCCCAGATCACGCGCGTCGATATAGGCAAAAATATTGCGGCGGCGCAGCGCGGGATCATCCATAAAAGCGGGGAACTGTTCCGCATATTCATGCGGCTCGATCACGTTGTTGATCCGCAGCCCGTAAATATCCATGCCGGTGCGGGCCTGAAACGACCGGCCCGTCGCCTCATTACAGACTTTGGACATGGCATAGCTGTCATGGGGGACCGTGGGGTGGTCTTCGTCAATGGGCACATATGCGGGCTTTAGCTCACCATCTGCGAAACACACCGCATAGGTCGTCTCGGAGCTGGCAAAGATCACCTTGGGGATGCCCAGTTTTACAGCCGCCTCGATCACATTGTAGGTGCTCAGGGTGTTCTGACGATAGCATTCGCCATCCGTGCCAATCATCACACGCGGGACAGCGGCAAAATGCACGACCGCATCATATTTCGGCACACCGGTCCCTGGCTCAAGCTCGTGAAAGTCGGCGAATTGCGACATCGCACCAATAACCTGCCCCGCATCGCAAAGATCAATCAGCAATTCCGACACATCCAGCCCCGACGGCACCCTATCGGCGTTGACCACCGTGTGTCCCTGCGCTTGCAGATACGTGATTGCATGCCTGCCAGCCTTGCCGCTGCCACCTGTAAAAAACACCCGCATCATCATCCTCCTGTTTGGGCCAGACTAATCCGCGCCGCATTGACTGCAATGGCTATTCCTTTATGCAACCGGACGATACGTTGGCCAAACCACTCGAATACCTTCCGTAGGAGCTTCACATGCGCAAGATGACCGCCGCCCTTGGCATATTGGCTGCAACAGCAGGCCACGCAGAGAACCGCGTCGATATGGTCCGCCCTGATGCCCCTGCGCTTGCCGCCTATGGCGATCACAAGATCGGCGTGACCACCATGATGTTCACCAACCCCGATCAAATCGATATCGTGAACACCGGCGAAACGGGTGAACCGCCACGCTATGACCGCGAGATCACTGTGGAAATCTGGTATCCCGCCACAGACGACACCACGCCGGGCGGCACCTACACCGCCTTGATCCGCGATGGCGTGACCGAAGCAACGCTGACAGGGCAAGCCGCCCGCGACGCGGACCCCAACACCGATGAGACATTTCCGCTGATCATCATCTCGCACGGGTATCCCGGAAACCGCTTCCTGCTGTCACCTTTGGCCGAAAACCTTGCCTCCAAGGGCTATGTCGTGGCCGCCATCGATCATCCTGACAGCACTTATGATGACCAGACCGCCTTTGGATCAACCTTGGTCAACCGGCCTTGGGATCAGCGCTTTGTCATCGACAGCATGACCGCGCTGGACGGGCCGCTTGGCACAGTGATCCAAGACGACAATATCGCCATCATCGGCTATTCGATGGGCGGCTACGGCGCATTGATCTACGCGGGCGCTGGCGTGACGCTGCTCAGCACCACCTACGAATGGGGCGCACCGCAAGGGCTGCTGGAACGCAACCTGATGGGCACCGAAAGCCATGCCGCACTGGATGATGACCGCATCAAAGCCATTGTCGCCTTCGGGCCTTGGGGCAACAATACAGGCTTTTGGGATAGTGAAAGCTGGGCAGGCATCGAAAAGCCGCTGATGCTAATCGCGGGCGAAGTCGACGACGTATCGCAATATTCCGCCATGCGCGGCATTTTTGACGCCACGATGAACACAACCCGGCATCTGCTGACCTTTGCCCAAGCCAACCATAACGCAGGTGCGCCGATGCCCGCACCCAGCGAAAGCTATGCTGTATCTGACACGTTGGGCTATGCCCCCTTCGACCACTACGCCGACCCCGTTTGGGATACAGTTCGCATGAACAACATCAGCCAGCATTTTGTGACGGCCTATCTGGACCTGCACCTGAAGGGCGACACCGACAAGGCCACCTATTTCGACCTGACCCCGATGGCCACTGACGGTGTCTGGGCCGTTGATGAGGACGGCAATGAAACCGAGGAACACAGCTACTGGACAGGCTTTCCCAACCGCACAGCCGCAGGGCTACGGTTTGAAACAAAAGCAGCCGGGGAATAGCGGCGGGGCCATCATGAGGCTTTCGCCAGTTGCGCACGCAACAGAATGGGCGTTTCGCCGAAATGCTTTTTGAAAGCGCGGGTAAATCCTTCAGGTGAGGCATAGCCATACCGCCGCGCAACCGCCTCGACCCGGTGGCCCTTTGCGATATCTTGCCGCGCCAGAATAAGCCGCCAGCGGCGCAGATAAGCGGCAGGCGGCTCACCGACCGCCGCAAGAAACATCTCGGCAAAGCGACTAAGCGACAGCCCCGCAATCTGGGCCAGATCCGCGTTGCGCCAATCCCGCCCCGGCTGATCATGCATCGCAACGATGGCCCGGCTGAGGCGCGCATCAGACAAACCAGCCAAAAGGCCAGGTTCTGTCGCGCCCGCCTCAATCTGCAGCCGCAGCATACGCACCACCAGAACCTCGCCAAGCCGGCTCAGAATTGAATCGACGCCACAGCGTTGCCCCGACAATTCCGACTGCATCAAATACACAAGGCCGATGCTATCCGGGTCACTTGCAAGATCAATCCTGATCAGTGAGGGCAGCGCCGCCAGCAAAGGGTTGGATTGGCTGCTCCAGTCTACATATGCGGCAAACAAAACCCTGTCTTCCGGCACATCAAAAGGCACGTCACCCGTCCGGAAATACATGGTCTTGGGCGCACCCGCCGCATCCGTCAAAACGACAAGCGTTGCGTCGGTCAGCGGCGCGGGCTGCACGATCAGGCGAAACCGGTCCATCAGCGTTGTGAGTCTATCAAAGCGGTCCATATCGGTGTTCTGGTTTGTTTTTCAAGATTTAACAAACCTTGAATGCGATATGAACGCGTCACAACAGATATTCAACAAAGGATGCCCATGCTTATTCCCCGTCAGAAAACACCCGACCTGAAACTGCAAACGCTTGATCACGGACTGTTTGATCTGTCTGCCGAACAGTCAGAGCGCGGCACCGTGATCTGCTTTTATCGCGGGCTGCACTGCCCGATCTGCGCGACGTATCTCACTGAATTTCAAAAACGTGTTGCTGACTTTGCCGAACGCGGCGTGAACACAATCGCGATCAGCCCGGATGGCGCAGGCCGCACCAGAGAGATGGCCGATAAAATCGGCGCAGATACCCTGCGTTTTGCCTATGACCTTCCGCTGGCCAAGGCACGCGAATGGGGGCTTTATATTTCCACATCCCGCGGCAAGACATCCATCGGGATCGAAGAACCCGCCCTCTTTTCCGAACCCGGCTTGTTCATGGTGACGCCAGAACAAAGCCTTTACTACGGCTCGGTCCAGACAATGCCTTTCGTCCGGCCCCATTTCTCTGAGCTGGTCGGCGCGCTCGATTTTGCGATCAAGAACAACTACCCGGCACGCGGCGAATACTCCGGCGAAGTCTAACCAAAGACGTCTGGCAGGCTTGGATGGGTTAACACGCAACCTATCCAGGTCTGACGCGGCAGATGCCACGCCCTAGGCTTCTTTGCGTTTGCGGCTGAACACCATCTTTTGCTCTGCCAGATCCTGCCGCGCGCCCATCCACGCATAAGCCAACAGCGCCGGTTCGTTTACGCCTACGGTGATGCGGTGCAAGTGCTCGGGCGGGTTAAAGATCATGGATCCGGGCACATAGACCCCTTGGTGGTTTTCAGACACCGCACCCGACAGGCAGACATAGCTTTCCGTAATGCCGCGATGGGCGTGTGCAGGATAGGTACAGCTTGGGGCAAACAAAACCACGCCCAGAATGATTTCTGCACTGACAACAGGGCCATTTGGCCCGATGACCTCAGCATAGGCGTAGCTGCCCAGCAGCCCTTTGGGCACCTTTTCATAGCCATACTGCCATGACAGCGCAGGCTGCACCGATTCAAGCGCACGGATCATCCCCGCCATCCGGTCGCCCCTGCCCTCATCCAAAGCGCGTTTGAGATGCGCCGTCACCGGTTTTCGCGCTGGTGGTTGCGTGCGAATGACGGGGTTGGCCTTGAGCACACGGTTGATCGCCTCGCGGACGTGGCGTTGGTGGGTGCGGATGCGGTCACTGCCCCCGGACGGCAGAAAGCGGTAAAGCTCGTAATACTCTTGCAACAGATACCGCCAATCCGGCAGGTCGCGCAGCTTTGGTTCAGGCACCGGGGGCAAATCTTCCATCACGTGCACTCCTTTTGTCTCTGCTCCTCTTGGCACAGTCTGGCACCATGGCCAAGCCTGCGCATGGCATCTTCAAATGCCCGCAACCCAGGCGCACCCATTTGCAGCAAAGGCCAGCCCGTCTGCCCGCAAATGCACCCTATTGCAGCCTTTCCCCGCCGCGCTTGCTCTGTCATAAATGCCGCAACAAGAATGAGGTTCGAACCCATGACAGGCGATCTTTTGTCCAACGCAGGCCCCAGCGATTATAACGCCGACAGCATCGAGGTGCTGGAGGGGCTGGAACCCGTCCGCAAACGCCCCGGTATGTATATCGGCGGCACCGATGAACGCGCGCTGCACCACCTTGTGGCCGAAGTGCTGGATAACTCGATGGACGAGGCCGTCGCAGGCCACGCGAACCGGATCGAGGTGGAACTGCACGCCGATTATTCCGTCACGATCAAAGACAACGGGCGCGGCATCCCGATCGACCCGCACCCCAAATTCCCCGACAAATCCGCGCTTGAGGTGATCCTGTGCACCCTGCACGCGGGCGGCAAATTCAGCGGCAAAGCCTATCAGACCTCGGGCGGTCTGCACGGCGTCGGCGCATCCGTTGTCAATGCGCTGTCCGACAGCATGGTCGTGCAAGTGGCGCGCAACAAGGAAGTCTACGAACAACGCTTTTCGCGCGGCGTCCCGCTGGGCCCGGTCGCCAAGGTCGGCACCGCCCCCAACCGGCGCGGCACAACCGTGACGTTCCACGCGGACGCGGAAATCTTTGGCGCACATCGCTTCAAACCCGCGCGTCTGTTCAAATCCATCCGCTCCAAAGCCTATCTGTTCTCAGGCGTCGAAATCCGCTGGAAAACGGAAATAGACGACAAGGAAACCCCGCTTGAGGCGACCTTCCACTTTCCCGGCGGCCTGTCCGACTACCTCAAGGAAACGCTGGGCACAGCCACGACCTATGCCGAAAAACCCTTTGCCGGCACCGTGGACTTTCAGGAAAAATTCGGCGAACCCGGCAAGGTCGAATGGGCAATCAACTGGACACCTGTGCGCGACGGGTTCATCCAGTCCTACTGTAACACCGTGCCCACGCCCGAAGGCGGCACCCACGTCAGCGGCTTTTGGGCCGCGATCCTGAAGGGCATCAAGGCCTATGGCGAGCTGTCGCACAACAAAAAGGCCGCGCAAATCACCCGCGACGACCTGATGTCAGGGGGCTGCGCGCTGGTGTCGTGTTTCATCCGCGACCCCGCCTTTGTGGGCCAAACCAAAGACCGGCTGTCTTCGGAAATTGCCGCCAAAATGACCGAAGGGGCGGTGCGCGACCACTTTGACAACTGGCTGGCCAATGACACCAAATCCGCGGGCGCAATCCTTGATTTTCTGGTGTTGCGCGCCGAAGAACGCCTGCGGCGCAAGCAAGAGAAAGAAACCGCGCGTAAATCCGCCACCAAGAAACTGCGCCTGCCCGGCAAGCTGACCGATTGCACGTCGAAAGACCGCGCGGGCACCGAACTCTTCATCGTCGAGGGTGATTCAGCGGGCGGCTCTGGCAAAGGCGCACGCGACCGCAAAACCCAAGCGCTCTTGCCGCTGAAAGGTAAAATCCTCAACGTGCTGGGGGCTGCGTCAAACAAGCTGTCCTCAAACGCCGAAATCAACGACCTCTGCGAGGCGTTGGGCGTTGGCATGGGCACGAAATTCAATGTTGATGACCTGCGCTACGACAAGATCATCATCATGACCGACGCCGACGTCGACGGCGCGCATATCGCGTCACTCCTGATGACATTCTTCTTCACGCAAATGCGGCCGCTGATCGACCAAGGCCACCTCTATCTGGCCTGCCCGCCGCTCTACCGTCTGACGCAGGGGGCCAAGCGGGTCTATGTGTCTGATGATGCCGAAAAAGACGCGGTGATGGCCAAAGGCTTGGGCGGGAAAGGCAAAATCGACCTACAGCGATTCAAGGGCTTGGGCGAAATGGACGCCAAGGACCTCAAAGAAACCACCATGGACCCCGCCACCCGCAAACTGATCCGCGTCACCGTGCATGATGATGTGCCGGGGGATACCGCGGATTTGGTGGAGCGTCTGATGGGAAAGAAACCGGAGTTGCGGTTCCAGTATATTCAGGAAAACGCACGGTTTGTGGAGGAGTTGGATGTTTAGGTTAGTGGAGCGCTACATTGCTGCATGAAATGCTAGCACGACTTGCAACTGAGTATGTTTACGAGAGAGGCAAGGACTTTGCAGGCAGTGAATTTGGTAAATTTGTCAGACATGACATTGCCATAGAAGCAAAAAAACGCCTCATTTTTTTGCCGTATGACCTAAAGGTTAAGGCAAGCGTAGGTGCTGGAAACTGGGCGGCAGTACCTTGGCTGGGTTTCTTCGATCCTCTGATTACCGAGAGTGCCACAAAAGGGTTCTACGTTGTCTATTTGATCAACGCACAATCACAGGAAATTCATCTATCAATGAACCAAGGAACGACTGCCGCTTATCAAAGCTTTGGTGAAAAAGAAGGCCGAGACTACCTCAAACGCAATGCCACCGAAATGGCAGCGAGAATCAAAAGTTTTGCAGATCAATTCAGCACAACTCCTATCGACTTAGGCTCTGACGATTCCCTGCCACTTGGCTATATGGCCGGTCACGCGTTTGGACGAAAGTATGACGCGAATAAAGTCAATAAGGATCAGTTCTATGCTGATCTTGAAACTATGTTGGCAGCGTATGAAATGCTAGTTGATTTGGGTGGGACAACACCCGGCGATGTCATGATGGAAGAAGCAGATTCAAATGACGTTGTGGAAAGTCGAAAGTATGTTCTTTCCCGTAGAATCGAGCGCGCCCCAAATGTCCGTCTACCTGTTCTTAAGAAACGCGGCGCAGTGTGCGAAGGGTGTAACTTAGACCCACAGCAACATTATGATTTCCAAGGTCCCCTCAAGAACACACCATTAGATATTCATCATATCACGCCACTATCGGGGATGGCCGAAGGTGAAACGCGTCGCTACAAAATTCCAGAGGATTTCCTCGTACTCTGCCCGACATGTCATCGCGTGATCCATAAACAAACCGATCCATCGAATTTAGAGCAACTCCGGCTTAAGTTGAAGTTCAGGCACTAAACGGTCAACAGGATAACTGCAACAACACCGCAAAGGCATGCTCCAGGCGAGGCCGTGCGGGGTGTTTTGTGAGGGCATCGCCAACGTTGCCGGGGAGAACCCCGGCCTACGGGTGCTGCGGCGTAGGTCGGGGTTCTCCCCGACACCCCCCAACCCAAACACTCGTAGGTCGGGGCCTGCCCCGACTCCTCCCGCGCAATCCGCACACCTGTACGTACAACATATGTACAACATCTGTACGCAATCCATACGCCCCTTTCCCTACGTCAACCGCGCCCTATACTCACCTTATGCGCTATCTTATCCTTGCCCTTTTCCTTGCCTCGCCCTTGGCCGCACAAGAGATCGAAACCGACCTCGAACTGGTGCTTCTCGCCGATGCCTCCGGTTCCATCGACGCCGATGAACTGGCCTTTCAACGCCAATCCTACGCCGCTGCCATCACCGATCCGGCGGTCGTTTCGGCCATTGAAAACACGCTCTACGGCTCAATCGCTGTCACCTATGTCGAGTGGGCCACGAACCAATCAACAGTCGTTGATTGGACCATCATCGCCGATATGGACAGCGCCACCCGTTTTGCCGAAGCCCTGATCGGCCCGCCCCGCCAAGCCAGCGGGCGCAACGCGATCGGGTCGGCGCTGCTTTATGGTAAGAACCAGATAGAAGGCAATGATATCAGAGGCTTCCGCCGTGTGATCGACTTTTCCGGCGACTCTGTGCGCAGCTATTCCGGCCCCTCCATCGCAGAAGCCCGCGCGACGGTGCTGGCGGCTGGCGTGACGATCAACGCCCTGCCGATCCTGCGCAATGACAGCTTTATGGGGTTTGATTTGCCCCAAGCCTATGAGCAAAGCATCATTGGCGGGCCGAACGCCTTTGTCATGCCCGCACGGTCAGGTCCCGAGTTCACCGACGCCGTGCGCCGCAAGCTGATTTTAGAGATCGCAGGAACAACGCCCGAGACCGATTTCGCATCACTCTTGCTGGATGGACTCAAGATAAGCGAGTAGGTCGACGATGGGTTGCGACGTCATGATCGGTTGGCCGGTTTCGGCCTTGGTCGCCACGTCGGTGCCTTCAAAGAAATCCCCGTAAACCGGCATCATGCTGCCGTGGCTGACCAGCGGATCACGCCCGTCGATCCGCATCACGACGCGGCTGGTGGGGAACACCCCGCCGTTGGTTGCCGCCAGCGCGGTCAGGTTGGCCGGAGCCACCACAAGCGAAGGTGACATCGGGCCATTGCCTATCGCGGCATTGCCATGACAGGTCGCACAGTAGAACCCAAACAGCGCTTCACCCTGCACCACATCTTGTGCGCCAGCCGGGGCCGCAAGGCCCACGGCCAATACCAAAGGAACCAATCGCATCACGTCCTCCTTCACGTCTATCCTGATACGATAGGACGCGCGCGCAGCAGGCGCGTTGATGCAAATCAAGCCTTAGCGCAGGACCAAATTTCCCAGGGCCGCCCGGATCACGCTGTTGGTATCATCGCTGTCACCAGACACAGCCAAACCTACCAAAGCCCCCTTTTCACCGCCAAAGGCGCGGGCATAATCTGCGGCCAGATCAACGCTTTCGTTGAAAGATCCCTTGCCCGCCTGCCGCAAGGCAATGGTTACACCCTGCCCTTGTGGCCCGTATGGCGACGGAATGACCTGCCCGCGGGCGTGGTTACCACCCCATGCGTATTGCACAATGCGCACATCCTCATTGCCCAGCAGGCTGCGAATATTCGCGCCTTCCAGACCGGGTGCAAGGCTTTGAGGGACAAAGACAAAATAGACCGAGATATTGCGATCATCCCCGCCTTTTTGGGCCAGGTCCGTTGCGGGCACTGACTGGTCAACGGTCCAGCTCCAAGAGGCGCCCTTTGTATCCCAGTCTGCACGGTCAACACGGCTCCAGGCGATCGAGACAGACCCATCAGAAACAAGCCCAAGGTTCTGGCCGAATGTGTAGTCGTTCGAGCTAAAGAGCGACAGCCGCTGTTCCTGCCAGCCGTTGCTGAAATTCACTTGCCCTGCGGTCGCACTGGCGGCGGCACCAAGGGCAAAAACAGCTGAGAGTAATAGTCGCATAACGAAGGTATCCTTTTAAAACACGTTAAGGTCACACCTATCGCAAGGTGGCTGCCCAGAAACCTCTGAACAGCCAAATACACAACATTGTCAGGTCTGGTTACTGCTGGATGCTTTGCAGATACTCCGTCAGGACCAGCAATTTCAAAGGCACTGGCGTTCCGATCCCCTCATTTTCCACAATCACTGTGTCGCCCAGATCGCCTGCGCCGAATTCCGGCATACTGGCGCTAAAGTGCTGCCCACGGTCCAGCCCGTCGATCGTGCTCATGACCTGATCGGTCGGAAACACACCGCCGTTGCGGGCCGTGATCGTGGTGAGATCAGGCGGTGCCACCGCAAGACCCCGCGCTACGGGCCCATCGCCCATGCCATTTGTGCCATGGCAGCTGGCACAGTTTTCAAGATAGGCCGTGCGCCCGTCGATGGGTTCTTCGACACATGCCGCCAAACCCAATGCTGCCAAAATCAAAAAGTACCGCATTTTTTGCCTCCTGTTTTGCCCAGAGTGTAACAAATCTGCGCCGCCCGCCACTATGATCTTGCGGTCGGCGCATCTAAGCTTGCCGCAGCTCAGCAAAGGACCATCCATGTCGCACCATATTCTGATCATGCTTGCTGCTGGTATCGGTGTACCCGTTCTGGCAGCATTGAACGCAAGTCTTGGGCGGTTTGTCGGCTCACCGGCCGTTGCTGCGACAGTGCTGTTCGTCGTTGCCCTAAGCGTTTCGGCGGTTGTCGCCCTGATGACCAACCCCCAGGCAGTAACCAAGCTGGCCACGGCACCCAAACACCTGTTTTTCGCGGGCACATTGGTGGCGTTTTACGTGCTGTCGATCACATGGATTGCGCCCACGATGGGCGTTGGCAATGCGGTGTTCTTTGTGCTGCTGGGGCAGCTGATATCCGCCGCCGCGATTGATCACTTTGGCCTGTTCAGCGCACAACCTTCGCCTTTAACCCTGACGCGCACAGCCGGGATCGCTTTGATGGCACTGGGCGTGTTTGTTACGCAGAAAGCCTAAGCACCAAGCCCCACAAATCATCCGGCACATCAATGACGGTCGCGGCCTTGCGGTCTGCGCCGGGAATGCGTGCGCCCTCTTGTGCGGCAACGGCCTCGGCCACGCGGGCAAACCTTGCGCCGAAATCCGCGTGATAGGTCCCGGGGTCCATCAGGATATAGAATTGACCCAAATCATGCGGTTTGCCTTCGGCAACTTTCAGGCCCGCCACATCCAGCGAGTTCACCGAACCGGTCATCCCGGCGGCCAGCAGTTCAGCCATCAGGCCAAAGCCCCAGCCTTTATAGCCACCCGCGCTGACCAAAGCGCCTTTGAGGGCGGCGTCCGGGTCTGTTGTCGGCGCGCCGTTTTCATCAACAGCCCAGCCCAGCGGGATAGGTTCACCGGCGGCCTTGGCCATCGTGATCTTGCCCAAAGCCACGGCAGAGGTCGAGAAATCAAAATGCATCACCGGCCCGTCCTCGCCCGGGACCGACATCGCAATCGGGTTTGTCCCGATGACCCGCTTGTTGCCCCCCGGCGGCGCGACCACGGGGGAGGCGTTGGTCATGCCTATGCCAATCAGCCCTGCCGCCGCGATCTGTTCGGTAAAGTATCCAAGCGATGTGCAGGTATGTGCGTGGGCAACCGCCAATGTGGCGACCCCGTTTTCCAAGGCCGCCGCGACAGCCTCTTGCAGGGCGGCGGCAAAGGCGGGTTGGGCAAAGCCAAACTTTGCATCCACAAGCACAGCTGCGGGGCGCGGGCGGCTGACCTGTGGCATCACCGTGCCATCCACCCGGCCTGAGATAAGTTGTGCGCAATAGCTTTCCAAATAGTAGAGCCCGCAAATGACGTTGCCCAAGGCCTCGGCCCGTGCCACGGCTTTTGCAACGGCTGCCGCCTGCATATCGTCTGCGCCATGCGCCAAAAGCGCCGCACGGCTATGCGCCTCGATCTCGGTCACGGATACTTTCATGTTGTCTCCAATACACCGCCATTCAGGCGGACCTGTCGGTCCATGCGGGCCGCAAGCTCAAGGTTGTGCGTTGCAATCACGGCCGCCAATCCTGTGTCCCGCACCAATCCCATCAGCGCATCAAATACACGGTCCGATGTATCAGGATCAAGATTGCCTGTCGGCTCATCCGCAAGCAACAAAGACGGCTCATTTGCAAGTGCACGGCAAAACGCCACGCGCTGCTGTTCGCCCCCTGACAGCGCTGCTGGGCGGTGTGACGCACGCTCTGCAATCCCTACACGCCCCAGCAACGCTAAGGCGTGCGCTTCGGCGGCCTTTTCTGTAACGCCATTGGCCAGTTGCGGCAGTACGATGTTTTCCAGCGCTGTGAACTCGGGCAGCAGATGGTGGAATTGATAGATGAACCCCACGGTCGACCGCCGGACCGCTGTCCGCTTGCGATCAGACAGGCGTGTCATGTCGGTGCCTTCAATCTGCACAGTCCCGCTATCAGGCGTGTCCAGCAGACCCGAGATATGCAGAAGCGTTGACTTGCCCGCCCCTGACGGCGCAACAAGGGCGACCACTTCGCCCGGTTTCACATGCAGCGAAACCCCTTGCAGCACGCGCACCTCATTCGGCTTGCCAGCATTGTAGGTCTTGGTCAGATCTGCGACCTGAAGCGTATACTCACTCATAGCGCAGTGCCTCGACAGGGTTCATGCGGGCCGCACGGCGCGCCGGAAAGATCGTGATTATCCATGACAAACCCAGCGACAGCGACATCGCCTTGATCACATCAATCAGGCGCAGTTCGGCGGGGATATTGTAAATCCCCCGGATCGACGGATCCCACACACCGCCGCCTGCCACGTAGTTCACAAAGCTGAAAATAGTGTCGATATAGATCGCAAAAAGGCATCCAAGGATCACGCCCAGCGCAGTCCCGATCGTGCCGATCCCTGCCCCGCAGATAAAGAAAATCCGCAAGATCGATCCTTCGGTCAGCCCCATTGTGCGCAAGATACCCACATCGCGGCCCTTGTTTTTGACCAGCATGATCAGACCGCTGATGATGTTCATCGACGCCACCAGCACCAGGATTGACAGGATGATGAACATCACATTGTCCTCAATCGTCAACGCGCGCAAAAAACGCCCGACCCGGTCTTGCCAGCTATAGGCCCAAAAACCGGGGCCTGCGGCATTGGCAATGTCTTGCTTCAACTCTTCCGAGCGGTTGAGGTCATCCAGCCTGATCTCTAGCTCATCGGCCACGCCGTCGCGGTTGAAGATCAACTGCGCCACGTCAAAGGGCAGATAGGCCCGCACCTCGTCAATCTGAAAGCGCCCTGTGGAAAAGATGTAGACGACGTCATAGGCGTTTCGGCGGGTCGCCTGCCCCATTGGTGTGGCGGCCCCTGACCGTGTCGTGATTTCGATCCGGTCGCCGATATCAAGGCCCAGATTGGCTGCTAAAGCTGATCCGATTGCGATGCCGTTTGGCAGATCGTCGATATTGCCAACCGTCCGTTCGCTTTGCACAATTGCATCAGAGGCTTTCAGATCTTCCAGCCGGATGCCGTAAATATCCGCCAACCCGATCCGGCCCGAGCCCGAGGCCATCGCCTGACCACGCACCAACGGGGCCACGGATTGCACCCCTTCAACGGCGCGGATATCCTCGGCCACGCCTTCAAAATCCTGAATGACAGCGCGTGGCATGACGACGGTGACATGCGCGTTGGCGCCGGCAATCGTATCGATGAACTCAGCCCGAAAGCCGGAGCGGACCGCAAGCGTCGCGATCAAAGCAAAGACCGCCAGCGTCACGCCGATCAAGCTGATCCACGTCATCACGCTGACGCCGCCCTCGGCGCGTTTGGCACGGATATAGCGCCATGCGATCATCCACTCGAATTTTGCAAAGGGACGGGTCGTCCTGACTTCGGCCATGACTGCTCCTGCGTGGCGTTTGCCGCAACGTGGTGCGCCACGGCGAAATGGTCAAGGCAAAGGGTGGTTATCTTTGCACCCCTGCCAGTCGGGGACGGTTGGGTTGCACATCCGCAACCAGTGTCGGACTACTGACAGGCGGGTCGGATTTCATCACAGGCGGTTTACGCTTGGGCGCTATCGTTTTGACAGAAGTCCTGCGGCGGAAGGGCCGCGCGACAAACCCGATCAAGGCGGCAAGAACAGCCCATCCACCCAGAAAACCGGTGCCCGCTGACGCAGCCCCAGCCACACTCAGCGGCATGGCAGGGGTAAAATCGCGCCAGACGGCTTGCACGGTAGCCGCGTCCGCCATGCGGTGCGGCAATGTCAGGCGCTCAAGCGGTGTCGCCTCCCGCAGGATCATCAGATTCTCGCTTAGCCGCGCATGTCGGGCAAAGGTACGCCGCCACAGCGCTTCTTGTGATGCCACAAGCGGCGTATCGGCCATCGCCTGCAACATCTCTTCGCGGCCCATCCCATCGGCCAAGGCCGTCTGGTCGAACTCCACAACTTGTCGGGTCAGTTCATCCACTTGCCCCGCCAGTCGTTGCAAGTACTGCTGCGAGAATTCGGGAAACTGCGACAGGCCAGCGGCACCTGTCAGCCCGCCAATCAGGCAAAGGACCCTGATCATGCCAGAGCCCCGGTTGGGGAAAATGTCGTCATCTGCTGCCTCGTGACGTTTTGTTTTGTCATAAGATAGCAGGTTTTCATGCAGGTGTTAACGCTGAGCCGAGCTATGCGCGTTCTTCCGCGTGGCGGCGCAGCCAGGCAATGACGTTCTGTGCATCCTGATCCGGCGGAAAGACAGGATAGAAGGTTTTGGCAATCACACCTTCTTTGACGATCATGGTCAGGCGCTTGTGCAGGTGCTGCCCGTCCACCGACATGCCCGGCAGGTCAAGTGCTGTGCCAAGCGCGCGGTCCGCATCAGAAAGTAGCGGGAAAGGCAGGTGCAAACGCGTAGCTGCCTCTGACTGATAGGTGCGCGATTGGGTCGAAATGCCAAAGACCCCTTCGACACCCCATGTGCGCAGTTCAGCAAAGTGATCACGGAAGGAACATGACTGCGGGGTGCAGCCGCGTGCGCCGGGAATTTGATCCCAGTCATCCGGCAAATCGCGGTCGGGCCGGCCGGTCATTGGGTAGATGTAAAGCACGGTAATCCCGCGCAAATCCGACAGCGTAACCGCTGGACCTGTTGTTGCGGGCAAAGTCACGTCAGGCAGTGACGCCCCTTCAAGATGCGCCGCCTTCCCGTCATCGGCGGGTGCAGGGATCAGCGACCAATCGACCTCGGTCAGGCTCATGCTATGCCTTCGTAAATCTTGGCGATTTTCGCGACGGCCTCTTCTGGGGGCAGTTCCTCGCTTTCGCCAGTGCGACGGCTGGTCAGTTCAACCACACCGTTTTTGAGGCCCCGTGGCCCCACGGTAATGCGCCACGGCAGGCCGATCATGTCCATCGTGCCAAATTTCGCCCCTGCCCGTTCATCACGGTCGTCATAAAGCGGCTCGAGCCCCAGCGCTGTCAGCGACGCATAAAGCGCCTCGCAGGCTGCATCGGCTGCCGCGTCGCCCGAACGCATGTTCAGGATACCGCAGTGGAACGGGGTGACGCCTTCAGGCCAGATAATGCCTTTGTCGTCATGGCTGGCCTCGATGATCGCACCCAGCAGGCGCGACACGCCAATGCCGTGGCTGCCCATATGGACCGGAACTTTGTTGCCCTTTCCGTCGTCGACCAAAGCCCCCATACTTTCGGAATACTTCGTGCCGAAATAGAAAATCTGTCCCACTTCGATCCCACGTGCTGTGCGCTTGCGCTCCTCTGGGATAGCATCGAATAGCGCCTGATCGTGGGTTTCATCGGTGCGGGCGTAACGCGAAGTGAACTCCTCAAGCACCGCCTGACACGCCGCGTGATCGTCATAGTCAATCTCGCGGTCGCCGAACTTCAATTCGGTGATCTCGCTGTCATAGAAAACCTCTGACTCGCCCGTATCGGCCAGCACAAGGAATTCATGTGTGTCATCGCCGCCAATCGGGCCACTGTCGGCACGCATTGGTATAGCTTGCAGGCCCATACGCTCATACGTGCGCAGATAGCTGACCAGGTGACGGTTATAGGCGTGCAGCGCGTCTTCCTTGGTCAGATCAAAGTTATAGCCGTCCTTCATATAAAATTCGCGGCCCCGCATGACGCCAAAGCGCGGACGCACCTCATCACGGAATTTCCACTGGATTTGGTACAAAGTCAGCGGCAAATCTTTGTAGCTGTTCACATGGGCGCGAAAGATGTCTGTGACCAATTCCTCTGCTGTCGGCGTAAACAGCATATCGCGCCCGCCACGATCCTTGATGCGCAGCATTTCCTCGCCATACGCATCATAACGACCACTTTCGCGCCAGAGGTCCGCCGATTGGATCGTCGGCATCTGGATCGCAATATGCCCTGCGCGCGCTTGTTCCTCATGCACGATGTTTTCGATCTTGCGCAGCACTTTAAAGCCCAGCGGCAACCACGAATAGATCCCCGCACTGGCCTGTTTGATCATGCCCGCCTGCAACATATAGCGGTGGCTGACGATCTGCGCCTCGCGGGGCGTTTCTTTGAGAACGGGCAGGAAATAGCGGCTCAGGCGCATGGATGTGACCTTCTTATATGCAAGCGTTGGGGTTGGTGTAATCTGCGGCGTTGCCCCTCGCAAGCCGTGTCATCAAGATAAAGCCGTCCGTTTTCTGCAAGGCGGCACTTGCGTCGTCCTGCTGCACGTCGCATCTATGAGGCAAGCAAATAAGGATCATCCATGGCACTTCCTGTCGGTCAGCAAGCGAAATACTGGGGCATCGCGACAGCGGTCTTTCTGGTCGCCTTGTGGTTTCTGGGCGATGTGATCCTGCCTTTTGTGCTGGGCGGGGCGATTGCCTATTGCCTTGATCCGATAGCAGACCGGCTGGAACGGGCCGGAACCAGCCGGGTGGCGGCTGTTGCGATTATCACGCTTGTCGCAATCTTGATTTTTGTCTTGCTGATCCTTTTGGTGATCCCGACCCTTGTGGAACAAACCGCATCCTTGATCGATACCGCGCCCGAACTGTTCGACCGGTTGCGCAATGGCCTGACCGAGCGTTTCCCCCAGCTTTTGGATGACCAGAGTGCGGTTTACAAACAGCTTTTGGCCATTGGCGAGACGATCCAATCCAAGGGTGGTGAGCTGGTAAACGGGATCGTGTCCTCTGCGCTTGGCCTGATCAATATCCTTGTTTTGATTGTGATTGTGCCTGTCGTTGCGGTTTATATGCTGCTGGACTGGGATAACATGACCGCCAAAATCGATGACATGCTACCCCGCGACCACGTTGAAACAATCCGTGGATTGGCGCGCGAAATTGATGCAACGCTGGCTTCATTCATTCGCGGGCAAGGCACAGTCTGCCTTGTGCTGGGCACTTATTATGCCGTGGCCCTGATGCTTGCAGGACTGAATTTTGGCCTGATCGTCGGTTTCATCGCCGGGCTTATCACCTTTATCCCTTACGTGGGCGCATTGGTTGGCGGGGTCCTGGCCGTCGGGCTGGCGCTGTTTCAGTTCTGGGGCAGCGTCGAAGTGGTCGATGGTGAAACCGCAAGCTATGCAACCAACTGGCTGCGGATCGGCATTGTTGCAGGTATCTTTGGCCTTGGGCAATTTCTGGAAGGCAACATTCTGACACCCAAGTTGGTCGGCGGGTCAGTTGGTCTGCACCCGGTCTGGCTTTTGTTTGCACTTTCCGTTTTTGGCACGCTGTTCGGGTTTGTCGGCATGTTGGTGGCGGTGCCCATCGCTGCGGTGATTGGCGTTGTCGCACGCTGGGGCCTGAGCCAATACAAAGACAGCCTCCTCTATCGCGGGCAAACCGGAGGCGACTAAATGCCAGATCAACTTGCTTTTGACTGGCCAACAGGTGTTGCGCTGGGACCGGATGATTTTTTTGTTTCCGAGGCAAATGCCAAGGCCTTTGCAATGCTCAGCGCCCCCGAAACATGGCCCGAACGAAAGATTGCTATCATTGGCCCCAAGGGCAGCGGCAAGAGCCATCTGGCGCGAGTCTTTGAGGGCCAAAACGATGCGGTGCTGCATAGGGCATGCGATCTGGCTGGCGGGTTCCAAACAGCGGCAACCACTGTCATCATCGAAGATATGGAAAAGCTACCGCGCAGTGCAGAAGAGGCCGTTTTTCATCTGCACAACAATCTGCGCAATGCCGGCGGCCTGCTTTTGCTGACCTCTTGCCTGCCCCCCAGTCGCTGGCCCATCGCATTGCCTGATCTCGCCAGCCGGATGCAGGCAACCACAGTCGCGCAAATCGAAAACCCCGATGATGCGCTGCTTTCAGCGCTGATCATGAAGCTGTTTGCCGACCGCCAAATCAACCCGCAACCGAATCTGGTGCAGTATCTGGCGGCCCGTATCGAACGCTCATTCGCAGCAGCAGCCGATATTGTCGCGCGCCTTGATGCGGCAGCGCTCGCACAGGGGCGCAAGATCAACACCGCACTGGCCGCCGAGTTGCTGGACAACGCTGACTGACAGGGTGATACTTGTCACAGCACCGCAACAAATGCGGCATAAAAGGCCCCATGACTGACGCAAACTTTCTTGAAGGGGATTATCCGTCCCCCACAACACTTGATATCGACCTGTCCAGCCCCGCGCGTTTTGAAAATCGCGAACTCAGCTGGATCCGCTTTAATTGGCGTGTGCTGGAAGAGGCTGAAAACCCGCGCGTGCCGCTGCTTGAGCGTCTGCGGTTTTTGTCGATTTCAGCAACCAATCTGGATGAATTCTATACGGTGCGTGTTGCTGGTCTGCGCGAGCTTTCAAACGAAGGCAACATCACACCCGGTCTTGACGGGTTAACCCCGGCCGAGCAACTGGTGGTGATCGACCGTGATGCCCGCGCCCTGATGACCCGGCAGCAAGAGGTCTTTACCGATCTGCAAGAACTGATGGCCGATCAGGACATCCATATCCTTGACCGAAGCGCGCTGAGCGACGCCGACATTGCCTATCTGGAAGATGTGTTTATCGAACAGGTGTTTCCGGTCCTGTCGCCGCTGGCCATCGACCCTGCGCACCCGTTCCCCTTCCTGCCGAACGAAGGCTTTGCCCTTGCACTGCAACTTGAACGGCCCAGCGACAAACGTCAGTTGCGCTCGCTCTTGCCGGTGCCTGCCCAGATCGACCGCTTTGTGGCGCTGCCTGCAGACACTGGGCATCGTTTCTTGCCATTGGAAGAACTGCTGCTGCTGCATATTGGGCGGCTTTTTCCGGGCTATAAGATCAAAGGCAGTTGCGCGTTCAAGATCCTGCGCGATAGCGATCTGGAACTTGAGGACGAGGCCGAAGATCTGGTGCGCGAGTTTGAGACAGCGCTGAAACGGCGCCGTCGCGGCGAAGTCGTGCGGTTGAAAATTTCGCAAGGTGCGCCCGGTGTGCTCAAATCCCTGATCATGTCGGAATTGCACGTGACCGAAGATACCGTCGTCGAGGTTGATGGTCTGATCGGCATTGCAGACTTGGGTGAATTGGTGCTTGATAGCCGCCCTGACCTGCTTTGGCCGACCTTCGCCCCGCGCGTGCCAGAGCGTGTGCAGGACCACGATGGTGATATGTTCGCGGCGATCCGTCAAAAGGACATGCTGCTGCACCACCCCTATGAGACGTTCGATATGGTGGTGCGCTTTCTGACACAGGCCGCGCGTGACCCCAATGTCGTGGCCATCAAGCAAACGCTTTACCGCACCTCGAAACGCTCGCCCATTGTCGAGGCGCTGTGCGAAGCGGCCGAAGACGGCAAATCCGTCACCGCACTGGTCGAATTGAAAGCCCGCTTTGACGAGGCTGCCAATATCCGCCAGTCGCGGCGGTTGGAACGCGCGGGCGCGCATGTGGTCTATGGCTTCATGCAGTATAAAACCCACGCCAAGATCAGCACCGTTGTGCGCCGCGAAGGCGACAAATTGGTGACGTATACGCATTTTGGCACCGGCAATTACCACCCGATTACGGCCCGGATTTATACAGACCTGAGCCTGTTTACCTGTGATGCCGATCTTGGCCGCGACGCGACTAAAGTGTTCAACTACCTGTCCGGCTATGCCCAACCCGAGGGCCTGCAAAACCTGTCGATTTCGCCTTTGACGCTTAAACAAACGCTGCTCGATAGCATCTCCAAAGAGGCTGAAAACGCCAAAGCCGGCAAGCCTGCTATGATCTGGGCAAAGATGAACTCTTTGATTGAAGCGGACGTGATTGACGCACTTTATGCAGCCAGTCAGGACGGCGTCAAAATCAGTCTGGTTGTGCGCGGCATTTGCGGGCTGCGCCCCGGTGTCAAAGGCCTGTCCGAGAATATCCGCGTCAAATCGATTGTCGGGCGTTTTCTGGAACACAGCCGGATTGTCTGTTTTGGCAACGGCAGCGCTTTGCCGTCGAAAAAGGCCAAGGTCTATATCAGTTCAGCCGACTGGATGGGCCGCAATCTCAACCGGCGGGTCGAAACCCTGGTCGAGATCAAGAACGCAACCGTCAAAGCGCAGATCGTCAGCCAGATCATGGCCGCCAACATGGCCGATATCGCCCAAAGCTGGGTCATGTCTGCCGACGGCAGCTTTACCCGCGCGCCCATTGAAGAAGGCACATTCGCCTTCAACTGCCACCGCTTCTTTATGGAAAACCCGTCTTTGTCCGGGCGCGGATCAGCGGGGGCGTCGGACGTGCCCCAGTTGACGCATACGGAAGATTAATCAAAGCCTAAGGCGTTGCCCTCTGGCTAAAGTCGGTCACTAATGAGGCTCAAGGAAGCTCACTTCGCGCTTGCGCCGCACGCTCAGCCAACCCAGTCGGCGTTAGCCTTTCCCACATCACAGCAGCCCACCAACGCCTCTTTTTATGAAAGCGCCGACCGGCATTCTTAAAATGCCATAGCTTGCCAGTTTTGCACGACACGTCGTTGTAAATGCGCGGATCCAATTTGAGAATGCTTGCGTCACCCAATTCGGCGATCCCAAGCGGTCCGCTGAGGTCAACCGGCTCAAGTAAATCTGATAGTGCCATTTGATCAGTGTGCACACCAGCTTCACAGATCGCGCGCCATTGCCGCATCAGCGCCACCGACCTGACATTGCTTGCAAAGAACACAACCCCTGAATTCAACCTTCCATTTCGGAATGGATCCGGGGCCATGAGTTCCTTTGGGTGGCGTGGCGTCACTGCAATGTCACAACCTTCGAACACGTTGGCAGAAAGCGAGTCAACCATCAGGACATCTGCATCAATGTACAAGCCGCTCTGGTCGAAGCGGGCGATGAAATCCAACAGGCAGTCTGGCTTATGGTGAGCACGAATTGCGCCTCCAGAGATGTTATTGTTGTAACCCTCTGGAGGCGCAAGAGAGATGATCTCACTTCTCAAACTGTTCCTTTGTTTGGCAGAGAGCCCAAGATCATAGATGACCGGATATCTGCCCGTCTTGCGCAGGACGTTCTTTTCAAGTGCAGGTAAAAAATGAAAAAATTTGGAGTCGGCACACGTGACAACTCGAAAATCAGAATTCATGTGATTTGGCCCCAGTTTTGTGAGTTCCCTACGTTGTATCACGTGCAATTGCAATCAGCCCAGCCCTTCACGGTCAGCCAACCATCCAACCTGCGTTAAAGACCTTGCCTATGCCAATAGTGGCGATTGGGTTTCCAAATTGAGCCGACCAACACGATGCGATGTCTAGAAATGGCACGACCAAATCACGTGGTTCAAGATTTCCGCTGCGTATCTCGCGCAATCCAACCTGTTCGATAACCCGCCCCATGGTTGACGCATCCCAATGATTAATCAATACCTTTGCGCGGGGATGGCGACCGAGGGTTTCAATGACACAAGCTGCTGAACAGGACACAATTGACTGGGGCCCATTCGGTCGACCGCTCTTCGAAGACGCCGCTGCTAAACGGCTGAGCCGGGTTGGCGTGATCGATGTCGGCTCGAACTCTGTGCGTTTGGTCGTATTTGATGGTGCTGCGCGCTCGCCTGCATATTTCTACAATGAAAAAATCATGTGTGCGCTGGGGGCCGGTTTGTCGCAAAGCGGCTTTCTGAACCCAGAGGGCAGAATCAGGGCGCTTTCCGCCATTCGCAGGTTTGCGGCATTAGCCGAGGGGATGGGTATTCCCCCCCTCACTGCTGTCGCAACAGCCGCGGTCCGCGAAGCCACAGATGGCGCTGATTTTCAGGCAGAGGTCTTGCGCGAAACCGGGATTAAGCTG
>JALQUF010000279.1:331-637 GCA_023263855.1 Yoonia sp. | reverse complement strand
AAACAGCTTCTCGCCGACCATCCCGACGATCTTGAAGCGCTCTTTGCTGTCGATTGCGCGAATGGACGGGATGATCAGGTGGTCGTCGTCTTCAAAAATCCGAAAGCCAAATGCCAGCGATAGCTTGTGTTTCTTCTGGTTACCGTCCTCCGTGGAAAAGATATTAGAGCGGGCGGAATTCGATGTTCTCGAAGTCGGCGAATTCGAAGCCGTCCACCTCGAAGGCGGCGAGGATCTCGGTCGGGCTGCGGTCTGTCTTGAAGAAGAACCCGCCTATCAGGCCCTGCGCGGTTTCGGCCTCGGCGG
>JALQUF010000279.1:0-321 GCA_023263855.1 Yoonia sp. | reverse complement strand
GAAGGATGCTGCCAAGGGTGCGCTCAACTGTCTCGCGGCTGTAGGTCTTAAAGCGGATGGTGCACTCGATGGTCATGGTCGTGTCTCCGTTGATACGCGTTTCGCGGGGTGCGTCGCGCTGTGAAATCACGTTCGTTTATACTCCGCCTGTAGTGTAGCCGGATAAGCTCCTGATTTGCATCTTTATCGCGGTGTCAGATGGTGCCAGTTGGGGCACATCAAGGATGGCGAAACAGGTCGAAAACGGGAACAAATCCGGAAAACAGTGCGAACGCGCAGGACAGGGTTGTCCTCCGAAGGCAGAGGCCAGAGGTTCGAATC
>JALQUF010000278.1 GCA_023263855.1 Yoonia sp. | reverse complement strand
TGATCTTGCGTTTGGTCTTGGCGTCTTTCTTCTTCGTCTTGGCCAGCTTGCGCTTCGGGCCGCCCTTGCCCTTGGGGCGGGTGCCGCGCCCCATGCGGCCCTTGCCCGATCCACTGGGCAATTCGGCGTCCTGAAGCGTCAGCAGTTCAAGTCCGATCCCGCCAGTCACCGGAGCCGCCTCGACCAGTTTGACGGTCACGCGCTGGCCCAGACCGATCATCACGCCGGTGTCGGACCCCATCAGCGTTCCGGCATCGGCATCGAAATGGAAATACTCGTTGCCCAGCGACCGGATCGGGATCAGCCCGTCGGCCCCGGTCTCGTCCAGCTTCACAAAGACGCCAAAGCGGGCGATGCCGCTGATCCGACCGGTGAATTCGGCCCCGACGCGGTCTGACAGGAAGGCCGCCAGATAACGGTCGGTGGTGTCGCGTTCGGCCATCATGGACCGGCGTTCCGTGTCGCTGATATGCTGCGCTGTCGCCTCAAGCCGCTCGATGTCTTCGGGCGTCAGGCCATCGTCGCCCCAGCCATGCGCCTTGATCAGGGCGCGGTGGACGATCAGGTCGGAATACCGCCGGATGGGCGAGGTGAAATGCGCGTAGTTCTGAAGCGCGAGGCCGAAATGGCCGAAATTCGCCGGGCTGT
>JALQUF010000277.1 GCA_023263855.1 Yoonia sp. | reverse complement strand
CAAAAACGGCTTGGTTAGATCAATTTGCGGCCCACGAAACCGCATCTGTGATCCCTCATAGGTCACAAGTTTATAATCGAGGGGGCCATGCCCCTTGAAGGCAAAGCTCATTGCCTGCTCCCACCTTGATTCGTCTCACCCAAGGGAAAGAATGGCCAAAGCCTCTTACGAATTCCCTAACCATCAGATTTTACGAGATTTTATGTTGATTTTTGAATGATCCTGCAGCTTTGCGTTCTCAACTGCTGCAGCGCTTTTGCGCGGTTACGGCTTGTGTCTTTGGGGCTTCGCCTTTTATGGTGCGGCGTGCAAAGACCACGCGTTTTCAAGACAAAGGTTCAGCGATGGAAATCAGCAAAATCGGCATCGTAGGCGCAGGCCAGATGGGCAATGGCATCGCGCATGTCTGCGCCTTGGCAGGTTATGAAATCTGGCTGAACGATGTCAGCCAAGATCAGTTGGACAAGGGCGTAGCGCTGATTGACCGCAACCTTGAGCGCCAAGTGAGCCGCGAGAAAATCTCGGCCGCAGATAAGGCAAGTGCCTTGGCGCGCATCCATACGACATTGCACCTCTCTGACTTAGGCAAAACTGATCTCGTCATCGAGGCCGCGACTGAACGCGAAACTGTGAAGCAAGCCATCTTCGAA
>JALQUF010000276.1 GCA_023263855.1 Yoonia sp. | reverse complement strand
CTATGGACATTAAAAAAGAAATTGCAGAATTAAAAGGCATTCCAGTTCAAGAAGAACTTAACAAAATGCTACGAGAAGATATATACACGGTAACTTTTTTAAAGTTAGATGGCGATGAGAGAGTTATGACGTGTACAAAATCTTTTGATATCATACCTGAAGAACATAAACCCAAAACAGATAAAGAACCAAAACAGGGAACTGTAACTGTTTGGGATATTAATGCAAAGGGTTGGCGTTCCTTTAGATATGACAGAGTAAAGAAATTTGAAAAAAATGCCGAAGTGGCTCAACGGTAGAGCAACTGATTTGTAATCAGTAGGTTGGGGGTTCGATTCCCTCCTTCGGCACCATTTTTTAGTATAAGTAAATGTGAAAGGTAAAATAATGGCAAACGAATATAATAGAAATAATATGATTCAAGCAATGAAAGATCATGCCAAAGGACACATTGCCAAACACGCAATGAACGTAGAAGTTTATTTGAAAAATGCGGCGGGTGTAGGCGAACATCCTGATGTACTAGAAGCAATCGAAAAAGAATTAAAAATCATTGCTGAATATCACGATCAACTTGAAGTACTAGACAAATACTTTTAAATTACACAACACCCCCCAGGCTTACGCATAGCGGCCCAAATCGGGGGGTTACTTTATAAATAT
>JALQUF010000275.1 GCA_023263855.1 Yoonia sp. | reverse complement strand
GTCAATAAATTTACAGGTCTGTAACCACTGGTTGTCAAATTGATAAAATCGTGTACAATTGTATACACGTTGAGCAATGTCCCCCATGACATTACGCCTCAACATGTTTCTCCCCATTGGACTGGCCCCACATTTTGTGGGGCATTCTTTGTGATACCCAGATCGCGTATCACAATACTTGGATTTATGAGAAGTAAGTGGTGGGCGACCTAGGAATCGAACCTAGCGTGCGTCTCCGCGAGGGAGTTACAGTCCCCTGCCACACCTTGCGGCCTGTCGCCCACTTACCGAGTGTTGAACACTTGAATGCAGGGGTGATTAGCCTTGTTAAAAAGTATCGTCAACTAGAAAATCCCTTGAAATTGGAACTCATTCTGGCGCAGAAGGCAAAACAAAGTTAAAAAGGCGTAATTTGCGATGAAAAAGCCAAAGTGGGTTGTTGAAAAAGAACAAGCGAAAAAGGCGGCAGCTCAGGAAACCGTGTGGCTTTTTGGTTTGCATGCGGTGCGCGATGCGCTGTTAAATCCAAATCGACAACATCTGCGTTTAATCCTGACGAAAAATGCGGCGGACAAACTGGCGGATGCGGTTCAGCAGTCAGGTGTTGCGCCTGAAATTTGTGATCCGCGTAAATTTTCAGCCCCGCTTGAATCTGCGTCCGTG
>JALQUF010000274.1 GCA_023263855.1 Yoonia sp. | reverse complement strand
GACAACGGAGTCACCCGCAAGCAGATCGGCCTTGTCATCGACGGACCGAAACTGACCGGCCCCAATACGACGTTCTGGCCGATCAATCATGACGGCGCCTGCGTGGGCAAGGTCACCTCGGCGATCTACTCGCCCCGGCTTGGCAAGAACATCGCGCTGGCCATGGTCTCGGTCGATTGCACCGAGCTTGGAACCCAGCTCGAGGTGGTGACCCATTCCGGCGAAACCACCGCCACCGTGGTCGAACGTCCCTTCTTCGATCCGCGCAAGCAACTGGCCGCCGCCGCATCGCCCCAGATCACCCAAGCCACCGCATAAAAGGGCCACACATGTCCGACCTCGCGATCGAGCTGCACTGGCAGCGCGCCGAACCTGCCTTTCAGACCGGCAAATACTCAAACGCGCACACGGTGCTTTATAATACCAACCACGAGGTTCAAGTGGACGCCGCCCCCGATTGGGGCGGCGATCCCGACCACACCAACCCGGAACAGGCCTTGGCCGCCGCCCTGTCAAGCTGTCACATGATGACCTTCCTTGCGCTCTGCGCCAAGGCCGGTTGGCCCGTCGCCAGCTATCACGACTACGCCGAAGCGCATCTTGGCAAGAACCCTCAGGGGCAGATGTCCGTCAGCCGGATCGATCTGAACCCGGTGGTGCGCTTCGACACC
>JALQUF010000273.1 GCA_023263855.1 Yoonia sp. | reverse complement strand
ATATAATAGTGAAACATCTACATTAACATTAACTAATAACTTAGCTGAAGATATTTCGGTTACTGGATTTACAGGTGGAGCTTCTGGTTCTTCAGGGACTTCAGGTTCAAGCGGTTCATCAGGAACTAGTGGAACTTCAGGTTCAAGTGGTTCATCAGGGACTAGTGGAACTTCAGGTAATTCAGGAACATCTGGTACTTCAGGTTCAAGTGGTTCATCAGGGACTAGTGGAACTTCAGGTAATTCAGGAACATCTGGTACTTCAGGTTCGAGTGGTTCATCAGGAACTAGTGGAACTTCAGGTAATTCAGGAACATCTGGTACTTCAGGTTCATCAGGTTCTTCAGGAACATCAGGTTCTTCAGGAACTAGTGGTGTTTCAGGTGCTAATGGAACTTCAGGCTCATCAGGAACAAGCGGAACTTCAGGTAATTCAGGGACAAGTGGAACATCAGGTTCGAGTGGTTCATCTGGAACTAGTGGAACTTCAGGTAATGCAGGAACATCTGGTACTTCAGGTAGTTCAGGTTCATCAGGAACAAGTGGAACTTCAGGTAATTCAGGAACTAGCGGAACTTCAGGTTCAAGTGGTTCATCGGGAACTTCAGGAACTTCAGGTTCATCAGGAACAAGTGGAACATCAGGAAGCTCAGGTTCATCAGGAACAAGTGGAACTTC
>JALQUF010000272.1 GCA_023263855.1 Yoonia sp. | reverse complement strand
CTGGCCTGATGGGTATGGTTGGAAAAGGTGAGAGAGGTCCCATCGCGATCGAGGCGATCAAAAAACATAAGGCCGTCTCCCTAATGGCTGTGGGTGGTGCTGCCTATCTCGTCTCAAAGGCAATAAAAAGTTCGCGAGTCGTAGCTTTTGAGGATTTGGGAATGGAGGCAATTTACGAATTTGAGATTGAGGATATGCCAGTTATGGTGGCGGTAGATTCGTTTGGTGAATCCGTGCATAACACCGGTCCCGCTTACTGGCGAAATAAGATTGGTAATATCCCAGTGGTTGCTAAGTAACATTGAGAGCTACTCTCTGAGTATTATCAACGTAATATAGTAAAAGTTATGGCGGGCCTTCCCGCATTGCATGGTGGTGAACCTGGTCAGGTCCGGAAGGAAGCAGCCAAAGCTATTTTTTGCAAGTGCCGGGGAAAAGGCTCGCCGCCCAATTTAGTTTGATTTATCTAGAAGGTTGAAGTCCATACGTCATGTCAATCGCGCTAGCCAGAAAGTGGAGACCCAAAAAATTTAGTGAGTTAGTAGGGCAGGATCACGTTGTACGTGCTTTGTCCAATGCGCTCACGCAAGGTCGAGTCCATCATGCATGGATGTTCACTGGAACGCGAGGGGTCGGTAAAACGACGCTCGCGAGGATTATTGCGAAAGCCCTCAATTGTCAGGC
>JALQUF010000271.1 GCA_023263855.1 Yoonia sp. | reverse complement strand
GAAGTTCCACTAGTTCCATCATCGCCGTTTAAGTCATGAATTAAAACCCACTTAGTTCCGTCCCATTGCCATATTTCACCATCGTCCGTAAAGTTTAAATCTCCAGCTTCATATCCATTTCCACCGTTTTCTGTTCCGCCTGAAGGTGGAGCTAAATTTCCGCCACCACTATCAGTACCATCTGATTCTCTAAATGGATTAGGACCACTAGTATCAATAGGGTCAGAGAATGTTGAAGTACCTCCTTTTACGCCTTTTTCACCTTTTTGACCTTTTTCACCTTTTTGACCTTTTTCACCTTTATCACCCATTCTACCGTTTGCTCCATCAGTTCCTGAAGTTCCACTAGTTCCTGAAGTTCCACTAGTTCCACTAGTTCCTGAAGTTCCGCTTGAACCCTGAGCACCTGTTGGCCCTGTTAAAGAACCTCCACTTATCCAGTTCTCTCCGTCCCAAACTAGTAGAACGTCTGTTTGGTCTCGATAATCAGCGACAATGTATGCATCACCAACAGAAGGACTACTTATAGCGATTAATTCGTCTTCGTTTGCTAAGTCTCCTCTAAAAGTGATACTTGTTCCGCTTGTTCCGCTTGTTCCGTTATCACCTTTTACACCGACTTCACCTTTTTGGCCTTTTGCGCCGTCTAATGGTGCTGCATAATTTACAATCATGCCATTGGCGTCGAATC
>JALQUF010000270.1 GCA_023263855.1 Yoonia sp. | reverse complement strand
AGATATCAAGGCGGAGGTGGCATGATGGCTTTGCCGCAGGCGAAACTTGACGCAACCGAAGCGCGCCTGTCCAGCGTAACGCGCCCCGATGGCGCGGCTTGGTCGAACGCGGCGCGCGATGCCGCCTTGGCCCGGGTGCGCGCGGCGGGCCTGCCGCACCGGCGCGATGAATATTGGAAATTCACCAACCCGGACACGCTGGTTCAGGCCGATGCGCCCGAGGCGGCGCTGTTCGACAGTGGCGAGACGCCGCTTTATGACACGATCGACCGGCTGAAGATCGTGTTTGTCGACGGTGTGTTCGATGCCGAGGCAAGTGATGATCTGTCACTTGAGAGGGTCGCGATCGAGAGGCTGTCGGATGCCGTGTCGGTCGATATCCACTGGGCCAAGGATCTGTATGGTGTCTTGGAGGAACGGGGCCAATCGCCCGTCGCACGCCCGCTGGCTGCGTTGAACACGGCATTGGCAACGGATGGTGTCGTCATCCATGTCACAGGCAAGGTCAGCAAGCCGATCAATCTGGTGTATCACCACAGGTCAACCGCGTCAGATGCGATCTTGCATCATGTCATCAAGCTGGACCCCGGCGCCGAGCTTACCGTTCTGGAAAACGGCCCGGCGGCAGCGCGTTTCAACAAGGTGATGGAGGTTGAGGTGGCCGATGGCGCGGCCTTCCATCATGTGCGCGCCCAAGGCC
>JALQUF010000026.1 GCA_023263855.1 Yoonia sp. | reverse complement strand
TCGCAAAGGGCTGTGCCTTCGGTGCCGACAGTCGCGCTGGCTGCGGCGACGCCCCACTTCAGCGCTTGCGGCAATGACAGGCCGCGGGCCAGCGCCAGTGTCATGGAACCGACAAATGCATCGCCCGCGCCGATCTTGCTGCGGACTTTGACAGTGGGCGGATGGCAGATCATCCGCTGGTCCTGTGACACGAGGACCGAACCTTCCGGACCACGTCCGGTGACGACGGTCTTGGCCACGCCGCGCGCAACCAGATCGACTGCAAAGTTCACGCTGTCGGCAATGGTGTCCATCGGGTGCGCAGCAGCCTCGGCGGCTTCCTTCTGGTCAATCCGCAACACATGCACCGGCACCGTGGGATGGGAAATTAGCTGCATCAGTGAAGCGGATGACGTATCGACAATCACCTTGGGCGCCTTGTGCTGGGTGGCCGCAATGATCTCGCCGGGGAAATCAACCGGCAGACCCGGTGAAACGCTGCCGCTGAGCACCAGATAGCCATCTTGCGGCGTGTCATGGGTGATCGCGTTTATCAGGTTGGTGGCGTCCTGTGGCCCCAGATGCGGGCCGGGAACACTGAAGCGGTATTGCTCGCCTGTTGTCTCGTCGAGCACGGCAAAGCTCTGGCGGGTTTCTCCAAAAACAGGCACTGGCAGGGCATGGATATTCTCGGCGGCGAGCAAGACCTGCAGACGATCCCCCATCGCACCACCCACAGCAACAAGGGCTGTCGCTGTCCCGCCCAGCTTATAGATTGCGCGGGCCACGTTTACGCCTCCGCCACCGGGGTCAAAACGGGGCGGGGCGCAGCGCAACTTTGGTCCGGGAATGACACGTGGCACGGTCGTGGCCACGTCAACTGCCGGGTTCAGTGTGACGGTAAGAATCGGGTCTTGATCTTGCACGCGCTTATTTCTGCGCCATCGCGAGGCGGATCACTGCCGCCAGTATCGCTTGTGACAGCACAGGTGAACGCCCGACGCCAATAGCGGCATCACTGTCGCGGCTGTCGCTTTCGCGCAAAGTACAACGCCAATGTCCGTCCTTGTCATTGGCGCGGCCACGGATGTGCACGGACCAGTTCGCATAGGCATCGTCGGCAACCAGCATGGCGTAATCTGTGGTGCCGGCCTGTTCAGCGGTCAGGTTTTTGACCACAGCCGAGTCCGGTAAAAGAAACCGCAACGCATGCACAACGCCATCAAAGTCCGCGATGCTCATGTCTTGCACCGCTTCCAACTCTTTGATCAGGATATCCAGTTCGGGATCTTGCATTGGTGTTCCTCCAGACAGTCATGCGATATTAGCGTGATAGCAAGGAATGCGCCAAAGTGGTTTGATTTTGATCAATAAGGACGCCCGACATTCGGCTACTGAAGGGGATACCGTTTTCCCAACAAGGAGCTGAAGATGACACGTATGATTCACGTTTTTGAACGCACAACCCATGAAGCCCATGAGTGGGTCAATCATCTGGGTGGTCGCACGGGGTGGGAGAATGAGCGTGAAGTCCTGCACCTGCTGCGCACGGTCCTTGCCCAGATCCGCGACCACTTGCCCCTTGATGAGATGGCGCAGTTCTCGGCGCAGTTGCCGATCATGCTGCGCGGGATGTTTTTTGAAGGCTGGCAGCCCAAGAAGACCCCGGTGCGCGAGCGTCACGCGGCTGATTTTGTGGCGGCTGTCGACAAAGAAGTGGGTGACGTGATCGACTACCGCGGCGTGGAAGATATCAAGGCTGTCTTCGCCGTCATCAACGCGCGTATTTCGCGGGGTGAAGTGGAAGACGTGCGGGCCTGCTTGCCGCAAGAGCTGCGCGACCTCTGGGCGGCCCCCTGATTGCGCGCTAAGAAGGCCAGATAGAGAAGCATCAGGACACGTCGTTTGCCGCAAAATGAAAAGCTACGCCGCGCGTTGAACGCGCCGATGCTCACTTTCTACGGGCTGGGTGTAACAGTTGGAGCCGGTATCTATGTCTTGGTCGGTGCGACTGCGGCACAGGCGGGGCCATATGCGCCTGTGGCCTTCTTGCTGGCGGCAATCGTTGTGGGATTTACGGCCTTTTCCTATGCCGAACTTTCAACGCGCTACCCCGTCAGCGCGGGCGAGGCGGCCTATGTTGAAGCCGGATTTGGGGTGAATTGGCTAACCACACTGGTGGGGCTTGCAGTCGCGGCATCTGGTGTGATTTCAGCAGCGGCTGTGTCCATTGGGGCGGCGTCCTATCTGCACCCGTTGACCGGCATCGCTGAAGACCAGCTTGTGATCGGTGTCGTGGCGATCATGGGATTGATCGCCATTTGGGGGATCACCCAGTCGGTGACAATCGCGGCCGTCATCACCATCATTGAAGTCTCGGGCCTTGCGTTGGTGATTTACTGGGGCTTTGGCGTGGCGGAACCCGTTGGTGTGGCACCCGCCCAAATGATACCGCCATTGCATGGCGCGCATTGGGTTGGGATCGGGACGGCCTCTCTTTTGGCGTTTTTTGCCTTTGTGGGCTTTGAAGATATGGCGAATGTCGCAGAAGAGGTCAAAGACCCCGCCCGCACAATGCCCCGCGCGATCATTTGGACGCTGGTTCTGGCGACGATCATCTACATCGCGACGACATCTGCTGTGATCATTTCGGTTCCGCTGGATGTGCTAGCGGCGTCAACGGCCCCGCTTGCGCTGGTGTTCGAGGCCGCCCCTGCGGGTATCCAGCAGGGATTTGCTGTGGTTGCGGTGGTGGCCACTGTGAATGGGATCTTGATCCAGATGATCATGGCGTCGCGTGTCATTTACGGCATGGCCGATCGCGGGCATTTGCCAGGTTTTCTGGCCGCCGTATCGCCGCGCACCCAAACGCCCGTCTTGGCCACTGTCTGTGTCGCTGTGGTCATCATGACCTTGGCGCTGGCCTTTCCGATCGCGGCCTTGGCTGCGCGCACGTCACAGGTTGTGTTGGCGATCTTTGCTGTTGTGAATGTTGCGCTGATCAGCATCAAACGCAGCAGCGAACTTGATATCGCCTATTTCCGCGTCCCGATCATCGTGCCTTATCTGGGGCTGGCCAGCAGCGTCGTGCTGTTCGGTGTCAGCTTTCTGTGAGCCATCAGACAGCCCGCGCCAGCACCCAATCACCAGCTTGCAGCAAAAGCGCATCGAGTAGCGTCTGAAAGCCCCTGACAATGGTGTCTGCGCGATCATTCGTCAGTATCCCGCTTTGGGCAAACCGTTGCGTGCCCAGAACCCGCTGATCGCGGTCGCGCAGCAAAGTCAGCTCACAGGCAATCTGAACTTGAAAGCGATCGTCCGCCTGCCGGTCCACGCCAAACGCATCAATCCGCGTCAAGAGCACCGTGTCAGGCACCGGGCCTGACCCTTGCGGTCCGACAAAGCCGATCCTGCCACTTGATGCCAGTGACTGTACCAAAAGCGTTTCCAGCATTTGCGGCAGGGTGTCAGCCCAGCGGGCATCGGGCAGGTAGGTGACGGACAACGGGTCGTTGCGAATAAGGATGCGGTCCGTGGCGATCGCGGCGGGGGCTGTGGGTTCCACCACCAGCAGACTACGTGAAGAGCGCGCGCCTTGTGATGCAATATCAACCGGTTGGAGCGCATAGGTATCGCGCGGCGAGGCGGCTTCGTTCAGGGCGCTAATCGTGGTGCAACCGGGCAAAGCAATGGCACCTAGGGTGAACATGCGACGTGTCAGGGTCATTATACTATCTCCGATATTCGGGAACGCGGTTGTCCAGCACAAACCCGGTTGGGTCTTCACCAAGGCGGCGGATCAGATCATTCAAAGAACGGACGGCGGCGCGCGCCTCGCTTCCCAGTTCACTATAGTCGCGCATTCCGGGGCTGATGGCTGCAATTGCACTGCGCGCCTCGGCCACGCCTGCGCGCAGGTCATCCATGATGGCAGGCACGTCGGCAGTGACCGAAGACAGGGTCTCGGCCACATCACTCAACGCTGTGCGTGCATCTGTCAAAGCTGGCCCGAGGTCTGTTTCCATCAAGCCATCGGCGCGCACAAAGGCCTGATCTGCGCTGCTCAGTGCAGTGTCGGCATTCTTTAGGGTGGTCCGCAGGTCACTTGCCAAGGGCGCGAAGTCCTCTGCGATCAGTGCATTGATTGCGGCAATGGCTGCGCTGGCCTGATCAATTGCGGGTCCAAGCGTCTCAATTGCTGTGTTGGCGTTCTCAAATGTCTCTGTGATGGTCGCGAAAGAGGTGTCAGCGGTCTGCAAAGTTGTCTTTGTGGCGTCACCCACGCCTGCAAACCCTTCGACAAATGCCGTGACGTCGCCGGTCGCTGCACGCAATGTGTCAGAGATATCCGAGAAATCTGTCAGTGCCTGTTCCAAACCAGCGGTGGCGTTGTCGACATTGGACAGAATACTGCGCACATATTCCTGATTTTCGGGGCCAGTCAGATTTTCAAGCTGGTTTATGATATTGGCGGCATCCTCGATCAATTCGGGCGCGCTGCTGACAAGCGACTGAAACGAAGACTGGCGCGAGGTGATGATCGGCGGGCCGTTCGCCTCAGGCGTCAGCAAGGCGGCACCGGGCGATCCGCCCGACAGGGCGATGTAGGCGACACCGGTCACACCTTGGGATTCCAGCCGTGCGACCGTATCCACGGCCACCGGCGTTGTCGCATCGATTTCCAGCGCGACATAGGCTTTGCTGGGGTCATCTTCCCAGATGCGGATGCCGGTCACGCTGCCGACGGGTACACCGTTGAACAGAACATCTGCCGACTGATCCAAGCCTGATACGTTGTCAAACAACACACCGTATTGTGCATATTGCCGGTCAATCTGCACGCTGGCCAACCACAGGAAAAAACCAAGCCCGCCAAGGATGCCCAGCAGGGTGAACAGCCCGATGATAATAAAATGCGCACGGGTTTCCATCAGAGCGATTCCTTTTGGGCGAGGGCGGCGCGGGCGCGCGGGCCTTTGAAATAGGCCTGAACCCACGGGTGATCGACATCTTGCATTTCGGCCATTGTGCCGGTGGCCAGCACACGACCTTCGGCCAACACAGCGATACGGTCGCAGATCGCATGCAGGCTATCAAGGTCATGGGTCACCAGAAAAACGGTCAATCCCAGCGCACGGCGCAATTGGGCGGTCAGCTCATCAAAGGCTGCGGCACCAATCGGATCCAGCCCGGCGGTGGGCTCATCCAGAAAGACAATTTCGGGGTCCAGCGCGATGGCGCGGGCAAATCCTGCGCGTTTGCGCATCCCGCCCGAAAGCTCGGACGGCATTTTGGGTCGTGCATCATCAGGCAAACCCACCATGCGCACCTTGATGGCAGCAAGGGCAGCGCGGGTTTCAGCAGACATGTCCAACTGTTCGCGGATCGGCGCTTCGACGTTCTGCTGCACGCTCAGCGATGAAAACAGCGCCCCGTCCTGAAACATCACACCCCATCTTTTGCGCAGGCGGCGATAGTCTTCTGCATTGGTATCACGCACATTTTCGCCGAAAACGGTAATCTGCCCCGCGACAGGTTTCAGCAACCCCACGACTGCGCGCAATAGCACCGATTTGCCTGTGCCAGAGCCCCCGACGATCCCGATAATTTCGCCCCGGCGCACATCCAGATCGAGGCCATCATGCACGGTATGCTTGCCAAAGCTGGTCACAAGACCACGGACGCTAATGATAGGATCGTCGGCCATCACACACCCAGTATCGCAAAGAAAATGGAAAATAAGGCATCTGCGGTGATCACCAGAAAAATCGACAATACGACCGAGGTTGAGGTCAGGCTTCCCAATGATTCCGCGTTGCCCTTGACCTGCATCCCTTCATAGCAGCCCACAATCCCGATAATCAGCGCAAAGAAAGGTGCTTTGATCAGGCCGACACCGAAATGCGATACATCCGTGTTGCTGATCAGCCGAGACTGGAACACGCCGGGGGACACGCCCAATTCGATCCATGACATCAGCGCGCCACCAAACAGCCCTGCGAAATTCGCGATGACGCCCAGCACCGGCAACATCAGGATCAAGGCGATGACCCGGGGGGCCACCAGAACCTCGATCGGATCAAGCCCCAAGGTGCGCATCGCATCGATTTCTTCGCGCATTTTCATAGACCCGATAGCCGCCGTAAAGGCCGAGCCAGACCGGCCTGCCACGATAATGGCAGTCAGCAGAATGCCAAGTTCGCGCAGGATTGAGATTGCAATCAGATCGACGACGAAAACTTCTGCACCAAACTGGCGCAGTTGCGCGGCACCTTGAAAGGCCAGCACGACACCGATCAGAAAGGCCATCAGCGATACGATCGGCACGGCATTCAGACCCACCTGTTGCATGTGATGCACAATCGCTGTCCATCTGATCCGCTGGGGGCGCAATAGCAGGCCAATGATTGTTGCGACCACTCGCCCCAGAAAGCCAACCATCTCCATGGTGCTTCGTAATCCAGCAACAGTCCGACGGCCTATTTGTTCCAAACGGTCTGAAATTGTTGGCGTTGGGGGCGGCGACACATCCGCATCGGGCATATTGCGCCGGATGGTGGCAATCAAATCGCTTTGCAATGACGTTGCGCCGATGATTTGCGGTGTCAGCCCGGCGGCTTGTGCGCGTCGTTCCAAAGTGACCACAACCCAGGCGCCAGCGGTATCAAGTTGTCCAACCCGGCTGATGTCGATTTTCTCGGCCGCGTCTTGCTGCAAGTCTAGGCTCTCGATAGTGCCCATCAGAAAATCGCCTTCCAGCACAAGACCGCCATCCGCAAGCATCAGCTGCGGACGTGTCGGTTTCTGTGCGGTTTGCGGTGCGGAAGTTTCCATATCAAAGCCTTATGTCGCCAGTGGGCCACCCGCAATGACCAAGGTCAAGGGTTTGTCGGTAGCCGCATTTTGACGAACATCAATATTGGCACGCAAAGCGATGTTATAGTTATGCTATCAAAGATCATTCCAAGAGGTATTCCCATGAAATTCATCCCACTGATTGCTATCTTGTTCTTAGCGAGCTGCGCTGCAGAAGGGCGCTATCCTGTGTCAGGCGAAGAGTGCGCGCCCGGCGACCCTGTGTTGACCCTCGATGCGGCTGACTGCACAGTGCCATCGCTGGGTTAGGCCTGCGTCTGCGATATCTATGAATTCATACGGGCCGCTGTGTTTCTGCGGCCCGTACTTGCATCGGGTGCTGCATCAAATGGGGCTTCACATGCTACATTGAAGCGCCCTGTCGGGATTTTTCCGCTGTCCGCAGATGCCCGATCAAATTCGCCAGCGTCACCACGCCCAGCAGCTTGTGATTATCGACAACCATGAACTTTCGCGTTCCGGTTGCGGCAATTTCTTTCAGCAGGTCTTCAACCGGCATATCAGGTGCAAGCGTCGTCGCGACATCAAGCCCGGCGAAGACGTCCCCAACACGGGTGTTGCCCCAGTTTTCACGATCAATTGCCGAGAGGACGTCTTTGTCGATCTGCCCGATCAGAACACCATCAGATACAACCGGCGCAAAGCTGACGCCGTGTTTGAGTACCACCTGATTGACGAAAAGTGACAGGGTCAGTTCCGGTGCGACCACGATAGGATCGTGGACCATGACTGCGGATACGGTCTTGCCGTCGAATGTGCTGTGCATCAGTTGGTTTTGATAGGCGGACCGGGCCGCAGCCAACACGAAAAAGCCGATCAGGACGTACCACAGACCAGCAGTTGCAGCACTTTGGAACAGAACCATGACACCAAGAATGATCAGCGTATAGCCAAAGATGGTGCCGGACCGCGCAGCCGTCTTGGTCGCCTTGAGCACATCGCCATGGCGGGACCATAGATAGGCGCGCAGCACGCGGCCACCGTCGAGCGGAAACGCAGGCACCATGTTGAAGACTGCGATGATCAGATTGACGGTTGCCAGATAGCTCAGAACCACTGCCAGGGCGGTGATGTCAAAAACAGTCTGGATCACCAGACTGCTGATCCAGAACCCAAAGCTGAGACAAACACTCATAGCTGGTCCGGCAAGCGCGACCCATAACTCGGCTTTGGCGGTTGGCACCTCGGTCTCAAGCTCTGCTACGCCGCCGAAAATGAACAATGTGATGCCTTTGATCTGCACACCATAACTGCGGGCGACAACAGAATGGGACAGCTCGTGCAGCAGCAATGAGCCGAAAAAGCCAAGCATCGCAACAATTGCCAGCACCAGATAAGCCGTGCCGGTCAAACCGGGCAGGGTGACGGGGAAATACTGTGTCGACAGGGTCCAGGTGATCAGACCCGCAATCAAGAACCAGCTTGGGTCCAGCTTGATTTCAAAACCATCAATATTGAAAAGTCTGATCGTGTTTGAGAACATCATAAGGTCCAGTTTTGATAAAACGTTAGCAGTCGGACAACCTTGTCGAATTGAGCAATATCAAAGCGTGCGACGATATTGTCAGGCAATCAGGGCAGTATGGATATCCCCGCGACCACACTGACCAGCAGCCTTTTGATCTTTGCGCTATGCGCCGGGACCGTCTGGTTTTCGGGCGCGCGGCTGGCCTATCTGGCCGACATGCTGGCGGACCGTTTTAAACTGGCAAAATCACTTGTGGGGCTTTTGATGCTTTCGCTGGCCACATCGCTGCCAGAGGTTGCCACAACACTCTCGGCAGCGGTGAGCCAAGCGCAAGAACTGGTGCTGAATAACCTGTTTGGCGGTATTGCGTTGCAAACGGCCATTCTGGGGGTGGCTGACTTTTGGGCGCGCGGGGCGATCACGAATTATCCGCGCAGGGCCAATCACGCGCTAGAGGCCACGCTTTTGGTTCTCTTGCTGGCGATTACCTTGGTTATCACGACTTTGGGCGAAACATTTGTGCTGTTTCAGGTTGGCCCGGGTAGTGTTGTCATTGCGCTCGTTTACATCTGCACAATCTGGCTGCTGCGCCACTATGACGGTTCAAGTGATTGGATCCCGGTGGATTTGCCCGATCTTGACGACAGGCCGCAGCGGATGGCCCGCGATGATGGCACCACGGCCAATCAAAGCCTGATAGTGCAGGCCGTCATCGCCTGCCTGGCGATCTTGGTTTTTGGTTTGCTGCTGGTGGTCTTTGCTGAACGGATCGCCGTGCAATCAGGGCTGGGTACCGGTTTTGTGGGGGTCACTTTGCTTGCCGCTGCAACATCCTTGCCAGAGCTGACGACCACGATCACCGCCGCCCGTCTGGGGGCCTACACTATGGCGATATCGAATATTTTTGGCAGCAATCTGATTATGCTTGTCTTGGTCTTTCCCGCTGACGTGCTCTATCGGGGTGGGCCCATCTTGCAGGGCGCATCGCAGACCGTCAGCCTTGCGCTGTCTTTCGGGATTGTTGTCACGTCGATCTACTTGGTCGGGCTGATCGTGCGCCGCAAACCAAGGTTTGGCGTGATTGGTTTGGATTCAGCTTTGGTGATTTTGACGTTCTTGGGAAGTCTGGTGGCCTATTACTTTGTGCGCTGACAGGCCGCCCCTTTGGACCGGTCAGTCAAGTCTGATAGATATAGGTGCCCGGCGCGTCTGCCAGAGGGGGGTATTCTGCTGCACCAATGGCTGGCGGTGGTCCTTTGGGCTGGCTGTGCTGCACCATCCAAGCCGCATAGGCAGGCCACCACGATCCGGGCACCGGATCATTGCTGGCCAGCCACCGGTCCGGGCCGACGTAATGGGCGCCGCTTTCACGATGTGACATGCGGAAATGGCGCCCCTTATGGCCCGGTTCACTGAGAATCCCGCCGTTATGGCCGCGGTTCGTCAGAACAAAAGTCAGATCGCAATCCGTGAAAAGCTTGGTCTTATAGACCGACCGCCAAGGTGCAATGTGATCGGTCTCGGTTGCGATGACAAACATCGGCACGTCAATGTCTTTGAGTGCGATTACGCAACCCTCGACGGCAAACCGCCCCGCACTCAGGCGGTTTTCAAGGAACAAACTGCGCAGATATTCTGAATGCATGCGGGCAGGCATCCGTGTCGTGTCGCCATTCCAGACCATAATGTCATTGGGCAGATCATCCTTACCCAGAAAATAGCGGCTTACCGCACGGGAATAGATCAGATCCTCGGCCCGGATTGACGCAAAGGTGCGGGTCATCTGCGGGCGGTCAAGATAGCCTTGTTCCCACATCAAATCCTCAACAAAGGCGACTTGGCTTTCATCGACAAACAACAGCAGTTCACCGGCTTCGGCGAAATCGACCTGTGTGGCCATTAATGTGACTGACGCCAAACGGTCATCCCCGTCGCGCGCCATTGTGGCCGCCGCGATTGCCAACAATGTCCCGCCAAGACAGTAGCCGTTTGCGTGTACTTTCTGATCAGGCACAATCGTGTTGATGGCATCCAATGCCGTCAAGACACCCCGTGTGCGGTAGTCATCAAGCGATAATTCCGCCTGATCAGCCGTCGGATTGCACCATGAGATCATGAACACGGTAAAACCTTGCTGAAGAAGGTATTTCACCATCGAGTTCTCGGGCGACAGATCCAGAATATAGTACTTCATGATCCATGCAGGGACGATAAGCACCGGCTCAGGGTGGGTCTTTTCTGTCTGGGGGCTGTATTGGATCAACTCGAACAGATCATTGCGGAACACGACCTTGCCGGGGGTGCAGGCCAGATCGGTGCCAATCTGAAAGCCTTCGGGCGCGGGTTTATGTTCCTGCGTCAGGGTTTGCATCAGGTCTTGGGTGAAATGGGTGCTGCCTTCGATCAGGTTTTGCCCCCGTTCACGTACCGTGGCCGCGATAATCTCGGGGTTCGTCAGCGGAAAATTTGATGGCGATATCAGATCAAGCATCTGGCGGACCTGAAACTTGGCCCGATCCGCATCTTGCTTGCGCAACCCGTTGATGTCGTCTGTGGCATGGTCCCACCAGTCCTGCACTGCCAGAAAGCCCTGTTTCCAGAAGTTGAAAGGCGGGGAGTCCCAAGCGGAATCAGCAAAGCGGTGGTCATAGGCTTTGGGGGAAAACGGTCCATCAGACGGATCGCGGTCTTTCGACCAGGCGCCCGTTGCATAGGCCATCACCTTGGCCGCATTGCTTTGCGCACGTTCCATCAACTCCAGCTGGCGTCCGGGCGAGCGGCTGAGATGCAGGCCCCAGTCATGCCAGGTTTCTGTGACCGAATGGGGCGACATGCCACCCGTGACCTGCGCCACAGCAGCACGCACCGCGCGATCAAGGTTCCGATGCGGATGGCTGTGCTGTTCGGCTTGCGGCAACAGCGCAGCCTTTGGGACCACGTTTGGTGGTGTCGCGGTCTTACGAGGTTTCGATTTGGGCATGGTTCACCACAGGCTCAGGGCAGCTTTGGCACCATCGTAGCGCAAGGGCTACGCAGAGTATTGATCTGTATCATGCGCCGGCTGTCAGCCTGGGCTAAACTGTCGCTTGCTTGCAGGTTTCGGGGGTGCGGGGCTGCATTTCAAGAAGTGTCGAAAGCCCGCAGTTGCCTTTGACCAGATCTGCCAGCGTGACCAGATCAAGCTCGTGATAGAATGCTTCTAGCGCGCGTGACAGGTAGCTGCGCAGACGGCATGTCTTGGTGAGCGGGCATGTGTTTGTGCTTGTGTCAAAGCATTCGGCAAAGGGTGTGCGGGATTCAAAGATTCGGAAAACCTCGCCAATGGAAATCTGTTCCATCGGTCGCGCAAGCCGCAAGCCGCCACTGCGCCCGCGGATCGTTTGGACATAGCCTTTGACGTGCAAAACATTGACGACCTGCAAGAGATGATTGGTCGATGCGTTGCATTTTTCAGCTATTTCCTGCGTGCGGACAGTCTGACCGTCATTCACGGCACAGGCCATAAGAATGCGCGATGCAAGGTTGGTACGTGTTGTCAGTCGCATTAAAGTCTCATCTCAGCTTCAAGTTTTTCCCGTTTAATCCAGAAATTTGTTCTTGTACTTGATTTAGATCACATCGAAGAACGTCGCGCTCCAATATCTGGCAAATAAGAATCAAGTTAAGGGGTCAGTTTGACATATCAGGAACGCGCGGGCGAGGGTGGCGATACGACCTCCACAGCAGCCGATTGGCTGGCACCGGGACGCCGTGATCAACGCCGTGCGTCTGTCCTTGCGGCTCTTGCAAATCTGATCTGGCCTTTGCAGGCAGCACTTGTTGCCTATGCTTTGGGCGGGCTTTTGACAGGGGGCGATATCTCGCCTGTTGTTGTCGCACTTGGCTTTATTGCCCTTGGTGGGCTGCGGGCCATTGTGGGCTTTGTGTCCGAGGCGCTTGCCGAAACGGCCGCCATCAAGGTGGTGCAAGATGCGCGCTCCATGATCGTTGCACGTGAGGCGCAGCGTGCGGAAGACACCACTTTTGGCGGCGCAGGCAGTATTTCGGCGCTCGCAGGCGAGAAACTTGAGCTTCTTATCCCCTATCTCACCAGGTACGGCCCGGCGCGTGCGCGCGTGATGGTCGTGCCCATCGCAATACTGCTGCTGGCGCTATGGAATTCATGGGCCGTGGCGCTGATTTTTGTCATGTCGGGCCCGTTGATCCCAGTATTCATGGCGCTTGTAGGCATGGCGGCAAAAGATGCCAGTCGTCGGCAGATGGACGAGATCGCGACACTGAACGATCTTCTGATCGAGCGGCTGTCGGCCTTGGTTGATGTGCGTCTTTTGGGGGCGGGCGATGCCGTTCTTGCGGGATTTGCCACAAAGGCAGCGAATCTGCGTACGCGGACAATGGCCGTGCTGCGTGTGGCGTTCCTGTCGTCCACGGTGCTTGAGCTGTTCGCGGCCATCGGTGTGGCGATGGTGGCTGTGTTTGTCGGGTTTTCGCTGTTGGGCGAGCTTGAGTTCGGGACATGGACAGGCCCGTTGACGCCGCAAGCCGGGATATTCCTTTTGCTGCTGGCACCTGAATTTTACCAGCCTTTGCGCGATCTGTCGGCGGCGTGGCACGATAAGGCTGCGGCAGAGGCTGTCTTGGATGATCTGAGCGCGTGGGAGGCTGCTGATACATCTGTCTTGCTAGGGCAGGGCGGGGCGGCCACGCGGTTGCACGGACCTGCCAGTGTGAATTTATCCGGCTGTGTCCTGCCGAACGGGACTGTTTTGCCCGATATTGCAATAGCACCGGGCGAAAGCGTTGCACTTGTCGGCCCCAGCGGCACCGGGAAAACATCGGCCTTGCGCATGATCGCTGGGCTGTTGAAGCCCACCTCTGGCACGGTCACTGTCGCGGGCCAACCCTTGGATGCTTCAATCGCTGATGCCTGGCGCGCCCGGCTTGGCTGGATGCCGCAAGCTCCGCATTTTCTGAACGCCAGTCTACGCCACAACCTGACGTTCGGCCGGCAGGGGGACCCCGCTCAGGCGCTGCAACAAGCCGCTGTCGCGAATGTCGTTGCGGGCTTGCCGCAAGGGTTGAACACGCGCCTTGGCGAAACCGGTGGCGGATTGTCGGGGGGCGAGGCGCGACGCCTCACGCTGGCCCGTGCCATTTATGCCGGACCGGATGTGATTATCGCCGATGAGCCAACAGCTGATCTGGATGCCATCACCGCTACGACCGTAACAGACGGGTTATTGGCGCAAAATGCTCAGGGTGCCACGCTGATCGTGGCCACGCATGATACGGCGCTGGCTGCGCGCATGGACCGTGTAATCCGGATCGGGGGTGCGGCATGAAGGCACTTTGGCGCATTTTCCGCCTGATCCTGCGCGAACAGCCCGCAGCTTTGGGGCGCGGTGCGGCGCTCAGTTTCATTGTGCTGGCGATGGGGTTTGCATTGCTGAGCTTGTCGGGCTGGTTCATCACAGCAGCTGCCGCAGCAGGGCTTGCCGGCATGGGCGCGGTTTTTGACGTTTTCCGCCCGTCGGCCATGGTGCGGTTCTTGGCACTGGGCCGTGCGGCGGCACGATATGGCGAAAGGGTACTGACCCACGAAGCCACTTTGCGCGCCTTGGAAGTTTTGCGCGTGCGCCTGTTGGGCGGACTATTGCAAACATCCTATCCGCGCATGATCCGCATACGGGGCGCGCAGGCGCTGAACCGGTTGACGGCAGATATTGACGCGCTGGATGGAGTGTCCTTGCGTCTTGTCCTTCCCATTATGGCCGGGCTTGGCGCGCAGGCTGTCGCCTTTATTGCCATCTGGGCGCTGGTGGGCCTGCCAATCGCCGCTTGGATCTTGGTTGGGTATGTTGGCGGCGCTGGGCTGATTTTCTGGCAGACCACACGCAAAACCGCGCGGCTTTCGCGGCGGGCTGAAGCGGCGGCACAGGCGTTCCGGTCGCGGTTGATTGACCTGATCCGTGCCCGCCGTGATCTGGCCGTTCAAGGGCGGTTGATGGCGCAAGCTGATGTCACGCGGGCTGCAGATGACCGGGGGTTGATGATGCGCCTGCAACAGGACCGGATCGAGCGGCTTGCCGGTGCTGCATTTCAGATGCTGGGGGTTTTGGTCGCCGGTGGCACGCTTTGGATTGGCATCTCGCTGGTCCAGGCGGGGGATATCGCGCCGGCCTTTGCGGCACTTGGTTTTTTTGCGGCACTGGCTTTGGCTGAAACGGTTGCCCCATTGCGCCGGGCGGCCAGTGATCTGGGGCGCATGGCCGAGGCGGCCAGACGCGTATCGCGTGATATAGCGGTCCCGGTAACGGCTCCGGCTGCGACCGCTGACAGCGCGGCTGCCGGATCGTTGGATGTGGCGGCAGTGACTTTGCTGCGCCCGGGGTCCACGCTGAAAGTGGTCGAAGATGTGACATTCAGCGTCGCACCGGGTGAGACAGTGGCCCTGACAGGCCCAAGCGGGTCAGGCAAATCGACGTTGCTTTTGGCTGCAGCCGGATTGCATCCCATTGAAAGCGGAGAGATTTATCTGGGCGACCGCCCTGTTGGTGCTTGGAATGAGGCCGGGTTGCGCAACCAAGTCGGCCTGTTGCCCCAACGCAGCGTGCTAATGGCAGGGACGGTCGCAGATGCTTTGCGGCTTTCTGCGCCGCAAAGTGATGATGCGTCACTTTGGCAGTTGCTTGATGCGGTGGCGTTGCGTCAGACTTTAGAAGCACGCGATGGGTTATCGACCTTGATCGGCCCGCGTGGTGACGGCTTGTCTGGCGGCGAGGCGCGGCGCCTGACTTTGGCGCGTGTCCTGCTGCGGCGGCCCAAGATCTTGCTGTTGGATGAACCCACAGAAGGTCTGGATGAGGCAACGGCACAAGCGGTGCTGAGTGGCGTGCGCAAGGTGCTGCCCGAGGCCGCGATATTGATCGCGGCGCACCGCGAGATCGAGACATCTTTTGCGGATCGTACCGTCAGTTTCACTTAAGTTGTATTTCAAATACATCTTATTGATTTAGATCAATGCCGGGACCCATCGAAAGCTCCATACATTTCTAAGTTGGAATGAAAAATCGGAGGGATTCGCTCTCCGATAACTGGAGCACTTGATATGGAATTCGGTATCGTTGAGCTGTCGCGTCTGCAATTTGCGATGACAGCGATGTATCACTTCCTCTTCGTGCCGCTGACGCTGGGTCTGTCGATCCTCGTGGCGATCATGGAGACGGTATATGTGATGACAAATCGCCCCATTTGGCGGCAAATGACTAAGTTTTGGGGCACGCTTTTCGGCATTAACTTTGTGCTGGGTGTCGCAACAGGGATTACAATGGAATTCCAGTTCGGCATGAACTGGAGCTACTACAGCCACTATGTGGGCGACATTTTCGGCGCGCCTTTGGCTATCGAAGGTCTGATGGCCTTCTTCCTTGAAGCGACATTTGTTGGCTTGTTCTTCTTTGGTTGGGACAAGCTGAGCAAAGTGGCTCACTTGACCGTCGCTTGGTTGGTTGCCATCGGGTCGAACTTTTCGGCGCTGTGGATCCTGATTGCCAACGGCTGGATGCAAAACCCGGTTGGGGCCGAATTCAACCCAATGACCATGCGTATGGAGATGACGGACTTTTTTGCCGTTCTCTTTAACGAAGTGGCGCAGGCGAAATTCGTCCACACTGTTTCAGCTGGTTACGTGACTGCATCTGTCTTTGTGATCGGGGTTTCCGCCTGGTACCTGCTGAAAGGCCGTCATATCGAATTGGCACGTCGCTCCATCACTGTGGCTGCTGCCTTTGGTTTGGCTTCGGCGTTCTCGGTCGTTCTTCTGGGTGACGAATCCGGTTATTCTGCGACACACAGCCAGAAAATGAAGCTCGCTGCGATTGAGGCGATGTGGGAAACCCATGAGGCACCCGCACCCTTTAACCTTGTCGGCTTTCCTGACCAGGAAACACGCGAGACACATTATGCAATCGAAATTCCATGGGCGATGGGCCTGATCGGGACACGGTCTTTGACCACTGAAATTCCGGGGATCAATGATCTGGTTGCACAGGCTGAAGAGCGTATCCGCTCTGGTGTGATCGCATATGATGCGCTGTTGGACATTCGTGAACAACGTGAAGCAACTGATCCTGCCATCACCGCGCAATTCGAAGAGCACTCCGCCGATCTGGGCTTTGCCTTCTTGCTGAAGCGGTATGTGGATGACCCACGCGATGCGACAGAAGAGCAGATCGTGATGGCGGCAAATGACACCGTGCCAACCGTTTGGCCATTGTTCTGGGCGTTTCGGATCATGGTTGCCCTTGGCTTTGGTTTTATCGGGACCATGGCGTACTTCTTCTACCGCGCCTCGTTCAAGGGCATGAACTTCCCACGGCCTGCCTTGCATCTGGCGGTCTGGATGATCCCTGCACCTTGGATCGCAGCTGAAATGGGCTGGTTCGTGGCCGAGTTTGGCCGTCAACCGTGGACTGTGGACGGGGTTCTGCCAACTGCGATGTCCGTATCGGCGCTGTCGATGACAGAGGTTGCAATGACGCTGGCAGGTTTTGTCATCTTCTACACCGTCCTGTTCATCGTCGAGATGGGTCTGATGATCAAATACATCCGCAAAGGTCCGTTCCAGGATGTGGAAGAAACCAACGCGTGGAACACACGCCACAACGATCGCCTGGCCGGCCGGCGCAATGCCGACGCAATCGCCATGCCAGCGGAGTAAGAGATATGATCCTGCATGAACTTATAAGCTACGAAGTACTCCGGGTGATCTGGTGGGGCCTGCTCGGGGTCCTGCTGATCGGATTTGCCCTGACAGACGGCTTCGACATGGGGGTTGGCACTTTGCTGCCCTTTGTTGGAAAGTCCGATATCGAGCGCCGTGTGGCAATCAATACGGTCGGTCCGGTCTGGGAAGGCAACCAGGTTTGGTTCATCCTCGGGGGTGGCGCGATCTTCGCCGCCTGGCCACCGCTCTACGCGGTCAGCTTCTCGGGGTTCTACCTTGCAATGTTTGTTATCCTCGCGGCCTTTATCGTGCGTCCCGTTGCCTTCAAATACCGTTCCAAGCGGGACGACCCGCGCTGGCGTTCGACCTGGGACTGGGCGCTGTTTGCCTCTGGTGCGATCCCTGCGCTGCTCTTTGGTGTTGCTGTTGGCAACGTGATCCAAGGCGTGCCGTTCCACTTCACTGATGACCTGCACACAATCTACGAAGGTGCGTGGTACATGAAGTTCATCGGCCTGCTTGATCCGTTCTCGATCCTTGCCGGTGTGGTATCCTTTGCGATGCTGGTGATGCACGGTGGCGCTTGGCTGACACTGAAAGCCGAAGGTGTGGTGCAGACACGTGCCCGTGCGATCGGTTCGATTGCGGCTTTGGTTGCTGTCGGGGCCTACGTTCTGGCTGGCTTGTGGTTGGCTGTGGGCATTGATGGATACCAGATCGTTGGTGATTACGTCACCAATGGCCCGTCCAACCCGCTGCATTTCGAAGTCGCGCGGACAGGAAGCTGGCTTTCAGCCTATGTCGAGCGTCCCTGGATTGTTGTCGCACCTGTGATGGGCATCATGGGGGGCTTGCTGACCTTTGCTGGTCTGCGCGCCGGGCGTGAAGTCTCGACCCTGCTGTTTTCAAAAATGGCAATCCTGGGTGTGATTTCGTCGGTCGGGCTGACCATGTTCCCGTTCATCATGCCCAGCTCCAGTGATCCGCAATCTTCGCTGACAGTCTGGAACAGTTCTTCGTCGCACCTGACGTTGTTCATCATGCTGGTGGTCACGGCGATCTTCATGCCGCTGATCCTGATGTACACCGCCTGGGTCTACAAAGTGCTGTGGGGCAAAGTCACCGAGGAAGACGTCTCGGAAAACTCCCACTCTGTGTACTGAGGCTTGCTTGCGCGGGCCGATTGAAGCCCGCGCAAACCGCAGCTTCGTAAAGGAGACTGAACAATGAGCAATACAACACCATCACCAAGCACACCCAAGCTGACACCTGCGGTCGTCGACGCGATCCTGACGGCGCTGGATGATGAGTACCATGCCGAAGCTGTCTATGCCGCGACGCTGGACAAGTTCGGCGCGGACACACGTCCGTTCTGCAACATTATCAATGCCGAACGCAGGCATCAGGCGGCGCTTGTTAAACTGATGGACAAATATCAAATCGATGTCCCCGCCAATGCCTATCTGTCCGGTGACAAGCCGTTTGATGCCATTCCCGACAGCTTGAAAGAAGCCTGTGACATCGGGGTTGCTGCGGAAATCGAAAATGCCCGTCTTTATGACGAAGATCTGCTGCCCACCGTTGCTGGCTACCCGGATATCACGGCTGTCTTCCAAGCGCTGAGCGGGGCATCGACCAACAACCATCTGCCCGCCTTTCAGCGATGTGCAGAGCGCGGCGGCCAAGGTGGCGGCCATGGAAAACATCGCGGCCAACGACCGGCCGGAACAACACAAAACGAAGGAAACTAACTATGTGGTATTTCGCTTGGCTTCTGGGCCTCCCGCTCGCCGCTATTTTCGCTGTCATGAATGCGATGTGGCTTGAGATGAAAGAAGACGAACAAACAATTGCCGAAGGCTCAGACACCCGGATTCAGGATCCTCGATCCTGATCTTGGCGGAGGTGCGGCAATGGCCCTCCCCTTCCTGTAGCCGCACCTCCAACTAATTTTGTAAACCTGAAAGACCAAAAAAGTGTCAGATCAAATCACCGATCAACAAAGCCAATCGCGGCTTGCGCATTTCCCGATCACATTCTTTGCCGTTGGCATGGGTATGATGGGGCTGACACTCAGCGTGCGCGCCGCCGAGATAAGCTTTGGCGCAACGCATACGGCTTCAATGGCGGTGTTGGTGTTGTCTTTAGCAATGCTGGCCGGGGTGGCCGGGGCCTATCTTGCCAAGGCGCTGCGCTTTCCGGGGAAAGTCGCCGAGGACTGGCATCACCCGGTCAAGATCGCGTTCTTCCCGGCGATTTCAATTTCGCTGTTGCTTTTGGCCACAGCCCTTGTGGAGGTGGCGCCCGGTATCGCCGAACCGCTTTGGCTCTTTGCGACCGTTTTGCAGGGTGTGCTTGCCCTTGCGGTCATTTCGGCCTGGATCGGACACCGCCCATTTCAGACCGGAATGATGACACCTGCATGGTTCATCCCGGCGGTTGGTAACGTCATCGTGCCGCTGGCAGGCGGCCCTTTTGGCTATACCGAAGTGTCCTGGCTGTTCTTTTCCGGCGGGCTGATGTTCTGGGTGGTGCTGCTGACACTCGTCATGAACCGTCTGATGTTTCACGACCCCATGCCCGGCAAAATGGTGCCGACGCTGATGATCCTTGTTGCACCGCCCGCAGTCGCCTTCACGGCTTGGCTGCGTCTGGAGGGCGAGGTAGGGGCCTTTGGTCATTTCCTGCTGAGCGCCGCCTATGTTTTTGCCCTGCTGGTGGCGACACAGGCCACCAAATTGCGCAAATTGCCGTTTGCACTGTCGTGGTGGGCGCTGTCGTTCCCGATTGCGGCACTTTCCATCGCCAGTTTCGGCTATGCCCATGCCGCTGAATCCGGTGCACACCGCTTGATCGGGGCGGGCCTGCTGGCGCTGCTGATCGCGGTTGTTGCCCTTTTGATATTTCGCACCGCCCGCGCCATGCGCGCTGGTAAAATCTGCGTACCCGAATGACCTCACTCACCGCATCATAGGAGTTCCAATATGCGTTTTTCGAAAATTATCTCAGCCTCTGCTCTTGCCCTTGGTCTTGCGACCACAGCGCAGGCGCAAGACGTCAACAAGCTTGTGACAATCCTGACAGCACCCGAGCCGCAGACCCAGTTGATGGCAATGGTATTGACGATGAATGCCATGGCCGCTGGCGCCGAAGCCGAAGTGCTGCTGTGTGGTCCTGCAGGTGATCTGGCCCTGCAAGATGCGCCTGAAAGCGCAACTGCTGGCCAACCACCGCGCGACGCGAGCCCGCAAGGCCTGATGCAAATGATGATGGCGAACCAAGGCCTCAAGGTACAGGTCTGCGCGATCTACCTGCCTGGTCGGGGCGAGGATGCCTCGGTCCTGGTTGATGGCGTCACGGCCGCTGCACCAGATGCAATGGGCGCTGCGATTGTCGCCCCTGGCACAACGGTCATGAGCTTCTAATCGCATGGCCGCATCTGCACCGGGGCGCATGCGCCGGTGCAGGCAAGTCCCTTCAATTCAAAGGAAAAGACTATGAAAACACTTAAAGCATTCATTGCCGCAGCCCTGATGTCTGTGGCGCTTGTCGGGCCTGTTTCGCAAGCACATGCACAGGCGCAGGACGAAGCGGTTGCGACGCGCGGGCTTTTTATCAACCTGACGACGGATGATACTTGGGCAGCTGCAAAAGCGATCAGCTTTGCCCACGAAAAAGTGCTTAAAAATGGGCATAGTCCTGTCGCCATCTGGCTGAACGTGCGTGGCGTATATCTTGCCGAGGCCGACCGGCCCTCGCATGTTCACGGCCTGATGCGCGAAAGGGATATGTCGATTCAAGACATGCTGACCGCGTTCATGGCAGACGGCGGGCAGGTCATCATGTGTTCTGCATGCTCTGCAGCGGCAGGGCTGACGCAGGAAGACTATATCGATGGCGTCGAAATGGGCACATGGCCTGTCGTCGAAGCCCTGCTGTTCGATCCGAATATGGCAACGCTGTCTTGGTAAAATGATCGGTGCGCAGACCGCTTTTTCGGGGCCTGCACACCATATTTCGCAGCCTGCAAGATAGCGCAGGCACAAGTTAAGGAAGGGGAAAAATGGAAAACTTTGATAAAATAAAGGCTTCGCGCCGAGCGTTTTTCGGACTTGCGGCAGGTGGCCTTGCTACAGCCGCCGCGGTGCGTCCGGCACAGGCTCAGGCGGTCCAAACCAGCGCTCGGATCGTCATGATCGGGGCAGGGGCCGCGGGCACCGCATTGATCAACCGGTTGGTGGAACGATTGGAGGGGGCGGACATCACGATCCTCGACCCCAGCGCCGAGCATTTGTACCAGCCCGGTCTGTCGCTTGTTGCGGCCGGATTGAAGCCTGCGTCCTACACGCAGTCGCAAACAGCAGAGTGGTTGCCATCGGGCATCACGCTGATCCCAGAGGCGGCTGCCGCAATCGATCCGATCACGAAAACTGTCGACACAACGAGCGGGCAATCACTGCCCTACGATTTCCTTGTCGTGGCCCCCGGTCTTGTGCTGGATCATGATGCCATCGAAGGGTTCTCGCTGGATATGGTTGGCACGAACGGGATCGGCGCTTTGTACGCAGGCCCCCAATATGCGGCCAAGACATGGGAAGCCGCGTCACGCTTTACCGAAGAAGGCGGGGTCGGGATTTTCACGCGCCCGGCAACCGAGATGAAATGCGCAGGCGCACCGCTCAAGCATACCTTCTTGATCGAGGATATCGCGACCCGCACCGCCGGTGCCGGCAAGCACGAAATGCACTATGCCGCCAACAATAACTCGCTGTTTGGTGTGCCGATCGTGTCTGAAAAGGTCCGCATGCTGTTTGAGGATCGCGGGATCACGCCACATTACAGTCATGTGCTGAAGGCCGTTGATGCGGGCCGCAAGCTTGCCACGTTTGAAACGCCGGACGGCGACACGGAAATGGCGTATGACTACCTGCACGTCATCCCACCACAACGCGCGCCTGACGTGATCCGCCAGTCGGGTCTGAGTTGGGCCGACAAATGGACCGATCAGGGCTGGGTCGAAGTTGACCAACAGACCCTGCGCCACCTGCGCTATCCCGATATCTTTGCGCTGGGCGACGTGGCCGGTGTGCCAAAAGGCAAGACGGCTGCTTCGGTGAAATGGCAGGTGCCTGTGGTCGAGGACCATCTGGTCGCCGCCATCACAGGAGAGGATGGGACCGAGGTCTACAATGGCTATACCTCTTGTCCGCTTATCACCCGCGTGGGCCGCGCGATGCTGGTCGAGTTCGACTACAACAACAATCTCACCCCATCCTTCCCCGGCGTGATCGCGCCGCTGGAAGAGTTGTGGATCAGCTGGCTGATGAAAGAGGTGGCGCTGAAAGCCACATATAACGCCATGCTGCGCGGCAAAGCTTAAGGAGAGCGATCATGGAACAACTTACATTTGAAACGATGATCGCCGTGTTCGAAGAGATTTTCGGACGCACGCTCTTTTGGGCAATGGTTGCCGCAGCCGTTATTGTGACGCTGTTGTATATCTATGTCTTGATCCGTGACCGTGCCATGTCGATGCGCAAGTTTCTGGTGGCACAGCTTTCAATGCCGATTGGGGCCGTCGCTGCGGTGATCTTTGTGCAGCGCATGACCAATTCAAACCTGCGCGATATTGGTGGCCCTATTGATGTAGTCGTGTTGCTGGGTGTTGCTGCGATGGGTGCAGTGGGGGCGGCTATTCTGGTCTACACCGCGCAATCCCTGTTTCGCGGCAAATCTGCGATTTAGAGCCATCGCTTTCCAATACGCAGGCTGAACAATCATCAAGCCGGGCGCAAAATCTGCGCCCGGTTTTTGTTTGGGCTGATCCGTAGCGATAGCAAGCTGCCTTAAGGCTGAAATGCTGCAATAGCGGCTTGCCCCAAAGAGAGACCACCATCATTGGCGGGAACGGTCTTTGGTGCCATGACATGGAATCCTTGGGCGCGCAGTGTTTGGACCATGCGCGAAACCAGATAGCGGTTTTGCATAACACCACCGGACAGGACGATCCGTGTGGTCTGCGCGTCGGATGCTATGCGCACAGCCGTTTCAGCCAAAGTATCTGCAAGGCCAATATGAAAGCGTGCGGCGATCTTGTCATGCGCGACGCCGTTTTTGATGTCCAAGAGCAACTCTAACCAGAGCGGCCGCCATGAGAGAACACCCTGATCCGACACATCTGCACAATAGCCGGTACAATTGGGGTGCGTCCTTATCATGGCCTCCAATTCCATAGCGGCTTGGCCGTCGTAGTGTTGTTGGTCGAAAGCGATCCCCAGTGCCGCCGCCACGGCGTCAAACAAGCGGCCAGCCGACGATGTCGGCGGCGCGTTCAATCCTTGCGCAATCATTTGGCTAATTAAAGCGGTGGGTTTCGCTGCAAGGCGCTGTGATAAAGGCGTTTGTGCAATGTACCGCTCCCACCCTTCACCAAAAGCCGCTGTCAGTTGGGCGACCAAATTGCGCCATGGTTCGCGCACGGCTTGTTCGCCGCCGGCCAATGCAACAGGTTGGAAATGGGCCTTTCTTTCAAATCCGCGGTAGTCGCCAAGCAGAAACTCGCCCCCCCAGATCGTCCCATCGGTCCCCAGACCTGTCCCATCAAGGATGACACCAACGCAAAGGGCCTCGTCCGGTGCAATGTGATGCGCGGCAAGGCAACTGGCCATATGCGCATGGTGGTGTTGAACGGGCACCAGCTTTGCGCCTGTTTCCTTGGCCAAACGCGCGCCCCATCTGGTTGAGAGGTAGTCTTGGTGCAGATCGACTGCGATGATCGCGGGGTCCATTCCATAAAGGTCGCGAAACAGGTCGATTTTGGCGCGATAGTCCGCATAGGTCTTTGCGGTCTTGAGGTCTCCAATATGTTGCGACAGGACGGCCTGTCCGTTGTTGAGCAGGCAAAACGTTGCTTTCAGCTCTGCCCCCATGGCGAGCGTCGGTGGCGTTGTGGCAAAATCCGGATGCAGGTGGATCGGCGCAGGGGCCATGCCGCGCCCGCGCCGCAATATGCTGGGGGCTTCATCGTCGGCGCGTATCAGACTGTCATCCAACCTGTTCACGATGTCGCGGTCATGCATCAGCCAACCGTCTGCAATGCCTGTCAAAGCGCTGCGCGCGGCGCCGTTCTGCGTGATTTGCGGGCTGTTTGCCGGGTTGCCCGAGGTCATGATGAGGGGGCCGTCAAGCTCTGCCAGCAATAGATGGTGCAACGGTGCATGGGGCAGCATCACACCGATCCGGTCGAGGCCCGGCGCGATACACTCTGGCAGGCCTTGGTCGGATTTCAGGCACAGCACAATTGGGGCTGCAGGCGCAGTCAGCAAATCAGCCTCCGCGTCTGATAACTGACAAAACTCCCGGATTTGCGCCAAATCCTTGGCCATGATCGCAAAGGGTTTGGCGATCCGGTTTTTCGTGTCACGCAACCGCTGCACCACAGCTGCGTCAGTCGCATCACAGGCCAGATGAAACCCGCCGATACCCTTGATTGCAATGATCTGACCTTGCCTCAGCTTGTGCGCGGCCTCGCTGACCGGATCGGCGCAGGCAATGGGGCCATGTTCGTCTTCAAGCCAAAGTTGTGGGCCACAGGCAGGGCAGGCGTTCGGTTGTGCGTGAAAGCGGCGGTCAGAGGGGTCGGAATATTCGCGCTGGCACGCATCGCACATGGTGAATTTGCGCATCGCAGTTTGCGCGCGGTCATAAGGAATACCGGTTATGATCGACAGGCGGGGCCCGCAATGGGTGCAGTTGGTAAAGGGATAGCGATAGCGGCGGTTTGCGGGATCGCAGATATCCGTCAGACAGGCGGGGCAGGTGGCAGCATCTGGCGCAATTTCAGCCCGCACAGGACCATGGTCACTATGTGCGATGAAGAACGCTTGGGTCGGGGCGTCGCCAGCAAGGTCTTTCCATGTCACCTGAGCGATGTTTGCCAATGGTGGCGGGTTTTCCACAAGTTTAGCAAGAAAGCTGTCAAGCGCATCCTTGGTGCCCCACGCTTCAACCTGCACGCCTGTCCCATCGTTTCGAACATGGCCCTTCAACTGTGCCTCTCTGGCCAGGTGCCAAACGAACGGGCGAAACCCCACGCCTTGGACACGGCCCTGCAGGCAGATGTGACATCCCAGAATGGCCACTAGCAGATACGCGGCAGCTGTTCACCGGCAAGCCAGTCAACGATGCGGGTGCCGCCAAAGGTGGTCTCCATTTGAACAAGATGCGCGGGGTCTGCGATGGTCGCGCCAATGACGGCTGCCTTTTGCCCCAGCGGGTGCGCACGCATGGTGGCAATCAGCGTATCCGCCTGATCGCGGGGGCAGATCGCAATCAGTTTGCCTTCATTGGCGGTGTTCAACGGATCAAGCCCCAGCAATTCACAGGCCGCCGCAACATCGGGGGACACAGGTATTTGGCCTTCATCCAGCACCATGCCAACGCCCGTTGCCGAAGCAATTTCATTCAGCGTTGCAGACAGCCCGCCGCGCGTAGGATCGCGCAGCATGGCAATCTCTGGGACAGCGGCGACCATATCGGCCACCAACCCATGCAAGGCGGCAGAATCCGAGCAGATTTCTGTCTCAAACGCTAGGTTCTCGCGTTTCGAGAGTATGGCGACACCATGATCCCCCATCGTGCCGGATACGATAATTGATTGCCCTGCGGCGACGTTGGCGACCGAGATATCCACCCCGTCAGGGATTACCCCGACCCCTGTGGTTGTGATGAAAACACCGTCACCTTTGCCGCGTTCAACAACTTTGGTATCGCCGCTGATCACCTGCACGTCTGCGGCACGCGCCGCCTGCGCCATGGACCAAACGATGCGTTCCAGATCGATCAGCGGAAAGCCTTCTTCCATTATGAACCCGGCGGTCAGGTAAAGCGGCTTGGCCCCCATCATCGCTAGGTCGTTGACGGTGCCATGTACCGACAGTGACCCGATATCGCCACCGGGGAAAAACAGAGGAGAGATCACATGCCCATCGGTGGACATCACCATCCGCCCTTTTTGCACCGCAAAGAGCCCTGCATCATCGCCGCGCCCAAGCATCGCATTGCCCAGATGTTTGTGAAACACGTCGCGGATCAGTTCAGCCATTGCGCGCCCACCACCGCCATGGGTCATGTTGATCCGATCTGTCATGCGGCATCCTGCGGTGCGCGCTTGCGCCCGTAGCTCCAATAGGCCGCGCAGGCCCCTTCAGAGGACACCATGCAAGCGCCCATCGGGTTATCTGGTGTGCAGACCGTGCCGAAAAGCTTGCAATCGGTGGGTTTCATGACGCCGCGCAGAACTGAGGGACATTCGCAGGATTTGACTTCGCGCGATTGCTTTTCCGACACGGCAAAGCGCTTCTCTGCGTCGTATTCAGCGAATATGTTGCGGATTTGAAGTGCGCTGTTTTGGACCGCCCCCAATCCCCGCCATTCAAAGCTGTCGCGCAGCTCCAACACCTCGGCCACCAGTGCCTGCGCTTTGCGGTTGCCTTGGCGGGTCACAACGCGGGTATATTGGTTTTCGACTTCGGCGCGGCCTTGGTTCACCTGCCGAACCAGCATGAGGACTGATTGCATCACGTCCAGCGGTTCAAACCCGGCGATGACAACGGGCTTTTGATACTTTTCGGCAGCAGCTTCATAGGGGTGTGAGCCGATGACGGCACTTACATGCGATGGCCCTAAAAACCCGTCGACCTGCGCGGGCCCGTCCGGTGCGAAATCGGGTGAATCGAGGATATGCCCAATGGCCGCCGGGGTCAGCACGTGGTTGCAGAACACAGTGAAATTAGCCAGCCCTTCGGCCTGCGCCATTTTGATGGCAACGGCGGTGGGGGGTGTTGTCGTCTCGAACCCGATGGCGAAGAACACCACCTCTTTGTCCGGATTTGCGCGTGCGATGTTCAACGCATCAAGCGTCGAATAGACCATGCGGATATCGGCCCCATCTGCCTTGGCCTTGATCAGCGACCGCCGCCCGGTGCCGGGCACACGCATCATATCGCCGTAGGTGCACAGGATGACGTTGTACTTTTCAGCCAGTTCAATGGCGTCATCCAACCGCCTGACGGGGAGGACGCAAACTGGGCATCCAGGGCCATGCACGAAATGCACATTGGGCGGCATCAAGTCCTGCACCCCATAGCGGAAAATCGCATGCGTATGCCCGCCGCAGAATTCCATGAAGTAATAGGCGCGCTCGGGCTGTACCTCTTGTGCGATGCGGCTTGCGAGGTTTTCAGCCAGCGCCCGGTCACGAAATTCGCTTATGTAGCGCATAACGGCTCTCCGCTGATCTCGTCCAATTCGTCCTGCAAGATTCCGGCCTCGGCCATCAAGGACAGGGTATGCGCGGCCTCTTCCTCGCTCAATTTATGCAAGGCGTAGCCGACATGGATCAAAAGGTAATCCCCGATCGTAACCTGATCGAGCAGCGCCGTTGAGATGCGTTTGCGCACGTTCTCGACCGTGACAACGGCCCTGTCGTCGGGTTCGATACTGATCACTTTGGCAGGGATGGCAAGGCACATGGCAATGGGTCCTATTCTGCTGCCGAGGCAGGCAGGAGTGCTGCCTGTGCGGCCTTGATCCACGCGAGCCACGCGGGCATGCCCGCACCCGTTTTGGCAGAAATCTGGATCACGTTGATGTTGGGATTGATCCGCCGTGCGTTGGCGATCATCAGGTCGACATCAATGTCCAGATAGGGCAGCAGATCGGCTTTGTTGATCAGCGCCAGATCAGCGGCGGCGAACATATCAGGGTATTTCAGCGGTTTGTCCTCGCCTTCGGTGACGGACAGGACCACGACCTTATGTGCCTCGCCCAGATCGAACCCAGCGGGGCAGACAAGGTTGCCTACGTTTTCAATAAACAGAATGCCGCCAGGCTCTGGGGCAAGGTCATCCACCGCGTGCCCGACCATATGCGCATCCAGATGGCAGCCTTTCCCGGTGTTGATTTGTACTGCTGGCGCGCCTGTCGCGCGGATACGATCAGCATCGTTTGAGGTTTGTTGATCACCCTCAATGACGTGGCAGGGGGTGTCAGTCCCAACCGCCGCAATTGTTTTGACCAGCAGTTCCGTCTTGCCTGATCCGGGGCTGGACACGAGGTTCAGGGCAAGGGTGTGGTTCGCGTGAAAGCGGGCGCGGTTTGCATCTGCATAGCCGTTATTCTTGGCCATAATATTCCGTTCCAGCGCAATTTCGCGCGCTTCGCTGTGGTGATGTTTGCCATCTATGTGGACCTGACCCTCACCGCATCCGCATGTGCCGCACATCAGACCACCTCCAGTTTGCTGATTTTGAACGCGTCGCCTTGGATGATTTCCATCGGGCCTACGCCGCATGTGGGGCAGGGATCGTAGCGTTGTTGTATTTGCACCGTTGTTTGGCAGGCCAAGCAGTGTGCCTTTGCGGGGGACGACGTAATCTCGACGCTGGCGCCTTGCGCAACCGAGCCGCGCATGACGACATCAAAGCCGAACCGCAAGGCGTCGGGTTCAACGCAAGACAGCGGACCGACTTCGAGCCAGACGCGGTTGACGTGGGAAAAACCGTCGAGCTTGGCCTGTTCCTCGATGATCTCGCGGATGTTTTCACAAAGCGACATTTCATGCATGCGCCAGCCCTCCGACATGTGGTGCGGGGTCTTTGCCTGCCAACCAGTCGCGCAGAAAGGTCTCAGCCAGTGTCAGGTTGGTCTGGGCATTCTGGCTCAGCTCTTCTTTCACCTCACCAAATTCATAGCCAGTTACCCCAAGGACAAAGGCCTTTGGTGTGCGCCCATAGAGCGTTTGACACAACGCCAGAACCGCTTGCGGACTGAGGCTGTGGCTGGTCACATCGTGGCTGGTTGATGCAGTGACGACAGTGAAACTAAATGGCGCATCCGAGCGCATCTGCGCATCGGCAAAAATCACCTGATCAGTCGCCGAGATCAGCAAGGCATGATCGACCGTCAGTTGATAGTCGCTGGACACCTGCGCATCTGGCAAATCTATCAGCCGCGCCGCCAGCGCCGGCCCCAACCCGTCATCCCCGCGTCCGGGGTTGCCGTATCCGATCAGCCGGATCATAGCGCGCGCGCCCGCTTGTCGAGCGTGTGGCCGCTCGCATCCAGCAATTCCACCTCCAACGGCATTTGCCCCAGCGCGTGTGTCGCGCAGGACAAGCACGGGTCATAGGCGCGGATTGCGACCTCGACATGGTTCAGCATGCCTTCGGTAATCTCGGGTTGGCCCGAAATATGTTTGACCGCGACATCCTTGACCGCGCGGTTCATGCCTTCGTTGTTATGCGTGGTCGATACGATCAGGTTGCAATAGGTCACCTGGTCGTTCTCATCGACCTTGTAATGGTGGATCAGGTTGCCGCGCGGTGCCTCGATCACGCCGATGCCTTCTTCGCGGCGATCACCGCTCGCTTTCAGGTCGGTGCCTTGCAGCTCGGGGTCATGCAGCAGTTCGGTGATCTTTTCGACGCAGTGCAGGACCTCGACCATGCGCGCCCAATGGTTGGCAAGGATCGGATGCATCCTGGCACCCTCGGCGGCGGCCATCAGATCATCGCGGGCGGCATTGGCCAGCGGTGTGTCAATCAGGCTGACGGTGTTCATCCGCGCCAGCGGGCCAACGCGGTACCAGCCATCATCCGCACCGATCTCCTTGATGAAAGGGAATTTCATGTAAGACCACGCGCGCACATCCTCGACCAGTTTGGTGTGGTACTGATCATAGGGAAGCTGGTCGAAAATCGGCGCTCCGTCCGCATCAATCATCCGCAGATTGCCGTGGTAAAGGTCAAGCGCCCCGTCACCTTCGCGGACCAGAGACATGTATTTCGACGGGAAGTTGCCAAAACTGTCCACCAGTTCAGCATGGCTCAGCGTATAGTCACGGGCAAGGGCAAGGGCATCCTGCGCCCATTCCCGCATTTCGGCGACGGTTTTAAGGAACTCGTCGCGGGTCGCAAGCGGCAGGTTGTGGTTTATCCCGCCGGGAATGGCGGCAGTGCCGTGAATCTTCTTGCCTGCTGTTGCCTCGATAATGTCCTGCCCGAACTTGCGCATCAGGATCGCGCGGCGGCCCAGTTCGGGCTTTTGGCGCAACACCTCGAAGATGTTG
>JALQUF010000269.1:323-704 GCA_023263855.1 Yoonia sp. | reverse complement strand
ACTAAATAATCAATATTATAGGGAGCATTTTCAGCTCTTCCTTTTGCTCTTTGACCATAAGCTTTAGAAGCTCCGGCTGCAAATGAACCTATAATCGGCATCTTTCTATATTCCTCCTATTATGCAAACTGTGTTTGCGATGCTAAAACTGTAAATGTAGATGCTGCAGTTTTAATTGCAGTGTATGTGTAAACATCGTTTGATGTAGTATTACCGCCTGTAGGGGCTGCGCCACCTTGCCAAACTGGAGTTACAACTGTTCCATCTACTTTAACTGTTGTATTATAATAAGTTACGTTGTTGTTTTTATTAATGTAGGCAATTGTAATTGATTCACCATTATCCATCGAAGCATCTAATGAGTTAGAACCATCACCTCTT
>JALQUF010000269.1:0-313 GCA_023263855.1 Yoonia sp. | reverse complement strand
CCACCTTGCCATTCTGGAGTAACAGAAACACCATCAACTTGTACAGCTGAATTGTAGTATGCAGTTCCACCTTGTTTAACAATGTGAGCCACTGTTAAAGACTCTCCTGTATCCATAATTGAATCAAGTGAATTAGAACCATCTCCTCTAATATTTAGAGTCCAGTTTCCTGAAGCATCTGTAGTGTAATTTAATACTGCTTGAGTGATAACATCAAAGTTTACAGTTCCTGTTGCAGCTGTAGCTGAGTTAGTTACTTTTTCAGCTAATTGTTGGATTGCACCTGCACCTAAAACAACTCTTCCAATTCCTT
>JALQUF010000268.1 GCA_023263855.1 Yoonia sp. | reverse complement strand
CGTGTCGGTGAAGTCGAGCTCGCAACCCCAGCGGATGTAGACACCGCGTTTGCTGCCGCCGCTGAATCTCAAACGGTATGGGCCAGCGTGTCGCCAACTGAGCGCGCTCGCATACTCGAAGCCGCGGCAGATTTGATGTCTGAACAATGCCATGCATTGATGGCATTGTTGATGTGCGAAGCGGGCAAGACCGCTTCGAACGCGATCGCAGAGGTGCGCGAAGCCTTTGACTTCCTGCGCTATGACGCCGCTCAAATTAAAGCCGGTTTCGACAATGCCACTCACCGACCATTGGGAACTGTGGTGTGCATCAGCCCCTGGAATTTCCCGCTGGCCATCTTCACCGGACAAATTGCCGCATCGCTTGCAGCGGGCAACACCGTGATTGCCAAGCCTGCTGAGCAAACACCGCTCATCGCTTCTCGTGCAGTGGAAATACTCTATCAAGCAGGCATCCCGACCAGCGCTTTGCAATTACTCAATGGCGATGGCGAGACGATCGGCGCTGCGCTCGTCAAACACCCAGCAGTAGCGGGGGTTGTCTTCACTGGGTCAACAGCGGTAGCGCGCCACATCCAGGCAACGCTGGCCAATCGGTTGGGGGCTGATGGTCAACCCATTCCTTTGATCGCCGAAACCGGCGGGCAAAATGCCATGATTGTGGACTCGTCCGCGTTAACCGAACAGGTGGTAGCAGACGTACTGAGCTC
>JALQUF010000267.1:306-717 GCA_023263855.1 Yoonia sp. | reverse complement strand
GTTGGAACGACGTTTTCCAAAAATTCTTCAACCTGTGCCGAAAAGCCAAGTATCGTGGCAACAATCATTGCCAAAGCGACCAGGATAAAAATCACAAAAAACGCGCGAACGATTTTTTCAATCATTTAAAAAGACACTGACTTCACGAATAATGTATTCTAGAACTACAGTTCGCTCGACCGTATTTCAATACTGGAATACCAATGAAAAAAGAGCGCCGAAGCGCTCTTTCCCCCAACCGTTTCAAGTAGGATTATTACTTGATGATTTTAGAAACGACGCCTGAGCCGACTGTGCGGCCGCCTTCGCGGATCGCGAAGCGTAGTTTTTCTTCCATCGCGATTGGCGCAATCAGTTCAACTTCGAACTTTAGGTTGTCGCCGGGCATGACCATCTCTGTGCCTGCTGGCA
>JALQUF010000267.1:0-296 GCA_023263855.1 Yoonia sp. | reverse complement strand
ACGGAAGTAGAACTGTGGACGGTAGTTTGCAAAGAATGGTGTGTGACGTCCGCCTTCTTCCTTGGTTAGGATATAGGCTTCTGCTTCGAACTCTGTGTGTGGTGTCACTGAACCTGGCTTACATAGAACCTGGCCACGCTCAACACCTTCACGGTCAACACCACGCAACAATGCGCCGATGTTGTCGCCTGCTTCACCGCGGTCAAGCAGTTTGCGGAACATTTCAACACCTGTACATGTTGTTTTTGATGTGTCGCGGATACCAACGATTTCAATTTCGTCACCAACGTTGATCA
>JALQUF010000266.1 GCA_023263855.1 Yoonia sp. | reverse complement strand
GCAATTATTAAATCGAGATGAACTTGAAGGAGTTTTGGCTCATGAACTTTCCCATATTAAAAATAGAGATATATTAGTTTCAAGTATTGCTGCAATGTTGGCTGCAGCAATTTCTTTTATGTCAAGAATGGCATTTTTGGGAGTAGGTGATAGAAGAGACAGAAATATTCACCCAGCTTTTGCACTGATTGCGTTCATAGCTGCCCCAATAGCTTCAATAATTATTAGGATGGCAATTTCAAGGACTAGAGAATTTGGAGCAGACGCAACTGGTGCAGAAGTGTCTGGTAACCCTTTAGCACTTGCATCAGCACTAGAAAAAATAGATAAATATTCAAAGATACCAATGAATATAAATCCTGCTGTTAGCCAGCTTTTTATTTCTGATCCATTAAAATCTTTTTCAGGTAAAAGTATTGGTAAGTTGTTTTCAACTCACCCACCTACAGAAGAAAGAGTAAAAAGATTGAGACAGAGGCAAAGTGGTATTCGGTTTTAACAAAGTTCCATCCGTAGATGCAAGTGATGTTGAAAACCTAATCTCCAATGGTCATATTCTGATAGATGTTAGGGAAGATGATGAGTGGGAAGCTGGGCATCATAGAGAAGCAACTCATATTTCAATGGGTACTATCGAAGAAAATTTGAGTAAATTTACAAAAAGTAATGACTATATTATTGTTTGTCGTTCAGGAGCACGTTCATCTAGGGTATCAAACT
>JALQUF010000265.1 GCA_023263855.1 Yoonia sp. | reverse complement strand
CTACTCGGTAATGCGAGTAAATTTACCACTGATGGAGGTTGGATTGTTTTAGAATTAGACGTAATTGTTTCTTTATCCTTGTCATCTTTCCTTTATAAACAATATGCCAGATCATCTGTCATTGATAATGGACTTGGTTTTACAAATTTTATTGAGTCAGCCATCAAATCAAGAGAAGACACTTTATCTTTAAGAACTAGGAGAGTGGGGCTAAAAATAGTTAAAGACATTTTATTGCGCCATAAAACTTTTTTAAATGGAAATAGTTATCCTCTCCGAGGAAGTAAGATATTCTTCACTTTAAATGTAGAGAGTAATTACTTAGGACATTTTTAACTTTCTCTTTCTAATAATAAGCTGGTGAAGGGACTTGAACCCGCAACCTACTGATTACAAATCAGTTGCTCTACCAATTGAGCTACACCAGCTATTTTCTTTGCCTGATACATTCATAATTATACATTACTCATGTTTTTTTAGTAAAGTAATTTCTTTTCTTTTTTTTATTTTACAAATTTGCTTTGGACCGTATTAAATCTGTGGGATAATTCAATTATATTAATTTTATGTTCTTTTTTTCATAAATTAATTATTCTATTTCCTAGGATAATGCAAAAAAAAATAAACAAATATATGGAGAAATAATAATATGTCTCGTTACAGAGGAGCTGTTCTTAGGATTACTCGTCGATTAGGAGAACTTCCTGGTCTTACAAGAAAGACT
>JALQUF010000264.1 GCA_023263855.1 Yoonia sp. | reverse complement strand
CCACGACACGCAAACGCCGGAGCGGAGGGCGGTCTGGCCATGCCGTGCGCCGCGGCTCGGCAGTGATCGAACAACTCCCCTGGAGCCTGCCGATCAACATCGACCGCCCGACAGAGCCTCTCAGCGAGGAAGGTGTGGCGCGTGTTCACGATGCCGCCATGATCATTCTCGAAGAGATCGGGATCGAATTTCTGAACCCCGAGGCGGTGCGCATTCTCAAGGACGCTGGCTGTACTGTTGACGGCGAAAACGTGCGCATGGGGCGCGATTTCGTGATGGAGTGGGTGGGCAAAGCGCCCCGCTCGTTCACCATCACCCCGCGCAATGTGGACCGGAAGATCGTTGTCGGAGACGGGCATATCCTTTTCGGCAATGTTTCCTCGCCGCCCAATTACTGGGACATGGAAATGGGCCGCAAAGTGCCCGGCACGCGCGAGATGTGCCGCAATTTCCTCAAGCTGTCGCAGTATTTCAACTGTATCCACTTCGTCGGCGGCTACCCTGTCGAACCCGTCGACATTCATGCCAGCGTTCGGCATCTGGATGTGCTCTATGACCAGCTCACTCTGACCGACAAGGTCGCGCACGCCTATTCGCTGGGCAAAGAGCGCGTCGAGGACGTGATGGAGATGGTGCGCATCGCCGGTGGTCTGTCGCACGAGGAATTCGACGCCAGCCCGCGCATGTACACCAACATCAACTCGACCTCGCCGCTCAAGCATGACCATCCGA
>JALQUF010000263.1:255-736 GCA_023263855.1 Yoonia sp. | reverse complement strand
AAAAGGAAGCTTCGCGAAAATGCCAGAACTTTTGCTACATAATAAATTTGTATTGTATTTTATATTTATTATTGCTGTTGGAAATATTTTCCATTATACATTTACATATGATCTCACCTCAGTAGCCGTATTTATTGTCTCTGGATTATTAACATCATTCTTTAGTAAAAATATGATTGTTATTTTAGTGATTGCAATGGTTGTTTCCAATATTTTCCGATATGGAAATAGAGGAAAAGAAGGATTCCAAAATAAATCTCTTGATGAAACATTCCAAGATGTTATTGATAGTATGGAAAATATTGAGGAAGATGATGAAGATATGGAGGAATATGATGAAGAGATGGAGGATGATGACGATGATGATGATGATGACGATGACGATGATGATGAATAAATTATACTATCATTTACCTAAAATATTCAATAAATATATACATGAATATTTTAGAATATAATACCAAAAATTCTCAATACTTTG
>JALQUF010000263.1:0-245 GCA_023263855.1 Yoonia sp. | reverse complement strand
CTGCAATACAAAATCAGTCGAGTAAAGTGGGTATAGTTTTCTTATTATCTGTACTTTTATTTCAAATTATAAAGTCTCATATCATAATTGCATTCTTATCTATATTTTTAACAGAAATGATATGTTGGTATCGAAATATGCATATGGAAGGATTTCGAAATGTACCGAATGAAATAACTGAGTTGAAAGCGGGATATGAAACAAAATTAGATGGTAAAGATGGTAAAATAAAACAACTAGAAAAT
>JALQUF010000262.1 GCA_023263855.1 Yoonia sp. | reverse complement strand
AAAATGTAGTTCACGGTTCTGATTCAGAGGAAAGTGCAAATAGAGAATTATCTATATTCTTTGGTAATTAAAAAAAAATTTATAAAATAATATTCTATGAGTTAACCTATTAATACATGGTTGACTTTAATTTAAGAAGAACAATATTTGGCGGTAATGATATCGCAATCGACTTAGGTACAGCTAATACTCTTATATACGTTAAAGGTATTGGGGTAGTGGTTGACGAGCCTACTTTGCTTGCAGTAAATAAAAATGATCGGTCAATTTTAACAGTTGGTAATGAGGCTAAAAAGTTAATTGGAAGAGTTCCAGATTCAATAGAATTGGTCAGACCCTTAAGAGATGGAGTTATTTCTGAAATAGAGATGGCTGAAGAGCTTGTAAAAACTCTTTTATCCAGAGCTTTAGGAAGGTCTTTTTCAAGACCAAGAATTGTAATTTGTGTACCTAATGGTGTTACCAGTGTAGAACAAAGATCTATAGAAACTGCTGCTCATGCCACTGGTGCATCAGAAGTTTATACAATTGAAGAGCCAATGGCTGCAGCGATAGGAAGCGGATTGAATATTTTTGAACCCTATGGAAATATGGTTGTAGATATTGGCGGAGGAACTACAGAAATTGCTGTTATTTCAATGGGAGGTATCGTTAATGCAAATTCAGTTAGGGTAGGAGGTGAGGACATGACAGAAACCTTAATTGAATGGCTTAGAAGAGAACATCAGATTTTAGTTG
>JALQUF010000261.1 GCA_023263855.1 Yoonia sp. | reverse complement strand
CGAAAGAAACCCGAGTTATTAAGGCTTCTGAGAAGCGCTAGACGGGTTTGCCCTCACTAGGTTTTTCACCCTTTCCCTAGTGGGGGTTTTCTTTTTCCTGGAACGGGTTGCAACGCCTGATTTACAATAGTTGTAGCCGATGTGCGTCAACGCTGCGGTAGCGATTCTGTGTCATCACGGTTGCGATTCATATTCATTCCACTAAGGAGAAATTACTAATGTCCGATTTCGTTAAGCGCCAGCAGGAGCTTAAGGCTAATCTGACCATGCAGATCCGCGACGTCATTGACGGTGCGGAAGCTGAAGGTCGTGGCCTTGACCAAGCTGAGCTGACAAAGATTGAGCGCATTGAGGCTGACATCGAGAACGCGCAGCGTTCCATCGAAACTGCTTCAAAGGCTGAAGAACGTGCCGCTGAGGTTGCTCTCGCTTCTCGCGGTTTTGAGGTTATCGAAGAAGGTCGCGGTGACGCTGAGATTTTCCGTTCGATGGCCCGTGGCGAGGTTCGTTTCCACGAGTTCAAGAACTCTGAGAAGCGTGCTCTTGTTGCTTCCGCTAACACTGTCCCCGTTGACTTCCTTGACCGGGTGTTCAACCTGGCCAAGCTCGTTGGACCTTACCTTGAAACTTCTGAGGTATTTGTTCGCGACAGTGGTGCAGACCTCCGCATCCCCGTGATGTCCGGTTACAGCACCGCAGCTGAGGTCACCGAAGGTTCTGCAATTGCAGAGTCCAACCCCA
>JALQUF010000260.1 GCA_023263855.1 Yoonia sp. | reverse complement strand
GGAATGCGCGGGGCCACGCGCGGCGGGGCGCAAATGTCACCCAAACATTCGAACTTCCTCGTCAACACCGGGGGGGCGACGGCGGCGGACCTTGAGGGATTGGGCGAAGAGGTGAGAAAAAAGGTTTTCTTGCACTCTGGAATAGAGTTAGAATGGGAAATCAAACGGGTCGGCGAACCGTAGGTTTGCAAGGCACGACCGGACGAGGGATCAACTCTCGCAGGTGAAGGCGGTGCGCCGGGCAGGTTGCACAACATAACAAGGGGCTCAGCCCCGGGCAGAAATGGGGGCAAACCCCCATGATTTGAGGCGGTATTGGGTATGTCGAGCAGGGCAAACCCGAAAGTGGCAGTTCTGATGGGTGGCCCCTCGGCCGAACGCGAGGTGTCCCTGTCGACAGGGCGTGAATGCGCCGCCGCTTTGCGGGACGAAGGATTCGAGGTTCACGAGGTCGATGCGGGCCGTGATCTCGCATCCGTATTGACTGCCCTTTCCCCGGATGTCTGTTTCAACGCGCTGCATGGCCGGTGGGGCGAAGACGGCTGCGTACAAGGTCTGCTGGAGTGGTTGGGCATTCCCTATACACATTCTGGTGTTCTGGCCTCGGCTCTTGCGATGGACAAGGAGCGGACCAAAGACGTCTATCGTCGCCACGGTTTGCCCGTGGTGGACAGTATTCTGGCCGCGCGCGATGACGTCCGGCAGCGCCACGTCATGGTGCCACCCTACGTGGTCAAGCCTTAT
>JALQUF010000025.1 GCA_023263855.1 Yoonia sp. | reverse complement strand
TTTGGCGGCGGCACTGGCCCGGCGCATGGCACACTGGCCACGACCTGCACCCCCGGGCCATGGCATATCGGGCGCATGTTGCAATCCTTCGACGGCATCCCGATGAACATCGGCCTCTCGGGCAAAGGCAACGCAAGCCAGCCCGACGCTTTGGTCGAGATGGTCAATGCTGGCGCCTGTTCGCTGAAACTGCACGAAGACTGGGGCACGACCCCCGGCGCAATCGACTGCTGCCTTTCTGTTGCTGATGACATGGACGTACAGGTGATGATCCACACCGATACGCTGAATGAATCTGGCTTTGTCGAACACACGGTGGCGGCCATGAAAGGCCGCACAATCCACGCCTTCCACACCGAAGGCGCAGGCGGAGGGCACGCGCCGGACATCATCAAGATTTGCGGCGATGCGAACGTCATTCCGTCGTCCACCAATCCAACGCGCCCGTTCACGGTGAACACGCTCGAAGAGCATCTGGATATGCTCATGGTCTGTCACCACCTTGATAAATCCATCCCCGAAGATATCGCTTTCGCCGAAAGCCGTATCCGCCGTGAAACCATCGCGGCTGAGGATATTCTGCACGACATGGGCGCGTTTTCGATCATTGCGTCTGATAGTCAGGCGATGGGACGCGTGGGCGAAGTGATCATCCGCACATGGCAAACCGCCGACAAGATGAAGAAACAGCGCGGGCGACTGGATGAGGAAACAGGCGAAAACGACAACATGCGCGTGCGCCGCTATATTGCGAAATACACGATCAACCCCGCGATTGCGCAGGGCGTAAGCCACGTTCTGGGCGACATTGCCGTCGGCAAACGCGCAGACCTCGTGTTGTGGTCGCCAGCCTTTTTCGGTGTCAAACCAGAGATGGTGCTGATGGGCGGGTCTATCGTTGTCGCCCAGATGGGCGATCCCAACGCGTCGATCCCGACGCCACAGCCCGTTTACACCCGCCCCATGTTCGCAGCCTATGGCACGTCATTGACGAATTCATCGATCAGTTTCGTATCCGGCGCGGCGCAAGATGCCGGATTGCGTGATGCGCTGGGTTTGGCCAAGCAAACGGTCGCAATCAAAAACACCCGCAAGATCAGCAAAGCCGACATGGTGCTGAACGCTGCATTACCGCAAATCGAGGTGCACCCCGAAACCTACGAAGTGCGCGCAGACGGTATCTTGCTCACTTGCGAACCCGCCAAAGAGCTTCCGATGGCGCAACGCTATTTCATGTTCTGAGGTCCGATATGTCATATCTTCCCATCGCCCAAACTGTCCGCCAAGCAGGTGACTGGACCGGCCCTGCCGAGGTTTGCCCATTGGACTATGCCGCGCGTTTCTTGCGGCGCAAACGGCTTGAGACTGCGACTGGCAAGGCGTTTGTTGTCGATCTGGCGCACACAACGTCGCTGGATCACGGGGATGCATTGGAGCTGAGTGATGGGAGCCTCGTGGAAATCGCGGCTGCGCATGAAACGCTCTATAAAGTCACGGGACCAGACCTTGTGCGCCTTGCTTGGCATATCGGCAACCGGCACACGCCTTGCCAGATCAATTCAGATCATCTGCTCATTCAGGCAGACCCGGTGATCGGACACATGTTGGAACATCTGGGCGCAACCGTCACGCAGGTCACTGCGGCCTTTACGCCAGAAGGCGGGGCTTATGGGCATGGCCGGACCCATAGCCACGAACATGTGGCAACGGCCCATGACCACTGACCGCGATATTCTGACGCTGGCGCAATGGCTCTCGCCTGCCTACCCTGTGGGGGCTTTTGCCTATTCGCATGGGCTGGAGGCGGCTATTCAAGCGGGCGCGATCACATCAGGCGATGATCTGAAGGACTGGCTGGCAGATGTCATCAGCCATGGCAGCGGGCGCAATGATTGCATCTTGTTGCGCGCGGCCTTTGCAAGCCCGTCTGACGATGCGTTGATCGCTGTGAATGATGCGGCGCTGGCCTTTGCCGCGTCAGCCGAACGACAATTAGAGCAAACCCTGCAAGGGGCCGCGTTCGGGAAAACCACAGAGGCGATCTGGGGCGGTAATGGCCCTGATCTGGTCTATCCCGTTGCTGTCGGCAAAGCGGCGGCGGCATTGCGAATTGATGTCACCCTTACCGCTGCGATGTACCTGCACGCCGTCATCAGCAATCTGATTTCGGCTGCGATGCGGCTTATGGCGTTGGGGCAGACTGACGGTCAGAGGATCCTCGCTGCCTTGACACCGCTTTGCGACCAGACCGCAAAAGACACTGACGGCACAACTTTGGATGACCTGCAAAGCACGGCCTTTCTGGTTGATATTGCCGCGATGCATCACGAAACACTGCAACCAAGGATATTCCGCACATGACCGCGATGAATGGCCCTTTACGCGTTGGGATCGGGGGGCCTGTGGGCGCCGGTAAAACCACCCTGACCGCAGCGCTCGCCAAGGCGATGCACCCCCAGTTTTCGATCGGGGTGATTACCAACGATATCTACACGCAGGAAGACGCCGAAGCGCTGATGCGCATGCAAATCCTGCCCCAGGACCGGATTATCGGTGTTGAAACCGGCGGCTGCCCGCATACGGCAATCCGCGAGGACGCGTCGATCAATCTGGCAGCGGTTGCCGAGATGCGGTCACGCCATGATGATCTTGAATTGGTATTGATTGAAAGCGGTGGTGACAATTTGTCAGCCACCTTCAGCCCTGAACTGGCCGATATCACCATTTATGTGATCGACGTGGCCGCTGGCGAAGAAATCCCGCGCAAGGGGGGGCCTGCCATCACGCGGTCTGACTTGTTGGTCATCAATAAAACCGACCTGGCCCCGCATGTCGGCGCGTCACTTGAGGTGATGCACCGCGACAGCACGCAGATGCGGGGCGATCGCCCCTTTGTTTTCTGCGCACTCAAGCACAACACAGGTGTTGATGGTGTGGTTCAGTTTATCAAAGACGTGGGTGGCCTTGTGCCGAAATGATCAAAGCACCTCAACTCACGCTTACCGTGGGCGCGGCCGACGTTTGATGCCTTGTGCACGCAGTTGGCTTGGGCGGCGGGGCGTCACTTTGCATTGCGGCGCTGCATCATCCAACGTGTTTTGCGCTGGATCCTTTGACACGACGGCCGAAATAAACGCGGCGACGTCAAACTCGCTCTCATCAGCTGCCCGTGCGAGCGCCTTTTTCAGGGCGCGATTGGAAAGTGCAGCGGTCAACTGTGCGGCCAGTGCGCGCCGCAATTGGCCATCAGATTCTGTCCGATCACTTTCTGCTTCCCAGTGCTCCGCGTCAGACAGTTCGAAACCTGCTTCTTCAAGAAAAAGCCGCACGATTGGCGGTGCAGAAGTCACCACATCTGTCGTATGGGGATCGCGGAAGAATGCGACAACTGTATTAGAACGCGCCTGACCTTGGCTTGTTCGGCCATAATTCGCGCCTAATCCTGCTGCGCAGGACGCATTGTCAACGGGGTACATCTCAAAATCGTAACGCAACACGGTTTTCACCAAAAATAATAAACAAGGTCTCCTAAACCTAGCAAATGTGGCGGCAATGAGCAAAGACTTTGTCTCAATCAGGGCATATTTTTGTCATAAAGAGGTGCATTGTCCGTACACCTTTAAATTTATCGTTGGATTGGCGTGCAATCTAGGCGGGTCCAAGCGTGTCTCTCATGACAATCCGCGTTGGAAGCGCGCGCGGCTTGATGGGTTCTCCGTCACGCAAGAGCTTGGCCAGCGCTTGTCCTGCTTTGCGGCCCATTTCACGATGGGGAACGTGAACGGTTGTCAGTGCCGGAAACGCGACTTGCGCAATTTCGATATCGTCAAATCCAACGACGGACACGTCTTTTGGCACTGATATGCCAAGCTCGCGTGCGCGGCGAAGTGCGCCGACTGCCAAAACATCATTGCCGCAAAAGACTGCTGTCGGTCTGTCTGGCAGCGCCATCATTTTTTCAAAGGTGATCGCGCCCTCTTCAATCCCATAAGTGGTTTCTGCGTAGTGCAGGCTGGCGGGGTCCAACCCGGCCTTGGTCATCGCGCATATAACCCCGTCGCGTCGGGCGGCGGCGCGATCATTCAGGGATGTCCCTGCCGAAATCAGGGCCAGATTACGATGTCCCATCGCAATGACCTTTGCCGCAAGTTCTTGCATGGCCGCCCGATTGTCAAAGCCGATCGAGGGTTGCTGCGATGACGTATCGAAGGCCCAAGTCACGAGTGCTGGCGTGCCTTGCGCCTCAAGAAAGCGGTAGATTTCGGGGTCCCGTTGATGCCCGATCAGTAACAGCGCATCTGCGCCGCGCGCGACCAGGGTTCTGATCTGTTCTTCTTCGGTTTCTGGCTGATAGCCCGTACTTGCGACAAGCATGGTAAAGCCATGTTTGCGTAACTCGTTCTGGAACGCCTCCAAACCGCGCGCAAAGATCGCGTTGTCCATCGTTGGGATAATGGCGCCAATGGTGTTCGTCCGCCGCGCCGCCATGACCCGGGCGCCGAAGTTGGGCGAGTACCCAAGCGCTGCGATTGCCTCTGCGACTTTCTGGCGCGTCTCAGGGGCGACCTTGTCGGGAAAGTTCAGGCAGCGCGAAACAGTGGCCGTCGAGACCTCTGCCGCCTTGGCAACATCGTGCAGGGTTGGGGTGGGTAAGGAAGTGATGCGTGGTCTCCTCGGGTCAGCAGGCACTGTTCTAGCTGCATTAGGTGCAATGGCCTAGTCAATCTTTCGCGGGTCAATGTAAACGCTTGCATAGCCGCGATGTAAGCGCTTACATTGCAAAAGAATCAAGAATAGGGATGGGGAAGTCGCACTGTGACAGCAAGGTTCGCTTACAAACACTATTCTTGCGGGACATTGACACCGATGCCGTCACTGCGATCGGATCTTTGACCCAGGATGCATTTTCTCTTTACAAAGGTAGGGCAAAATTCTCATGGCACTTGCGTATCTCAAAAAGGCGACCCTTACGGCGCAGTCCGGCGCATCTGATGTCCAAGACATCGTACAGGGTATTCTCAGCGATATTGAGAAAGGCGGAGACGCCAAGGCGCTGGAATATGCGGCAAAGTTCGACAAATACGATGGCAATGTGATCCTGACCGCGGAAGAGATCGCAGCGGCCGCTGCACTGGTGCCACAGAAACTGAAAGAAGATATTCAGTTCGCCCATGATAACGTCAAACGGTTTGCCGAGGCGCAAAAGGCCACAGTCAGCGATATTGAGTATGAGATTGTTCCCGGCTTCATAGCTGGCCAGAAAGCGATCCCCGTTGATGCGGCTGGGTGTTATGTGCCCGGTGGTCGATACAGCCACATCGCTTCGGCGATCATGACGGTGACGACAGCAAAGGTTGCAGGCTGCAACCACATCGTCGTGGCCTCGCCGCCGCGCCCGGATGTGGGTGTGGCACCCGCTATCATTTATGCCGCCCATATCTGTGGCGCAGACAAGATCATGGCGATGGGCGGTGTGCAGGGTGTCGCGGCAATGACATTTGGCCTTTTTGACTTGCCGAAAGCCAACATCCTTGTCGGTCCGGGCAACCAATTCGTGGCTGAAGCCAAGCGTATTTTGTTCGGGCGCGTCGGCATCGACATGATCGCGGGGCCAACGGACAGTCTGATCCTTGCCGATAAAACAGCTGATCCACATATCGTCGCGACAGACCTCGTGAGCCAAGCCGAGCATGGCTACAATTCACCCGTATGGCTGGTCACGGATGACCGCGCCTTGGCCGAAGACGTGATGAACCGGGTCCCTGATCTAATAGCAGACCTGCCCGACGTGAACCGCGACAATGCCGCCGCTGCGTGGCGCGACTATGCCGAAGTCATCCTTTGTGCCGACCGCGAAGAAATGGCCGCATGCTCGGATGATTACGCGCCAGAACACCTGACAGTCCAAGCCGAAGACTTACCGTGGTGGCTGGATCGCCTGAGCTGCTATGGCTCGTTGTTTCTGGGCGAAGAAACCACCGTATCCTACGGCGACAAAGCCTCGGGCACGAACCACGTTTTGCCCACATCAGGGGCGGCGTCCTACACGGGCGGTTTGTCGGTGCACAAGTACATGAAAATCGTGACATGGCAGCAAGCCACACGTGATGGGTCTAAGCGTGTGGCCGAAGCGACTGCACGTATTTCCCGCCTTGAAGGGATGGAAGGTCACGCGCGCGCCGCAGATGTGCGACTGGCGAAATACTTTCCTGGCGAAAACTTTGACCTGTCACCCGATGAATGACCCCTGCGATCTTTTTGACCTGACTGGTCGTGTGGCATGCGTCACCGGTGCAAGTGCGGGGCTAGGGCAACGGGCAGCCATTGTGCTGGCGGCGGCCGGCGCGAATGTAGTGGGCGTGGCCCGCCGCACCGAGGCGCTGAATGATTGGGCAAAGGCGACAGGGGATAACGCAGCTGTCGTTGCCGCAGACCTGTCGCAGCGTGATCAGATCAAAGACATTGCAGAAAGGATCAGCGCCTCTTTCGGGGTGCCGGACATTCTGGTGCATGCCGCAGGCATTAACACGCGCGAAACGGCAGATGATGTGACAGACGCCGGTTGGGACGTCACGATGAACCTTAACCTTGCCGCCCCGTTCTTTCTCAGCCAAGCGTTTGTACCCGACATGAAAGCACGTAATTGGGGACGCATCGTGAATTTCGCTTCGCTCCAAACGACCCGCGCTTTTCCCGGCGGCGTCAGCTATGGCGCATCGAAAGCAGGTATCGCGCAATTGACCCGTGCCATGGCCGAGGCTTGGTCCAAAGACGGTATCACCGCCAATGCGATTGGTCCGGGGTTCTTCCCAACCGAATTGACCGGACCGGTTTTTGCCGACCCTGACCGCGCGGCGCGCAATGCGGCCAACACCTGCGTCGGCCGCAACGGCCAGTTGTCTGACATTGACGGCCCGCTGCTTTTTCTTTGTTCTGACGCATCCGCCTATGTGACCGGGCAGGTCTTGATGGTGGACGGGGGGTTTACAGCCAAATGAAAGCGCTTGTTTACGACGATGTTGAAAAGCTGGTGTACCGCTACATGGCCGATCCTGTCCCTGCTGCCGGACAAAGCCTGATCCGCATTGAGGCCTCGGGCATTTGCGGCTCTGATATGCACGCCTATCTGGGCCACGACGAACGCCGCCCTGCGCCGGTGATCCTTGGGCATGAGGCCGCAGGCACCGTCGAAGGCGGCGCGCTGGACGGCAAGCGCGTGACAATCAACCCGCTGACCACCTGTGGTTTGTGCAAAGCCTGCAAGGCAGGCCGCGATAACCTTTGCCCTGACCGGATGATCATCTCGATGCCGCCACGCGAAGGGGCTTTTGGCGAATTGGTCGTGATGGCCGACCGCAATCTGGTCGAAGTGCCTGACGGTGTTCCGCTCGCGAAAGCAGCATTGGCAGAGCCATTGGCCTGCGGCTGGCACGCTGTGCGACTGGGGGCTGAGGCATTGGACATGCCCATACCTCAGGCCCGTTGTGTTGTTATCGGGGGTGGGGCAATCGGTGTTGGTGCCGCGCTTTGTTTGCGGGCTTTTGGTGCGACCGACATTCATGTCATCGAGCCAAATGCCGTGCGGCGCGCATCCCTTGACGCTATCGAAGGCTTCACCGCGGTTGCACCCGGCGCAGTCACCGCGGCCGATCTTGTCATCGATGGCGTCGGTTATGCCGCGACTCGCGCTGATGCCACGACCATCACCCGCCCGGGCGGTGTAATCATGCATATCGGCTTGGGCGAATCCACTGGCGGTTTGGACATTCGCCGCATGACGCTGCAAGAGATCTCATTCATCGGCACCTACACCTACACCGCACAGGATTTCCGCGACACGGCAGCCGCTATTTTCGATGGGCGCCTTGGTGCGCTAGACTGGACCGAGGAAAGACCGCTTTCAGAAGGTGGGCAGGCCTTTGCCGATATCCGGGCTGGCATTGTTGCAGCCCCTAAAATCATTCTGCGGCCTTGAGCCAAAGATAAACCCCGAGGAGGTTACAGATGTATAAGCATATTATCGTTCCGATGGCTCTTGATCACGGCATTGCAGAGACCACGATGGAGATCGCACGAACACTGCTGTCAGAGGGCGGGCAGATCACCGCGTTGCACGTACACGAAACCCCCAACAATTCGGTCGGTGCCTATGTTGATGCCAGTGTGATGGAAAACGCATTCGCAAGCGCCAAGGCCAAAATGACAGACCGTGTCGCTAAAATGGATGGCGTCAAGGCGCTGACTGTGAAAGGGCATAGCGGCCGCACGATCGTCGATACGGCAACCAGCCTGAAAGCTGACTGCATTGTTCTGGGCTCGCATAAGCCCGGTTTGATCGACTATTTGCTTGGATCAACCGCAGCCCGCGTCGTGCAGCACGCGCCTTGTGCCGTGCATGTCGCCCGCTACCCCGGCTAAAACTTACCGCTAACCCCAACGCCCTGTCTTGTGGCGCAATCAGGAGACCTCAGACCTTGAGTATCAGCAAGAAGATCGTGGATGACTTTGTCGCCAACGATGTATCCTTCATCACGACTGTCCCGTGCAAACAGTTGGCCGGTGTGATCGACGAAGTCGAAGCACGCCCGGAAATCTTTCACATTCCGTCCAACAAGGAAGACGAGGGCATGGGCCTGTGCGCAGGTGCTTTCATGGGCGGCAAACGCCCTGCGATCATTATGCAGAACACGGCGATCGGTGTAACCATCAACACGCTGGCAACCCTGACACAGTACTACCGCATGCCGTTGCCGATGCTGATCAGCTACCGCGGTGAACTGCGCGAGCCGGTGGCCTGTCAGGTGGAAATGGCCGTACATACCAAGGCGCTGCTGAACCAGATGAACATCCCGACCTATCACTTCCACAAGGAAAGCGATGCAGATGAGCTGGACGCGATCCTGAAATACACCTTCATGTGCAACAAACCTGTGGCGATCCTCACGGATGCGTCCTTCTGGGGAGGCTACGGCGACCAATGATCCGTTCTGAAATCCTGCGTGAAATCGCGCCAATCCTTCACGATAACCTTGTCGTTTGTAACATCGGTCTGCCCAGCCAAGAGCTGCATATGATCGACGACAATGCCAAGAATTTCTACATGCTTGGCACCATGGGTCTGTCATCCTCTATCGGTCTGGGTCTGGCCCTGGCACAGGACAAGACGGTCATCTCCATCGACGGTGACGGTTCTGTTCTGACCAACCTTGGTACGCTGCCGACAATCGCTAACAACGTGGCCGATAACTATATCTTGCTGATCGTTGACAACGGCTCTTACGGCTCGACCGGTGATCAACCGACCTATGCTGGCAAGAAAACCAAGCTGGAAGATGTCGCCAAGGCCTGTGGCTGTGAGAACGTGGTCGTCTGCAAAGACGTGGACACAGGCAAGGTGCTGCAAGAGGCCATCGACAGCAAACAAATGACCATCATCGTGACCAAATGCGACAGCGGCAATATCAAGCTGCCTGTTATCACCATGGATCCTGTTGTGATCCGTGACCGTTTCATGAAAGCGGTTGCCGGCTAGGATGGCAAAGATCCATTCGAGCGAAGACGCGCGGCGTCTGGCACGCAAGCGTCTGCCCTGGATGGTCTTTGATTATATCGACGGTGCCGCTGGTGCCGAAACAGGGGCCGCACGAAATCGTGCGGCCTTTGATGATCTGGAATTGCGGCCACGTATCCTGCGCGATGTCAGTGACCGTTCGCTTTCTGTGCCTTTGTGGGAAAAACCGACCAAAGCGCCTTTCGGCATCAGCCCGATGGGCATGTGCAACCTTTCTGGCCCCGGCGCGGATCTGATGCTGGCGCGACTGGCTGCGCGTGAAAACATACCGCTGGGGGTGTCAACGGTTGCCTCCACCGCGATGGAGCCGCTGATCGAAGAGGCCGAGGGCAACGCTTGGTTCCAACTCTACTTCAGCGGCGATGGTACAGGCACCTTCAAACTTGTCGAACGCGCCAAAGCCGCCGGATATGAAACCATCGTCCTGACGGTCGATGTGGCTGAGGTAGGCCGCCGTCCGCGCGAACTACGCCATGGCTTCACCATGCCTTTCAAGATCGGCCCCAAGCAGTTCATCGACTTTGCCCTGCACCCGCGCTGGTCTCTTACCTCGCTCTACGCAGGCAAGCCGCAGATGGCGAACTTTGCAATGGACGGCTATGACTTTGACCGCACCGAAAGCCGCGCCAAGGCCGACTGGGGCACGCTGGCCCGCTTGCGGGATATCTGGCCCGGCAAGCTGGTTGTGAAGGGTGTGCTGGATGTAGAGGATTCACTGGCGCTCAAAGCCGCAGGTGTTGATGCCATTCAGGTGTCTAGCCACGGATCACGCCAACTCGACAGCGCACCACCGCCCATTCTGGAGCTCGCCAAAATTCGCGATGCTGTTGGCCCGGACTACCCCCTGTTCTACGACACTGGCCTGCGGAGCGGTGAAGATGTGGTGAAAGCCTATGCGCAAGGGGCGCATTTCACTTTCTTTGGTCGTGTTCTGCAATTCGCTATCGCCGCAGGTGGCGAAGAGGGGCTGCACGAACTTTGGTCCGTTCTCAAATCCGAGACCAGCATCACGCTGGCCCAAATTGGCAAGCGCGCCCTGATCACGGATCCAGCCGACTGACTAAGCCGCCTGTATCGTCTGGCCTTGCGTCAACTTTCCGCCTCTCTGAAACCTTTTGGCACGGGCAGATCGGGCAGGGTAGCGGCGCGTTTCTGCAGCGCACGTCCGATGACAACGCGGCTGATTTCGGTTGTGCCGTCCACGATCCGCAACATTTGTGCAAGACGCGACAGTCGGTCCAGCCCGTAGGGCGCCAACAGCCCCATGCCGCCCAAGACTTGAGTGCAGGTGTTTGTGGCTTTCAAGGCGGCATCGGGGACAAAGCGTTTCGCATGCGCGGCCATCAGAGGGCCTTCTGGTGTGCCCAGTGCTTCGGCGGCCTTGCGATACAAAAGGCGCGACGCTTCGAGGTCTGTTGCGACCTCGCCGAGCATCCACTGAATGCCGTCGAGATCAAGGTTCTTGCCGCCAAACATCTTGCGGTTCTTGGCATAGGCAAGTGCTGTATCCAGCGCCGCCTGCATCAGCCCGCAACACCCCGAAGCAATCGAAACGCGCGCGATATCGATAGCCATGAGAGAGCCTTGCAAACCCTGTCCAACGGGCAGAATGATATTGTCTTCACTGACCACCACCTTGTCGAGATACATCTCGGACATGGGCAGGAAGTTGTAGGACGGGGTGTCATAGACCGGGCCAAAGCTGACGCCGGGCGCGTCGGCGGGAATTGCGATCATTGCCATGTCTTTGTGGCCGGGTGCATCGCTGGTTTTCACAACGGTAAAGTAAATGTCGGCTTCGGTCGCAAGGCTGACCCAGGCTTTTGATCCGCTGATTGTCCAAGTGCCGTCGTCATTGATGGTCGCGCGGGTGTACATCTGCATCGGGTCTGACCCGGATTGTGGCTCGGTCAGTGCAAAGTTCGCCAGTTTGCGCCCTGAAGTCAGATCGCGTGCCCACGCTTGCTTGAACGCATCGGTGCCATAGCCGCAGCCGGCAAAGGTGCAAATGTTGTGCATGGACAGGGCAAAGGCATAGGCCCCATCCCCAAGCCCCAGTTGTTCGTAGACCTGAATGCCCTGTGACAACGGCAGGCCCTGTCCGCCAAACTCTTCAGGGGCATAGAGCCCCGTCAGACCCGCCGCTCCGGCCATATCGGATGCATCACGTGGCCACGTCTTGGCCGCGTTCCATGCATTCACATTGGGCAGGATGACATCTTGCGCATGCGCTTTCGCAGCTTGCAGAATTGAGGCGAGTTTGTCTGACATTAGAAAGTCCTTATTTGGCAAGGCACTGTCAGAATACGCCAAACAGGCGTCACCTGTAGGTTGGCGACACTCAGTAGTCAGTGCTTTTGAGTGCTGTTATGCCAATATAAATAACGGATATGCACCGTTTCTCTATCTCTTGGGGTGACAAGTGATTATCCGAAAGTGACAAAAGCCGGGATTTTTTTTATCGGCGTCGATAAGATCGCGGGGTGCTGCCGGTCCACCGTTGAAAGGCTCGGTGAAAATTGGCTGCAGATGAAAAGCCAACGTCAAGTGCGATAGCCTCAATGCTTTTGCGTCCTGCTTGCAGGTCGCGAATAGCGATGTCCCGGCGTAAGCCGTCCTTAATGGCCTGAAATGATGTGCCATTGTCTTCAAGCCTGCGGATCAATGTGCGCGGGGTCATGTGCATTGCGCATGCTGCGTCTGACAGGGTGGCCTTATCCCATGGATTCTGGCTGAGAAAGGTACGCACCCGCAGAGATTGGGTGTGTTCGTGCGATCTGGTGAAAATCCAGTCACGCGGGGCATTTTGAAGGAAACGGTCAAGATCAGATGTCGACCGTGTTTCAACCGGCCCCAGCAAAAGTGGATCGAAAGAGATGGCTGTTGCAGGTGCGCCAAATTGCAAAGGAGCTGGAAAGATGATGGCATAGTCCTCATCAAATGCGGGCCGCCCGAAGGCAAAGCTGACACCTGCAACCGGTACCTCATAGCCCGCCAGCCAAGACATCAGCCCATGGGCAAGTTTGAGGATCAACATGTGACCGAACGGCTGGATTGGCGGGTCGCCCTGCGGGATAAGGGTAAGGGTCAAGGCACGGTCAGTTTCGGCCAGTTCAAACTGGAAATCATCCAGTAGCAGGTTCCAGAAGGTTGAGAACCGGTAGAGCGCGGATGGCAGGCTGGTGGCCTCTTTCACGGATGTCAGCAGGTGCTGCAATGCCCTTGGCCGGATCGGCCTGCGCCAGAGGCCCATCATCTCATCGCCGGTTTCAACCGCAGCGAGTTGGTAAAGACAGACGATTTGATCAAGCGTGACCCGGCCATTGGGTTGGGACTGATCGGCAAGCAGGCCAGACCGTTTCATCAACGAGGTGATTTGCGCGACTGAGCACAGCGCGCGCAGTGCATCCAGCCAATTATCGATAAACTGGCTTGAGACCGTGGGAAGGATCGTTTGCGGTAGGCGTGTCATATGCGGTGTGTCAGTAGCACCGAATGTGCGCGCGCAAAAGCACCTATGGGCCGGTAAGGGCGGGCGGTCGTACTCCGTATTCAGTATAGCAGCCCCACCGCAAATTGTGATGGTGTTCAGCTAGTGGATGTTCTCAAGCAACCATTCGGCGCGGGCGACATGTGCATCGGCAATCTTGAGCTTTTGTTCCAATCGGGCTTTCTTATCGTCCGAGGGCGCAGCGGCGATATCGGCCTGCAGCTCAGCCGTTTTTTTCTTAAGCTTCTTCAAAACCCTTTCCACATGGCTGGGCTTGATCTCGCTGACTTCGCCTCTTTCAAGGCGCTCATTATATTCGACTACTTTCGCGGCCAGCTTATTCAGACCCATCTGCGTTTCTCCGATCCCGTTTCGGACCCTGATCCTAGGCGTTCTTTATGACGGTTACGTAACTGTTTTCTCTGACGCCTCTGCGCCGGGTGGTGTGTCCTGATCCGCTATCGTTTCGTTCAGTTCTTCTTCGTCCAGTGTCAGCAAGCGTTCGACCTCGGCCATCGAGCTGTCGCGTTCGATGTAATAGCGGCGGGCAGCGGTAATCAGGTCGCGCATCGCGCTGTAGGCATAAGCAGAGTCATTCATGAATGACGTCGCGGCGGTCGCGTTGATGTCTCCGGCGCGGATCAGCTTGGCGATGCGATCTGTAGTCGTATGCGATGCGTCTTCGATCTGCGCGCGCTCTTGATCAAGCCAAAGGGCGCTGCGTTCTTCGGGGGCGACAAGCCCCAGTTTCCGGATCTCGACAGCAATGCGCGCGATTTCGGTGCGCAAACCATCGTACAGTTCAGTCACAACACCCTGTGGCTGGGTTGTATACCGCAGAATGTTTTTACGCAGGTGTTTGACCGATTTAACCGCCTGCACGATGTCACTTGCCACATCGCGCAGGGCATAGACACGGTCAGCAACCTCTGGCGGCATCCGCTTGTCCCCGGCGCGTGTCGCAAATTCAACAATCGCAGAATACAGGGTTTTGACCTGACGCTCATATGCATCGCCGATATCAAGGTCACGTGGTGCCCGGCTCTTGCGGACAGTGCCGGCGATGTCATCCGTTGCGAATATCGTGTCCCGCCGCAGGTTCAGGCCATGCAGGATCAGTTTGACCGCGTTCTCATAGAGGTGGAGCACCTCTTTGCTGAGCGCGATTTCCAGTGTCTGCGGAAAGTCATCGACAGCTTCGTTAAGATAGCGTGGCTGGCTGACATTGGCCAAAGGCTCGACAATACGCCGTTCAAGAAACGCGATGAGCGGATGAAGCAGGGGCAACATCAAAGCAACCCCGATCACATTAAAGATCGTGTGAAAGACGGCCAGCTTCATGGCATAGTCATCTAGTGCAATCCCCACCATCGCGCTGATCCCGTCAACCGCGTCGCGCAGGGGCGCAATAAAGATCAACGCGACGGCGGCGGTCGTGGTGTTGAATATCAGATGGGCCAAGGCCAACCGCTTGCCCTGAAAGTTTGCCCCAAGCGCGCCAATGATCGCGGTAATAGTCGTGCCGATATTGGCCCCGATTGCCAGAGCCAGCGCGTTCTCATAGCTGATCTGCCCAGCCGAAAGTGCCGTCAGGATCAAAACCATTGTCGCGTGGCTGGACTGCATGATCACGGTCGCCACCGTGCCGGTCAGCGAATAGACGGCCAAGCCAACCAATCCGGTCAGCGCAAAACGTGTCAGGTCAATCTGGTCCTTGAAGGCATCGAAGCCCTCTTTCATGTGGTGGATGCCAAGAAAGAGAAAACCAAGACCGGCCAGCGCATAACCGATACCCCGCAATGGTTTGGACTTTTGGAACACCAGCACGATACTGACCGCGATGATAGGCATCGCGTAGGAGGCGATATTCACTTTCAGCCCAAGGCCCGCGACCAACCAAGCCCCCGTTGTCGTGCCGATATTCGCGCCAAAGACGATCCCGACGCCCCCAAGCAAAGAGATTAATCCCGCGCTGAGGAATGAAATCGTGATGACGGACACGAGCGAACTGGACTGTAAGAGAGACGTTGCAATGAACCCGAAAGTGATTGCACGCGGGGTCGAGCGTGTCGCCCGCGCAAGCAATCGCTCCAGCATGCTACCGCCGAACAGTTTGAAACCGTCCTCAAGCATCAACATACCAAACAGGAAAATGGCGATTCCGGCGGCAATTTCCTGCACATCAGGACTGAACCAGAAGGCCAGCAGAAGTGCCGCGATAATCACGGGAAGATAGTATCTGGTCATACGGGCTGACCGCATTTCAATATGGATTGATACGCGCATGCTGGCCTTAATTCCAAGACGGCCCATCTGCGGTGTGCGGACAGGTGCGGGGCTTTGCTGTCTCCCATGTCTGGCCACCTCCATGAACGGCGCTACACGCCTGATACCTAAGCGGTCAAAGCTGTCCGCGCTTTGATTTACCTCATATTTGGCGGCCCAAGTCTATATCCTGCATGACTGACGTGCTGGTCGCATCGATTATGCAGATTTCAAAAGTCAAAACGGGATTGTTGCAGGCGTCATTTGCTGTTTCATTGAGCCGCAAAGCAAGGGCGTATGTGGTGCGATTGGCACCATTGTGCCGCTATTGCGATCCGGACCAGAATGAGGATGAGATGCACGCAATTACCTACAGCAAACTTGGCCCTGCCCGCGATGTGTTGCAGCTTCAAGAACTGGATAACCCCGCACCACAAGCAGGAGAGGTGCGCGTGGCGCTTTCCTTTTCCGGTGTGAACCCATCAGACACCAAATCGCGCGCCGGGCGTCCGGGTGTCGCGCGTCCGGCTTTTGATATGATCGTGCCGCATAGTGACGGGTCGGGGGTGATTGATGCGGTGGGCGAGGGCGTGGATGAATCGCGCATCGGCGAACGTGTCTGGGTTTGGAACGCGCAATGGCAAAGGCCCTTTGGCACAGCGGCAAGCCATGTCACCCTTCCCAGCGATATGGCTGTCCGGCTGCCCGATACCGTCAGCCTTGAGACAGGAGCAATCCTTGGCATTCCGGGGCTCACCGCTGCACAGGCGGTCTTTGGCGGTGGGGATATCGCGGACCAAAGCATATTGATCCAAGGCGGTGCTGGTACGGTTGGCATTCTGGCGGTCCAACTTGCCAAATGGGGCGGCGCGCATGTGATTGCGACATGTGGTCCCAAAGACATGGACCGCGTCAGGGCGGCGGGGGCGGATGCCGTTTTGGATTACAGCGCCCCGGACTTGGCCGCGCAAATTCTTGCAGCCAATGGCAATGCGGCGCTACCGCGCATTATTGAGGTCGAATTCGGGTTAAATGTCGGTGTGGATGCCGAGGTGATCGCGCCAAACGGACAGTTGGCCGTTTACGGATCGGCAAAGGATATGACCCCGACGTTGCCGTTCCTGCCGTTGCTTTTCAAAGCAGTGACGATCGACATTATCTTGATTTACCTGCTGCCAAAGCCGCAGCGCGATGCGTTGATTGACAGGCTGCACAGGGCTTTGGAGGAAGGTGCGCTTAACTGTACGGTCGCGCAAATCTACCCGCTCGCGCAGGCCGCAGCAGCACATGAGGCGGTGGAAGCGGGCAAACGGGCCGGTGCTATCTTGCTGGATTGCACGACAGGGGCCGCGACATGAGCGGCGCACGGGTTGTCATCACTGCAGGCGGATCGGGGATCGGGGCCGAGATGGCCCGCCATTTCATCGCACGCGGAGATCGCGTCGCGGTCTGCGATGTTGACGCGGATGCGGTCGCGGCCATTGAGGCCGAGACAGGCGCTTTGGCTATGGTGGCAGATGTTACGGATGAGGCGCAAATGCAGGCGTTTTTGGATGCCGCCGACGCCGAATTGGGCGGAGTCGATGCGCTGTGCGCCAATGCCGGTATAGCCGGGCCAGCGGGCCCGATTGAGGATCTGCCGCTCGCAGGGTGGCGCGACTGCATTTCAGCCAATTTGGACGGTGCGTTCCTGACCACGCGCTGGGCGGCCCGGAAAATGCGGGCGCAAGGATCCGGCTGTATTCTGCTTACAACCTCAACCGCCGGTTTGTTCGGATATCCCAACCGCAGCCCCTATGCGGTTTCAAAATGGGGCGTGATTGGTTTGATGAAGACGCTGGCTATGGAACTGGGTCCGGCAGGGGTGCGCGTCAACGCGATTGCCCCCGCCGCAGTCGAGGGGCCGCGCATGGACCGCGTGATCAAGGCTGAAGCCGCCGCGCGCAATATCACTGAGGCGGAGGTGCGTGAGTACTATGTTAAAGGTGTCTCAATGCGGTCTTGGGTGACAGCCGCGGATGTGGCCGAAACCGCGCTTTGGCTCACATCAGCACAGGCAAGCCGGATCAGTGGACAGGTTATTGCGGTGGATGGCCATACGGAAACGCTCGCGCCCTGAAGCACGATGCGCGACAATGTCGTCTGGACGTCATGTCGCGCCTCACCTTCATAACTCTGCCACGCCAACCATGTAATTTTCGCCATAGACCTTGGCGCATTTCGGGCAGGTGGTATAGAAAAAGAATACACGCTTGGCCTCTTTGCCCATGGCTTTGGCGGCAATGCGCATATCATGTTCGAAGTCCTTGGCTCGACGGTAGGGCCCTTCAAACACCCGGGTGATGAAATCGCCTGATAGCCTCGTCATCTCTTCTTCGGGGACGTCTTTGTCGACCGCGAAGAAATGTTCCGCCTCCCATGCGGAAGTATCGCGGCTCAGCACGACTTCGGTTTCCGGTCTGGCGGCACTCGCATCTTCAATGTGTCCCTGCACGCGGGTGAACACGCTGCCCATGTTCAACGGGATATGCATGGCGCTGCGCGTCGTGGCACGCAGAAATGTCTTGTCTTTGAAATGCAGTTCCTGATTATCCCAGCCTTCGGGGTGGAAGCGCGGGCAGCATCCAGTCATGTTGTCACTCAGGTTCAATGGTGGAAACGCGTTGGTATGCATGATCCGCCCCCTTTGCTGCTGGTGTCGCCTGTTCAATTCTAGACCGGCTGCGCAGTGGCCCGATTGATATCGCTCAATCCGTTTGTGCCGCGATCTGGCAGACTCCATCCCAGACAGCGCCCGATTAAGCTCAATCAGGGGGATGACCCGGTGACAGACCAACGGATATTCAAGGCAACGCCGACCGCCAATATGCCCAGCTATGAAGCGGCAAGAGAAAGCTTTTCATGGCAAGACGCGCAAGACCGGCTGGATGGTTTGCCGGATGGGCATCTGAATATCGCGCATGAGGCCATCGACCGCCATGTCGTTGCTGGTCATGGCGAGCAGACGGCCCTGCGCTGGATCGCGAAATCGGGCGCACGCATTGATATGAGCTATCAAGACCTGCAACACCTGACGAATAAATTCGCCAATGTGCTACGCAGTCATGGTCTACAACAAGGGGACAAAGTCTATGCCTTGTTGGGCCGCGTGCCAGAACTTTACATCGCCGCACTCGGTAGCCTGAAGGCGGGTTGCGTTTTTTGCCCGCTGTTTTCCGCCTTTGGCCCCGAACCGATCGCGGCCCGCATGACCATCGGCGGGGCGAACGCACTGATCACCTCAACGCGTCTTTACAAACGCAAGGTGGCGGCTATCCGTGACAGTCTGGAGGCTTTGGAAACGGTATTCACAATTGACGGGGCTGTGCCCGATACCGTTGATCTGGCGCCTTTGATGAAGGACGCCGCGACAACGTTCGAAACCGCACAGACAGGGCCGGAAGATACCGCACTATTACATTTTACCTCTGGCACGACGGGCAAGCCCAAGGGTGTCGTGCATGTGCATCAAGCGGTCGTAGCCCATGATACCACAGGCCGACTCGCGCTCGATCTGCGTCCGGGTGACGTGTATTGGTGCACCGCTGATCCGGGCTGGGTGACCGGCACATCCTACGGGATTATTGCGCCGCTCACAAACCGCACCACGATGATTGTGGATGAAGCCGAATTTGACGTCGCCCGGTGGTATGACATCCTGCAGTCAGAAAAAGTGAATGTCTGGTACACTGCGCCCACCGCCATTCGGATGTTGATGAAGGCCGGCGCGGACGCAATCGGCGATCGGGTTTTCCCGCAACTGCGGTTCATGGCCAGCGTCGGCGAACCGCTGAACCCCGAAGCAGTGATCTGGGGCAATGAAACCTTCGGTAAACCCTTCCACGACAATTGGTGGCAAACCGAAACCGGCGGCATCATGATCGCCAATTATGCCACGATGGATGTGAAGCCTGGCTCGATGGGTAAGCCGCTGCCCGGGATCACCGCTGGCATCGTCGACGTCAAAGGCGACACTGTTACCGAACTGACCGCTCCGATGGCGATGGGTGAACTGGCGCTGCGCCCCGGTTGGCCTTCGATGATGCGTGGCTATCTGCATGAGCCGGCGCGCTATGACAAATGCTTCAAAGGGGGCTGGTATCTCACCGGTGATTTGGCGATGCGCGATGCCGACGGGTATTTCTGGTTCGTCGGGCGGGCCGATGACCTGATCAAAAGCTCTGGCCATCTGATTGGTCCGTTCGAGGTCGAAAGCGCGTTGATGGAGCATGACGCCGTGGCCGAAGTCGCGGTGATCGGGCTGCCCGATGAGACCGCAGGCCAGATCGTGAAAGCCTATGTCGCCCTTAAGCCGGGACACGACCCGACCGAAGATTTGCGTCTTGATCTGATGGGTCATGCCCGCAAACGGCTTGGCCCCGCCGTGGCCCCTAAAGATATCGCCTTTCGGCAGAACCTGCCAAAAACGCGCAGTGGCAAGATCATGCGTCGACTGTTGAAAGCCCGCGAGATGGGACTGCCTGAGGGCGATATCTCGACCTTGGAAAGTGATGAAAAATGACTGTAACCCGGACCAAACCGCGCCTTGATACCGCCCATGTGCGCGATCTGCTCAAATCCATGTTGCGCATTCGCATGTTCGAGGAAAAATGCGCCGAGGCCTACAGTCAGGAAAAGATCCGCGGTTTTTTGCATCTCTATGACGGGGAAGAGGCGATTGCTGCGGGGATTATCCCATTGCTTGAAGGCAAAGATCGGTTGGTTGCCACCTACCGCGAGCATGGGCATGCGCTGGCGCGTGGTGTTCCGATGGGTGCTGTACTGGCCGAGATGTATGGCAAGGCCAATGGCTGCGCTGGTGGGCGTGGTGGGTCGATGCATCTGTTTGATGCAGCTCGCAATTTCTATGGTGGCAATGCCATTGTGGGCGGGGGGTTGCCTCTGGCGACAGGGCTGGCCCTTGCTGATCGGATGCAAGACAGAGGCGGGACAACTGCCTGTTTTTTTGGTGAAGGCGCAGTGGCCGAGGGTGAGTTTCACGAGAGTTTGAATTTGGCGTCCCTTTGGGCGTTGCCCGTACTGTTCGTGTGCGAAAACAACGGCTACGCCATGGGGACAAGACTGGACCTCACCGAGGCCGAGATCGACATTGCGGCCAAGGCACGCAGTTATGCGATCAACGCTGAGGTGGTGGACGGTATGGATGTCGTTGCAGTCGAAGTCGCGGCCAGACGGGCACTACAAAGCATCGCTGAAACGGGCAAGCCGTATTTTCTGGAATGTCGCACGTATCGTTTTCGCGCCCATTCGATGTTCGATGCGCAGCTTTATCGGCCAAAGGATGAGGTCGCAGAATGGCGCAAGAAGGGCCCGATTGTGCGCTTCCAGAATTGGGCAATGCAAAGCGGGCTGTTGCATGAGGGCGACATTGCGATGCTAAAGACAGAGATTGCGCAGGAGATCAGCGAAGCGGTGGCTTTTGCAGAAGCGGGTGAGGATGAACCTCTGGAGACGCTGACCCATTATGTTGTGTCGCCTGACCGCCCTGATCCGCCTGAGGTGCCCGCACCCGGCAAAATGGTCGAAACGACCTACCGCGAGGCTGTGAAAGCGGCGATCACCGATGCAATGGCCCGCGATGATCGCGTCTTTCTGATGGGCGAGGATGTGGGGCACTACGGCGGTTGTTATGCCGTCAGCAAAGGCTTGCTGGATCAGTTTGGCGCGGATCGTATCCGCGATACGCCACTATCTGAGTCCGGTTTTACGGGGGCGGGCATCGGGGCCGCCGTCGCAGGCATGCGTCCGATTGTTGAGGTGATGACCGTCAATTTCTCCTTGCTGGCGCTCGATCAGATCCTGAACACCGCCGCAACCCTGCGCCATATGTCCAATAACCAGTTCGGGGTGCCGGTCGTGATCCGTATGGCGACCGGTGCTGGCAAGCAACTGGCCGCGCAGCACTCGCACTCTCTGGAAGGCTGGTATGCGCATATACCGGGTTTGCGGGTGCTGGCCCCTGCGACGTTGGAGGACGCGCGCGGCATGCTCTGGACCGCGTTGGAAGACCCCGATCCGGTGCTGATTTTCGAGAATGTCATGCTCTACAATCGTACGGGCGACTTGGCCGAGAATGCAGGACCCGTCGATATCGACAAGGCAGTCGTGCGGCGGGGTGGGCGTGACATCACACTGGTGACCTATGGCGGGTCATTGTTCAAAACACTGGATGCGGCAGAGGCACTGGCCAAGGACGGGATTGAAGCCGAAGTTATCGACCTGCGTAGCCTGCGCCCGTTGGATATGGACACGGTACGCGCTTCGGTCGCGCGGACGCACCGTGTCTTGGTGGTTGACGAAGGGTGGCGCAGCGGCAGCCTTTCGGCTGAAATCGGGATGCGGTTGGCCGAAGAGGGATCATTTTATGACCTTGATGCTCCGCTTGCCCGGGTTTGCAGCGCCGAAGTGCCAATTCCTTATGCTGCCCATCTGGAACGGGCTGCGGTGCCGCAGACAGACAGTATTATCACTGCGGTCAAAAGGTTGATGGAGCAAAAACCATGAGCCAATTCATTATGCCCTCATTGGGTGCAGATATGGAGGATGGAACTTTGGTTGAACAACTGGTGGCGGCCGGCGATCCGGTCCACAGGGGCGATATTATCGCGGCCGTCGAAACGCAGAAAGGGGCGATTGAAATCGAAGTGTTCGAGGATGGGTTCTTGGACAAATGGCTGGTTCCGCTGGGTACCAAAGTGCCAGTGGGCACACCACTAGCTGAAATCCGCGTCAGTGATGTGCCTGATGCGCCGCAACCAAAAGACCCGCCCCCTGATACGCCGCCAAGGGAGCTACCCGAACCGACCCAGCCGGATGTGCCGCCGGTCCCGCCATTGGAAGAGCCGACCCCACCCCCCGAACAGCCCCCGCAAGCCCCCTCAGAACTAGCTGAAGTGCCTATCCGCCAACGCGTCACTCCTGCCGCCCGGCGACGTGCGGCGCAGACAGGCTTTGACCTGGCCAGCTTGGGCACGGAACGGGTGATTACGCTGGATGATGTGCCGCAAAGCCAATCGCTACCCAGAGGCGAACCCCTGTCAGCGATGCGGCAGGCCATTTCAGCTGCGATGACGCGCTCTAAACGCGAGATTCCGCACTACTACTTGTCTGATAGTATAGATCTTACAGCCGCCGAAGACTTCATTGCCGCGTACAATGCCGACCTGCCGCCAGAGGCCCGGTTAAGCATCGGTGTTCTCTATATCCGCGCTGTGGCGTTGGCCGCGCAGAAGTATCCTGAATTCAACGGGCACTTTGAAAATGACCAGTTCCTGCCCGCGCAAGCGGTGCATTTGGGCATGGCGATCAATCTGCGCAGTGGTGGGCTTGTTGCGCCTGCCTTGCACGATGCCACGACAGGTGATCTTGCCACTTTGATGGACCGCCTCAAAGACCTCGTGGCCCGCGTTCGGCAGGGCCGATTCCGGGCCCGTGAGCTATCGGACCCGACGATCACACTGACGAGCCTTGGGGATCGTGGGGTTGCGGGGATCACCGGCGTGATTTTCCCGCCGCAAGTGGCCATTGTGGGCATCGGCACACCGGCTTGGCGGGCCACCGTTGTTGACGGGGCGGTCCGTCCCTGCCGCATCGCGGAGGTGACACTGGCCGCCGATCACCGGGTCAGCGACGGGCACAAGGGCGCGCAGTTCCTGCGCCACATCATCAAACGTATGCAACATCCGGAGCAGCTATGACAGACCAAGACATCCGCGCGTTGGTGGCCCAACATTTGGGTCGCATCGCCCCAGAGATACCCTTTGATAGTATCGACCCTTCCGAGGATCTGCGCGAGGAATGCGATATCGACTCCATGGATTTTCTGACCTTGGTGACGGCACTTGGTAAAGACCTTTCGCTCCCTATGCCAGAGGCAGATTATGATCAAATGCGTACTCTGGATGACTTGGTCGACTATTTGCGCCGCAACGCCGCGTAAGCCTCGCGCCCCATACTCAGACGACAAACATGAGGCGCACACGCTGCGCCCTGTTCGCACAGTCTTGCGCAAATTTGTTGGCTAAGTGGTAATGGTCCCTGCATATTAGCGGCAAGGCGTCTCATCAAAAGGTAGGTTATGCGCAGATCTTCTCTTCATCCGGCCTTCCTTGCATGTGCCGGGGTCATATTCAGTGTGCTCGGTCTCGCTATGCCGTCGGCCTCTGTCGCCCAAACGCAGATTGAAGAGCCGCAAATACCCTTTGTGACATTGCGCAACAGGACCGGCCAGCAAAACCCCGGGCAGTATTACGGTGATGAACGCAGTGATCTGAAAGCTGGCTGGTGCCGTGTCAAAAGCCTTGATGTAAGTGTTCTAGGGGCGTTGGCCGAAGCAGCCCCCGGATTTATTCGTGAAGAGTTTCTGAGCATCGACCGCGTCACTGAAACGGGCGATAGTGTTGTCTTCGATGCGTTGCAGCAAACTGTGGGCGACGACACGGCAGTTATCTATGTGCATGGCTTTAATATCAGTTTTGAAAAAGGGTGCCGGCGTGCGCTTTTGCTGCGTCAGAATGCGGGCCTGAATGGGCGGCTGTTGTGGTTCAGTTGGCCATCTGACGGAACGCTGACAAATTACATGCGCGATGAATCCGATATGTATTGGAGCGTGCCGGATCTGGCCGAGGTGATCCTCGAGATGGAACGCCGCTTTGGTCCAGATAAGGTCAGTGTCGTAGGTCACAGCCTTGGCGCACGCGGTTTGGTCTTGGCGCTTTATGAAGTTGCGAACAGACGGCCCGATATCAGGCTGGGCGAAGTTGTCTTGCTTGCGCCGGATATGGACTTTCAATTCTTTGAAAGGCTTCTGCCGCGCGTGCGCCCGGTTGCCAGCAACCTTACGATCTATGTAACCCAAGGGGACCGCCCGCTTGCACTGTCGGAACAGTTGCATGGCTACCCCAGGCTGGGGGAGGCAGGCAACGATGTGTCGCGCCTGGATAATGTCGAGGTCATCGATATCAGCGATCTGTCCGTTCGCGATCTGACGGGTCATCTGTACCACATTTACAATGCAACATTGGGCACTGACCTACGCCAGCTTCTGAATGAGGCAAAGGCAGCAGACGCGCGCGAAAACCTGACACCGGCGGGCCCCAACCTGTGGCGGTTGGGGGAAGCGCAGCCAGACTAGGCATCTACCCTCAATGCAGGTCTATGTTCTCAACACGCGGTAGATAGCAGGGATTGCCAGCACCGTTAGCAATGTGGAGCTGAGCAAACCAAAGAGCAATGAGAGCGCGAGGCCCTGAAAGATCGGATCTGTCAAGATCACAGCCGCGCCGATCATGGCCGCGACTGCGGTCAGCAGGATGGGCTTGAAGCGGATGGCGCCTGCCTCGATCAGGGTTTCGACCTTGTCCTTTTCCGGGTCGGCATGCCGGATAAAGTCCACCAACAGAATCGAATTTCGCACGATGATACCCGCCAACGCGATAAAGCCGATCATGGACGGGGCCGAAAACGGCGCACTGAACAGCCAATGCCCTGCGATGATGCCGACAAAGGTCAAGGGGATGGGTGTCAGGATCACCAGCGGCAGTTTGAACGAGCCGAACTGCCCGACGACCAGAATATAGATGGCCAGCAATGCCACGGCAAAGGCCGCACCCATGTCGCGGAACGTGATCCAGGTCACCTCCCATTCGCCGTCCCAGAGCAATGTGACCGCGCTTTCATCTTCGGGCTGGCCGTTCAGGCGGATCACAGGCTTGGTGCCTTCTTCCCACTCCATCGCATCCAGCGCATCAGCAACGGCAAGCATGCCGTAAAGCGGCGCTTCGAAATCGCCGGCCAGTTCGGCCATGACCATCTCTGCCTCGCGGCCGTTGTGCCGGAAGATCGGGAAAGAGGCATATTCCTCTTCGATAAGGACGACATCGCCCAGTTCGACCACGCCGCGCGCGCCCGGCAGAACGTTGGCGGGGATCGGCGTTGACAGGAACCGTTCATCGACGACGCGGTCCGACTTGTCGCGCTCAACCGTGATCGGGATTGGATACCGGCCATCGCCACGATGGGAATAGCCAACGGTCGTGCCTGCATTCAAAATGCCAAGCGTGGTAAAGACATCCTGTTCCTGCACGCCGAAGAATTCCAGCTGATCGGTTGAGATCGTGGCCCGCAAGCGGCGCGGTTGCACGCCAAAGCTGTCATCGACATCGACGATGAATGGCACGCTCTCAAACGCCTCGCGGATTTTGGCGGCAGCGGCGCGGCGTGTTTCGCCGTCCGGTCCATAGACCTCAGCCAGAAGTGTGGCGATCACGGGTGGCCCGGGTGGTGGTTCGACCGTTTTAATGCTGGTGCCTGCGGGTACATCGAGGTCTGCAATTTTCTGGCGTAGTTCCAGCGCGATCTCATGGCTGCTGCGTTCGCGGTGCTCTTTATGGTCGAGGGTGATTTGCACATCGCCCAACTCGGGCCGCGCGCGCAGGTAGTAATGCCGGACAAGCCCGTTGAAATTGAAGGGGGCCGCATCCCCGGCATGGGTCTGGACAGAGACAACTTCGGGCAGGTCAAGCGCGACACGGGCCACATCTTGGGCGACGGCGTCAGTCGCTTCGACCGATGCGCCTTCGGGCAGGTCAATGACAACGGACAGTTCTGATTTGTTGTCGAAGGGCAAAAGCTTGACGGTGACGTCCTTGGTATAAAGCGCACCCAACGATCCAAATGACAGCGCGGCGGCCAGCAGTAAGAACAACAAGCTTCTGGTTTTTGTCTTTAGCAGAGGGCGCGCAACGGCAGAATAAGCGCGGCCAAGTGCGCCGCCGTGATGGGTGCTGCTATCATCATCGTGAGAGCCATGCACGGGGGCACGCCCTGCTACCTTCATCATCAGCCAGGGGGTGATGATCACGGCAACAAAGAAGGAAAAGATCATCGCAGCCGACGCATTTGCCGGGATCGGGCTCATATATGGGCCCATCAGGCCTGATACGAACAGCATCGGCAGCAAGGCCGCCACAACGGTCAGGGTCGCAACGATGGTCGGGTTGCCAACTTCGGCTACGGCGCGGACGGCTTTTTCTGTCCGGGTGGCTTGGTCTGGCATTGCCCAGTGACGCGCGATGTTTTCAATCACCACGATGGCATCATCGACGAGTATCCCGATAGAGAAGATCAAGGCGAACAATGACACCCGATTGAGCGTGTACCCCATGATCCAGGCGGCAAAGAGTGTCAGCAAGATCGTGACAGGGATCACAACAGCGACGACGATGGCTTCACGCCAGCCGATCGACAAAAAGACCAACGCCACGATAGAGACCGTCGCAAGGCCAAGATGGAACAGCAGTTCGTTGGCTTTTTCATCCGCAGTTTCGCCATAGTCGCGGGTGACGTCGATCTGTACCGTTTCGGGTATCAACGCGCCTTCCAGCAGATGGGTTCTGTGCAGGATCGCTTCGGCCACAGTGACCGCGTTGGCCCCGGAACGTTTCGCAATCGCCAGCGTCACGGCGGGTGCGCGCACGATCTCGCCCTCTGCGTTGCGTGTTACATTGGCTACGATGCGGTCTGACGTGTCGGGCACAAAGCTGACGTCGGCGACATCGCGCACATAGACGGGCCGGTTGTCACGGGTAGTCAGCAATAGGTTGGCAACATCGGCCTGGGCTTTCAGCGTTTGCCCGGCCACAAGCGCGATTTGTTCGCCCCCATCACGGACCAGACCCGTCGCAAATGACCGGTTGGCCCCTTCAACCTTGCCCGCAAGCTGTTGCAGCGTCACCCCATAAAGCGCAAGGCGTTCAGGGTCAGGGGCGATGCGAATGGCCTCTGGGGCCTCGCCGACAAGATAGGTCAGGCCGACATCATCAATCTTGGCCAATTCTACCTGCAATTCTCGTGCGATGCGCGTCAGGTCATTTGCTGTCAGGCCGCTGTCGGGATCTTTGGGCGACAAAGTCAGGGCCACGATTGCCACATCATCAATGCCGCGTCCCACGATCAAGGGCTGGTCAATGCCAACGGGGATGCGGTCAAGATTGGCACGAATTCTTTCATGCACGCGCAGGATTGCGGAATCGGCCGATGTGCCGACAACAAAACGCGCTGTGACCATCGCCTGATCGTCAGAGGTCTGTGAATAGACGTGCTCAACCCCGCTGATGCCTTTCACGATGGTTTCCATCGGTTCAGTGACCAACTTGACGGCGTCTTCCGATTTCAGGCCCGGTGCCGCGATATGAATATCCACCAGCGGAACAGAGATCTGGGGCTCTTCCTCACGTGGCAGGCTGACAAGCGCAACCAACCCGATGGCCAGTGCCGCAAGGATCATCAAGGGCGTCAGCGCAGAGTGTATGAACGCCTTGGTCAGGCCGCCCGCGATGCCCAGCGGTGTCTTGTCAGAATGGTCACTCACGGTCGATCACCAGTTGCTCGCCACCGTTTAGTCCCGACAGGATTTCAGTCAGCACCTCGCCTGCGATGGTATGGGTCTGCCCAATGACGACCGTACGCGGTTGCGGGGTGCCATTGGGGCCAGTGACTATCACGAAATCCAGCCCCATGCGGGTGGTCACGGCATTGGCAGGGACAACGGTTGCGGTTGAAGTGGCCACCGGAAGCCGAACTAAGACGCGGGCATCCACAAAGTCAGTCTCAAGTCCCGGCACCTCGACATCTGCCACGACACGACCATTTTCGATTTGGGGATAAATCTTGGCCAATCGCCCCTCTTGTGCGCCTGCAGGCCCTTCAATGCGGATGGTATCCCCTTCATTCAGGTACATCGCGTGGCGTTCCGGTACGGCAAGGCGCAGGAAGAAACCGCCTCCGCCAATCGTGGCAATCTGTTCGCCTGACATGACAACGGAACCGGCGGCTACGGGGACAGTCAGCACGGTGCCTGTGATCGGGGCCAATACGGCACCTTCGGCTTCGCGCTGGACAAGGACATTGCGTTCCGCTTCGGCCGTTCCGATCTGGCCACGGATGACATCCACCTGCGTCCGCAGGGCATCAAGCCGCTGCGCTGTGGTGACTCCACGCTCCAACAGGTTTTCCCCGCGCGCCAACTCTGCCTCGGCGTTGCCAAGTTGTGACTTGAGTGACTGAAGTGATGCGTCCACCGCGCTCAGCTGCAACGCAAGCTTTTCGTCGACGACCTGCCCAATTTGTTGGCCGGATTGGACTGTTGCGCCTTCGCTGACACTGACCTCTATTAAGGTGCCGCCCAGCCGCGTGCGCGCTGGAATCTGGTCACGGGCCTCGATCCGACCAAAAACAGCTTTCCAATCGGCAACTTCGATATCGCGCGCAAAAACGGCATCCTGCGCCCAGAGAAGTGTTGGCATCAAAAGGAACAAGGTTCCAATCAGAAGGCGTTTGGGCATTGCAATTTCTCCAATATGGCAGCGCCTTTCGATATATTCCTATTTTGGAATGTTTTGCAAGACGTGTCGTCGCAGCGCGTTGATCGAGATGGCCGCATGGGTCGGGAAAGTGCAGCCACAAATCAATAGCTGGCGCCTTCACCTACTGACTTATGGGTGCGTCGTTGCGTGCGGTTGCAGGTGAACCCTGAAAGGTCAGGGATCGGCACCATGCACAGCCGCTCAAGCGGTCAATGACCGTGACGCGCTTTGGAGCGAGAGATCGGCCCAAAGCGCGCCAGTCAGCATGTGCTGGAAAAGAACGATCAGCCGTTTCCTGACTGCTGGTTGTTCTGTTCATTGTTTTGGTTCTGGTTTTGGTTGTTATTCCCGTTTTGGTTCTGATTCTGGTTTCCACCTGTTGGGTCATCACCGGGATCATCTGGCGTGTCGCCGGGAACGTCCGGTGTGCCATCAGTGCCGTCTGTATCAATGCCGTCGACGGCGGGCACCATGGCAACCGCAGCAGGTGCGCTGCCAATGACGCTGCACAGCGGCAGGTCAGCGGTATAGGCGCCGCCGATTGGAACGTCGCCCGGGCGACATGACGGGTTGCCGAATTTGTCGAAAACGGGCTCTGCGTAAATGACTTGTGCGACAGGCTTGGGCGCGCAGGCGCTCAGCAGGATCATGCCGCCCACACTTAGGCTTACCAACCAGGTTCTGTTTTTCATGTTCTTGGTCCTTTTCCTTGTCCGTTTTGTCAGCTTCAGGACTGACTGCGCGCTTGTTTCTGTTCAGCGCAATCAAGGCTATATTAGCCGCAACCGCCGCGTTCTGATTGATATTCATCAAGGCCACAAACCGATGGGCTTGATTGCCCGATAAGTCCGGCAGGGGTGCTCCTCATTTTTGCCCAATTTCCAAACTATTGTCTACGTGTTGAGGTAAAAAACCCTGTCGGGACACCTGTAAACGTGTAGTTTTTGTTAGTATCGGTCATATCCAATGAGAATGTTTCCACATTCCTTCGCCCCATTTTTCCATTTACATGCAAACATGGGGCCATCCAACGCTTGTGCTGAGGGTAGAACACCTGCGCCCGCCAGCGTGCCGGACCCTGCCGGTGACAAGCCGGCCATCTGTCTTGACGTTGAAAAAGCGGCCAGACTATTGCACGCAGCCGACAGCACCAACAACGATGCAACGCGGCAGAAGTGTCGGTTGGACATCATCAACACAGTGCCCTCAGAGTTGATCGACTGGGAAACTGTAGACTGGGTAGAGCTTTGTCGGTTCCGAACCACCCGCGTGTCGGCGACATGCTGTTCAACGGATGAAACGGCCTAGGTTCAGCTAAGGCCGCCATACCTAACGGCGCTCGGGCACAGCGATTTTCAATGAGCTGGGGGCTTTTGTGCTGACTGCCACCATGGCTTTGTATAAGTATCGACACTACGGTGCGCGGTTCGGACGAAGATTATTTAGCGCCTTTCCTAACGCGACCGGACCCTCTAGGCATCAGTATCCGTTATTCTAGGGGTGCTTCATGGCGCAAAAATCCACGGTCTATAAGGTTGAGCTTTCCGTTTCAGATATGGATCGCCACTATTACGAGACCCATAAACTCACTATCGCCAAGCATCCCTCAGAGACAGATGAACGGTTGATGGTACGTATTCTGGCGTTTGCGTTGAACGCGCATGCGCAGTTGGAAATGACACGTGGTCTTTCAACCGACGACGAACCCGATATCTGGCAAAAGAGCCTCAGCGGCGAACTTGAGTTATGGGTTGCATTGGGCCTGCCGAGCGAGAAGATTGTCCGCCAGT
>JALQUF010000259.1 GCA_023263855.1 Yoonia sp. | reverse complement strand
GGATTTTCAGTCCACTGCTCTACCGACTGAGCTATCCCGGCTATAAATATAATTATATCAATAAAATAAGTTTTTTACAATACTCCTTAAATAAACATTTCCTATTATACAATTATACATTCGTCTCATGTTTTATTCTTGTTCTAATTTGAACCAAATAAATGATGTGTTAATAAAAAAGGATACTAAAAAAGATTTAATATATTATAGTTAAATACTTTCCCTATTTTTAATTGATATATTTTGTATTATATGCAATAATATATTTTGTGGGGATAAAGCTGGCATAGCTCAATTGGTAGAGCAACTGATTTGTAATCAGTAGGTTAAGGGTTCAAGTCCCCTTGCCAGCTATTCGGCAGCTAACTTATGTCAATGCTAAAGAATTGATTAAAAAAGCTTCTTCAAAGTTTATAGCACAACAAAACACTCTTTAAGTAAGATTAGTGTCTCTATTATCAACATTTAGTATAAGAATTAATTAACTAATAAAGAGTTTAGTGTGATAATCTTGAGGCCTGATATAATACGATTTGTATATTTTTTGATTATAAAATTAAATTCGAGAAATTGTAAGTTATGTTATAAAAAACAATAATGATATGAAATTTTACTATATAAAAAAAATTTTTGTTATATAGAATGCATTCGGTTAATTACAGAAATTTTTTTTTGAATTATTGTAGGTATACATCTTAATTGTAAAAGTTGAAACATTATTATTTTTTTATTTACAAAAAAATGAATA
>JALQUF010000258.1 GCA_023263855.1 Yoonia sp. | reverse complement strand
ATATTGCCCTCTTCCTCCAGCCGCACAGACACGGTTGCTTGCGCGTCGGTGCCCTCGGTCACCGCATGAACCTGATACAGCGACAGATGCGCGTCGTTCGGGTGCAGTTCGCGCACCGCCTTGAAAGTGGCGTCCACCGGGCCATCCCCGGTCTGGCGGGTGGTCTTTTCCTCGCCATCGATGGTCATGACCAGATCGGCCTCTGCAGGTCCACCCGTGCCGCAGACGACCCGCAGCGACTTGATGACCAGCCGGTCGGTCGCCTCGTCCTCGCCCGCGCGCATCAGCGCGATCAGATCTTCCTCATAGACTTCCTTCTTGCGATCGGCCAGATCCTTGAACCGCACGAACATGTCGTTCAACTGGTTCTCGGCCAACTCATAGCCCAGATCCTTCAGCTTCGCGCGCAGCGCCGCCCGCCCCGAATGCTTGCCCAGAACGATATTGGTCTCCGACAGGCCCACATCCTCGGGGCGCATGATCTCGAAGGTTTCGGCGTTCTTCAGCATCCCGTCCTGATGGATACCGGATTCGTGGGCAAAGGCGTTCTTGCCGACAATCGCCTTGTTGTACTGCACCGGAAATCCGCTGACCGTGGCCACCCGGCGCGAGATGTTCATGATCTTGCGGCTGTCGACCCCGGTGACATAGGGCATGATGTCCCCGCGCACCTTCAGCGCCATCACCACCTCTTCGAGGGCCGTGTTGCCCGCGCGCTCGCCCAGACCGTTGATCGTGCATTCGATCTG
>JALQUF010000257.1 GCA_023263855.1 Yoonia sp. | reverse complement strand
AGTGGTACATCAGGTACAGACGGTTCATCAGGAACTAGCGGTACAAATGGTTCAAGTGGAACTTCAGGTATTGATGGTTCATCAGGAACTTCAGGAACTAGTGGAACTTCGGGCACAGATGGTACAGACGGTTCATCTGGTACATCAGGAACTTCAGGAACATCAGGTACAGACGGTTCTTCAGGAACTAGTGGTACAGACGGTTCTTCAGGAACTAGTGGAACTTCTGGTACGGATGGTACAGACGGTTCTTCAGGAACTAGTGGAACTTCGGGCACAGATGGTACAGACGGTTCATCTGGTACATCAGGAACTTCAGGTACGGATGGCTCAAGTGGTACATCAGGCACTGATGGTACAGATGGTTCAAGTGGAACTTCAGGAACTTCGGGTAAGGATGGCTCAAGTGGTACATCAGGCACATCGGGTACAGACGGTACAGACGGCTCATCAGGAACTAGTGGAACTTCAGGTACAGATGGCACAGACGGTTCATCAGGAACTAGTGGAACTTCAGGTACAGACGGTACAAATGGTTCTTCAGGAACTTCAGGTACGGATGGCTCATCCGGTACATCAGGAACTTCAGGTACAGATGGCTCATCAGGAACTAGCGGAACTTCAGGAACATCAGGAACCTCAGGTCAAAAGGGTGAACCTGGTTTAATTTCTGTAAATCCTCTTTGTGACGGTGTAGAATTAACAGGTGACACTGATGTTTATGCTTTCGTTGATGTTACTTCTGGACC
>JALQUF010000256.1 GCA_023263855.1 Yoonia sp. | reverse complement strand
ATCGAAACGAATTGGAACACACCATTTCGCCCAAATACCCCGTGCGGTGGGCAAAGGTTTCAACCTTGGGACGCATTTCGTGGATCACCACCTTGATGCCCATGTTCGCGGCCTGCCATGCGGCCTCTGATCCGGCCATTCCGCCGCCGATGATATGAAGTGTTTTATCCATGCCGCTGATCTAGTGATTTTTGTCAGGATTAAAAGGAAAAAATGCGCAAACCTTGGGTTGCGCATTTTGTCATGTGACGATCGTTGACCAATTGAACCGAGATTTATTGTTCCCAGTTTGGCGGACGTTTGTCCAAAAATGCGGCGATGCCTTCCTCGGTGTCGCGGAACAACATGTTTTGTACCATGACATCGCCTGCATAATCATAGGCCTCGGCCACGTTTAATTCCATTTGCTGATAAAACGCCTGTTTGCCGATTTTGACAGCGGCGGTCAGTTTGCTGGCCACTGTGTCGGCCAATTCGCGCGTGGCGCTTTCCAACTGATCGTGGGGGACAGCGCGATTGATCAACCCCAAACGCGCGGCTTCCTCTGTTTCGATGAATTTGCCCGTTGTTAGCATCTCAAAGGCATTTTTGCGCGGGATATTACGTGACAGGGCCACCATCGGGGTTGAGCAGAATAAACCAATGTTCACGCCGTTGACGCCAAATTTGGTCCCTCGGGCCGCGACGGCCATATCGCATGTGGCCACCAATTGACATCCTGCTGCTGTGGCAATGCCATGCACCTGCGCG
>JALQUF010000255.1 GCA_023263855.1 Yoonia sp. | reverse complement strand
AAGCTTAGAGGTGCTGAGATTTTATTTGAAATTTCGCTACCTTATATTTCTGCTTTATTATTCTTATCTATTTTTGGCACTGTTTTTGCATTTTATTTGTATTTAAATTTAGTTAACAATATTGGCGCAGGTAGAGCCGGATACGTTGGAGTTTTTATGCCTGTTCTTGCACTTTTGATATCTACTTATTTTGAAAATTTAGAATGGTCTCAAAGTTTAATTATTGGTCTACCCATTTTAATAATAGGATCAATTTTGATTATTAATCAAAAAAATAAACTTGTTATTTAATATCAACAATTCTTTTATATTGTTTCTATTTGATTAATTATGTAAAAAACACGTCAATTGCCCCTTTAGCTCATTAGGTAGAGCAACTGATTTGTAATCAGTAGGTGGCCTGTTCGAATCGGGCAAGGGGCACCACTTAAGCTTTATTAATCAGATAATTTTATTATTCATATGTATAATAATTTTGTTAGTATCTATTTTATAAAATGAGCAATATTTTAGTTATTGGTTTTGGTGTTGCTAGCACAGCTTATGCATCATTATTAGATTACAATAAAAATAAAATTTTTATTCTAGGAACTCCACTAGATAATAAAAAAATAATCAATATTAATAAAAATAAAAAAAAAATAGATCCTATTTTTCGAGTTAGCTTTTCTAATAATGTTCAATTTTTTTCCAATATAACAAAATTGAAAAATATCAATTTTTCTTTAGTGGTCCTAGGAGTAAATACAAATGGTATAG
>JALQUF010000254.1 GCA_023263855.1 Yoonia sp. | reverse complement strand
CCCGCTCGGCAGGTTCACCGAGCCGTAGACGAAGGTGTCCGCCCCGAGTTCCTCGACCAGGCTGACCGTCATGGACGCGCCCGTATCGCCCACTCGAAGCGACTCGGGACGCACACCGAGGATCACCGACGAACCCGATGCCTTCGCCAACACCTCTCGCTCAACGGGGACGACGTAGCCGCCGAAGTCGACACCACCGTCGACGATGCCGACCTCGGCAAGGTTCATCGCTGGCGATCCGATAAATGTCGCCACGAAGGCATTGACCGGCGACTCGTAGAGGGAGCCAGGGGAATCGACCTGTTGCAAGATGCCGTCCTTAAGGACCGCGACGCGATCGCCCATCGTCATCGCCTCGACCTGATCGTGGGTTACGTAGACGGTCGTGGTGCCGAGGCGGCGTTGCAGTGCCGCAATCTGTGTGCGCGTCTGCACGCGGAGTTTCGCATCGAGGTTCGACAGCGGTTCGTCGAAGAGGAACACCTCCGGCCCGCGCACGATGGCGCGGCCGATGGCGACGCGCTGGCGCTGGCCGCCGGACAGGGCCTTGGGCTTGCGGTCGAGGTACTCGGTCAGGTCGAGCAGCGTTGCGGCCTCCTTCACCCGCCGATCGATGTCGGCCTTGGAGACCTTCTGGATCTTCAAGGCGAAGGCCATGTTCTCGGCCACGCTCATGTGGGGGTACAGCGCGTAGTTCTGGAACACCATCGCGATGTCCCGCTGGCCCGGAGCGATGTCATTGACGACCCGGTCACCGATGCGAATTTCGC
>JALQUF010000253.1 GCA_023263855.1 Yoonia sp. | reverse complement strand
GTGCCGAAAAAGCTGATGGTCTTTGCCAGTGGCTATGGCGGCATGGTCGAGGAAGCCACCCATTACGGCTGGGACATGCTCAACCGGGGCTTTGACTGGCAGGTCTTTTCCGGCCATCTGAACAAAGAACTGGATCGGCTCGAGGGCGTCTATCGCAAGCTTCTCGCCGGGTCCGGTGTCACCACCTACGACGCCCGCGCCCGTTTGAAAGACGCGCACACGGTCGAATTGTCGACCGGCGAGACCTTCACCGCCAAGCACATCCTGATCGCCACGGGCGGGCGTCCGGTGCGTCCCGACATGCCGAACGCGCATCTCGGCATCGTGTCCGACGACATTTTCCATCTCGAAAAGCTGCCCAAATCGATCCTGATCATCGGCGGCGGCTATATCGCCTGCGAATTCGCCTGCATCCTTGCGGGCCTTGGGGTCGAGGTGACGCAGTATTATCGCGGTGCGCAGATCCTGCGGGGCTTTGACGACGAGGCGCGCGGCCTGATCGCGGAATCGATGCGCGACCTGGGCGTCGATCTGCACACCGGCACCAATATCGTCGAAATGGACTGCTATCGCGGTGAAGCCGACGCAGGTCTTGATGCGCCGGTCGAGGCCACGCAATACGCGATGCCCGCAAGCGACGCGCCGCGCGGCGGGCCGCTTCGGGTCAAGTCCACCAACGGGCATGTCAAGGTGTTCGATCAGGTGCTCTTTGCCACCGGGCGTCGCCCGAACAGCGACGACATGGGCCTTGAAGACATTGGCGTCACGCTCA
>JALQUF010000252.1 GCA_023263855.1 Yoonia sp. | reverse complement strand
CGAGGCAACCGCGTGGGCGACATACGAAAGGGATGGACGAACGCGAAGCTGATGGCGCAGGACATGGCGGCCGCGCGCGGCGTCGATCTCGATCTATCAGACGTGACACCGCACACCCTCAAGCACACGGCGATCACCTGGGCGCTGCAGGGCGGCGCAACGATCTGGGACGCCGCCGGATACTTTGGCACCAGCGTCGATACCATCGAACGGGTCTATGGCCACCATAGCCCTGACCATCAGAAAAGCGCCATCGAGGCGATAAATCGGCGCGGGCGCTGACCGATTCCGCGCCAATCGGGACCCAAACTGAACCCCGATAAAACGACAAATCTTATCAACTTGCTGATCGGCCTTATTTTTATGGTGATTTTGGCGCACCCGAGAGGATTCGAACCTCTGGCCTCTGCCTTCGGAGGGCAGCGCGGGAGGGCATGTTCACCTATTATACCTTATTTGTTCATGCTTTCAGCCCGTTTAAGGCACGCTATCCGCACCCAATCGGGACCCAATCGGGACCCCAGAATTGACGGGCCCCTGACTGATAAGTTATGTAGTGGCGTGGGGTGGTGAAGTCTGGTCCATCACGTTCGGCTCATAACCGGAAGATCGAAGGTTCAAATCCTTCCCCCGCAACCAGAATTTACTTATTTGCAATTTTTGCAAAGAAGTATCCGTTGAGCTGGGGCGGCACTTGGGCGCACTAACCTCTGACTAGGAGCAAAGCCCAAGACGTATTGGATGGAACGTGCGGTCGGGGCAGTGCCGATGCT
>JALQUF010000251.1 GCA_023263855.1 Yoonia sp. | reverse complement strand
TACACCGTGTGACTTACCGACACCAGGAGGTCCTGATACGATCATTGCACGTACATCGCCTTTCTTCACAGCCTTGGTCATATCGTTCAACATTGAGAACCTAGTGCGGATGCGTTCAATTGTTTCTGCATCACTCTCTGGCTCTGCGGTGGTTACGGAGCCAGTGCTCTCCTTTACACTGTCTGCACCTGATACCATCACTTTGATATTGCGATCTGGGAAACCAGGGACTGCTGTACCGTCAACAGTCACGTAACCACCGCGAACTCCGACTTTGTAACCTTCTACGACTGGCAAGTTCTGTCCTGCGACTGAAACCTCTTTGCCTCTTAATTTAAATGTACCATCTTCAAAAAACATAATATTCATACCCTCTATTTGGTGATTGCGGAAGGACTCGAACCCTCAACCTGCTGATTAGAAGTCAGCTGCTCTATCCAGTTGAGCTACGCAACCTATACCTCCATCTCGTATTGACGTTCCATCTCTGCTTCGAGATCCTCTTTGCGTTCTTCATACTTTGTAAGAATACGCTCAATGGTCTCTTCTAATGCTGGATGCATTGTCATAGTAGAGATCGTTTCCAAGTCTTCAATCATTTCTAGTAGATCGTTCATCGTTGCCCTCTTCGTTGTTTACAATTTTAATATAAGGCTTCTTGCTGCTGTTGTCAACCCCTAAATAATCTTTTTTTAGAATTTCTAACTGATTTTCTGCATCAGGATATTTTGCCAATAAATCAAACATTCTCTGTTCTCCGAACGTATTCGTTATAGGTTAG
>JALQUF010000250.1 GCA_023263855.1 Yoonia sp. | reverse complement strand
AACTGGATTCATGCGTGCCGCGCGACGCGCTGGAAAATAGGTGACCCCAAAGCTAAGCCCAAGCGAAAGGGTGACCGCCGTGATCACATCATCCAATTTTAATTCAGCCGGAATTTCATAAATCCCGCGAATGGATGGATCCCAAACACCGCCGCCGGACACATAGTTTACAAACGCGAAAATTGTATCGACGTAGATGGCAAAAAGGCATCCCAAAACAGTTCCAAACAAAGTGCCCAGAACCCCAGTGAACGCGCCGCATAGGAAAAATACGCGCAAAACAGCGCCCTCGCTTAATCCCATTGTACGTAAAATACCGATATCACGCCCCTTATTTTTAACCAACATGATCAAACCCGACACGATGTTCATTGATGCGATGGTGACCAGGATCGACATAATGATGAACATCACATTGTCCTCAATCGTCAATGCGCGCAGATAATTGCCCGAGGCCTCTTTCCAGCTCCAAAATTGGATGTAGGGCGGCACCGATGGTGCCATGCGTGCAACCACGTCTTCGACCTGATCAGGTTCTGTCACCAATACTTCGATTTCATCTGCGCGATCTGCACGATTGAAATAGTCCTGCGCTGCGGTGAACGGCATGTAAACGCGCACCTTATCCATGTCATGTCGACCAGCGGAGAAGATAAATGAAACAGGAAACGACTTTACACGGGGACTGGTGCCGAATGCCGTTTTAACACCATCTGGACTGATCAATTTGATTTGATCTCCCACCCCGACGCCTAAGGCGCGTGCAACGCCTGATCCGATTGCA
>JALQUF010000024.1 GCA_023263855.1 Yoonia sp. | reverse complement strand
GCAACAGTCCATCAACAAAGAAAACGCCGAAGAGAAGCGGCAGCGCCAAGCCGAGCAGCACGCGCATGAGCTGGCCATTATCGACGCCAAGGAGCGCGAAAAGACCAAGCGCATCGAAATCAGCGCCAACCGCGACTTGCAGCAATTCAAAGCGCTGAAAGGCTTTGTCAAAGAATTGGGCGACGACATCTGGCACCGCGCTTGCGCCGCTATGAGCGCTGAGGGGGGTGCGTAATGACTGGCTTGGTAAACAAGGTCATTCTCATTGGCAATCTGGGGGCCGACCCAGAGGTGCGGACATTCCAGAACGGCAACAAGGTCTGCAATCTGCGGATCGCGACGTCCGAGACGTGGAAAGACAAAAATTCGGGAGAAAGGCGCGAAAAGACCGAATGGCACAGTGTTGCCATTTTTTCCGAACCGCTTGCACGGGTGGCAGAGCAGTATCTGCGCAAGGGCTCGAAGGTTTATCTCGAAGGCCAGTTGGAAACACGCAAATGGCAAGACCAATCAGGTCAGGACCGCTATTCGACCGAGGTGGTTCTGCGGCCATATACAAGCACGCTCACCATGCTCGACAGCCGCAGCGAAGGCGGCGGTGGCGGCAATTATGGCGGCGGCGGTGGTAGCAGCTATGGTGGCGGTGCGTCTGGCGGCGGTTACGGTGGTGGCAACGGCGGCGGCTATGGCGGCGGTGGCGGCGGTGCACCATCCGGCGGCGGTGGCGGCGATATGGACGATGAAATTCCGTTCTAAAACCAATGTCCGTTTCACCTGAAGCGCAGATTCTGATCCTTGTCGGCCTTATTCTGGCCGTCGCTTATCTGGGTATATTTCCCACGCTCGAGGAAAAGACCCTCAATAAGCTGATGGTGATTGATTTTGGACTGAATGTGCTGGCGCTGATTGTCGCCGGCGCATGGTTCTGGGGCACAGGCGTGCCATTCACGCTGGTGTTCTTTGAGACCAATTGGGTGGTCTTTACGATTGTCTGCTACGCAATCATCGAAATTCCGTTGTTCCTGCGGTTTGCCAAGGCGCATGGCATCCGGCTGGACGGCCGCGATGATGATCCCGACTGATCTAGAATATTCCGGCGCCCGCCCCGCTAAACCACACGCAGCGCGTCTTCCAGCACACCCAGCACCGCATCGCGCGGTACATCTGATGTGATAAAGGCCGCGCCAATCCCCTGCGCCAGAATAAAGCGCAACTTGCCATCAAGCACCTTTTTATCCTGCCCCATCAACTCCAGCAGGCCCGCTGCATCGGGCAGATCGCCGGGAATATCGCGAATATCAACCTTCATGCCCATATCGCGCAAATGCGCGCGGACGCGGCTGGGGTCCTCCTGACTGCAAAGCCCCAAGCGGGCCGACAGTTCAAACGCCAAAGCACAGCCAATCGCGACACCTTCACCATGCAACAGCCGGTCAGAATAGCCTGTTGCCGCCTCTAGCGCATGGCAGAACGTGTGGCCAAGGTTCAACAGCGCCCGGTCGCCCTGCTCTGTCTCATCGCGCTGCACGATATCCGCTTTCATCTGACAAGACCGCGTCACTGCGCGCACCCGCGCGTCCATGTCGCCTGCGGCCAAGGCTGGTCCTTCGCCCTCGAGCCAATCAAAGAAAGCCGCATCGCCCAACAGCCCGTATTTGACGACCTCACCATACCCCGCAAGAAAATCACGCGGGGTCAGCGTGCCCAGCAGTGCCGTGTCGGCCAGCACAAGGCTGGGCTGATGAAAGGCGCCTATCAGGTTCTTGCCTGCTGGTGAATTGATCCCCGTTTTGCCACCAACCGAGCTATCAACCTGCGCGAGCAAAGATGTGGGAATTTGTACAAACCGCACACCGCGCCGCAAAATGGCCGCCGCAAAGCCCGCAAGATCACCGATCACACCGCCGCCGAAAGCCACGACAATATCGCCGCGCTCGACTTTTTGTGACAACAGCCATTCCACCGACCGTTCCAGTTGGGCCCAGCATTTTGTTGCTTCACCGGGGGGCAAAGCCAGCGCCTCGGACGTGAGCCCAGCCTCTGACAAGGCCGCCTGAAGCTGCGCCAAATGCAACCCCGCGACATTTGCATCGGTCAGGATGCACACATGCCGCCGCCCGCCCATACCGGCGATCCGGCGACCGGCCTGATCCAGCACACCGGGGCCGATCTCGATATCATAGGCACGACCCGGCAGATCGACATGAACGGTAGCAGTCATTTAACGTGTCTCCAGAATTTCAGGGCGGCTGGCCAAGGTATCACGCACTGACCGCATGGTCTGTTCGATGCTGGCATTGTCTTTGACCGTAATCTTCAGGCCCGCAAGGCTGTAGATCGGGGTGCGCTCTTGATAAATGGCGGTCAGTGTCGCCTTGGGATCGGCTGTGCGTAACAGCGGGCGCGTATCCTTGTGCCGGACACGCTCCCACAGGATGTCCAGATCGGCGTCCAGCCAGACGGCCACCCCCATCTGCGCAATCGCATCGCGGTTCGCTTCGGACAAAAAGGCGCCACCGCCGGTCGATACGATCCCCGGCGGACCCGACAACAGCCTGCGCAGCACCTCGGCCTCGCGTTTGCGAAAAAAGGCTTCGCCATCGCGCTCAAAGATCTCGGCGATGGTGGCGGCGGCGGCTTCCTCAATGGCGGCATCGCTATCAACGAAGGGCACATCCAAAGCCGCCGCCAAAGCCCGGCCAATTGCCGTCTTGCCCGACCCCATCATGCCAACCAGCACAACGGTCCGCTTGAGGTGATAGTGCTGCCCTGCGGCCATACCGATACTGCCTTTCTTTTCGGCCATCCTCTGCCGAACGCAAAATTTAATGAATGAATGCCGTGATCTTGCACGAAAGGCCATATATAAACCCTTCAACAAGTGGGGAATAACCCACATATTGAGGCAGAATTTAAGATTGGGGCAGGCTATGTGGCGGTTCATCAAGGCGCTTTTGTTTTTGATCATACTCGCGGGGGTAGGTTTGGTGGCCTATGCCTATATCGGGCCCCTGTTCTTCCCGGCTGATTTCGCCCCACCGTCACAAGAGGTCACACGCCCTGTTACACTGGAAACAAACTAAGGCGTTCGCGGTCGCGCTATGTGGCGCAGGCACCATGGTGTCGGCCCAGAGCGAACCGCTGTCAGCCATTGACTGGCTGTCGCGCAGCGTGGAAACAGCGCCGCTGTTTGAGCCGCCTGCCGTCGGCAACGCAACCGCACCCGATGTGCGGGTCACACCCTTGGACCGTCCATCAAAGGATCCGGTCGGCTTGCTACCGCCCGAGGTCACGGGGCTGCCGCGCAGCATCTGGTCCGCCAGCCAAGAGGCCGTGCTGGTTGATTTGGTGCGCGCCGAACGCGTCGATACGCTGCCGGCCCTGCAGGAATTCCTGAAAGTCCTGATGCTGGCCGAAGCCGATCCCCCCGCTGATGCCGATGGTGAGGGCGCATTGTTTTTGGCCCGTGTTGACAAACTGCTGGATCTTGGCGCGTTGGAACCAGCCCAATCGCTGATCGAGCAAGCCGACCCCGATACGGGCCCACTGTTTCGTCGCTGGTTCGATGTGGCATTGCTGACCGGAACCGAGGATAACGCCTGCGAAGCCATGCGCGATATTCCCTCAATCGCACCAACGGTATCAGCCCGCATCTTTTGTCTGGCCCGCAACGGCGATTGGTCCGCGGCCGCGCTCACCCTGAATACCCGCCGGGTGTTGGGCGACATCAACGCCCAGGAAGAGGCGCTGTTGTCGCGTTTTCTTGACCCCGAACTTTATGAAGGCGAACCGCCGCTGACGCCCCCTGCCCGCGTCAGCCCTCTGACCTTCCGTATGCATGCCGCCATCGGCGAGCCGCTGATTACAGCCACGCTCCCGCTTGCGTTTTCACACGCCGACCTGCAGCCCACGACCGCCTGGAAGTCACAACTGGAAGCGACCGAGCGTCTGGCACGCCATGGCGCTGTCTCCGAAAACGTCTTGCTGAAACACTATACCGCCCGCACGCCTGCTGCCTCGGGTGGTATCTGGGACCGGGTCGAGGCGATCCAGCGGTTCGATGTCGCCATGACCGCGCGCGATCCGGTGAGCGTCGCGCGCACATTGCCCGATGCATGGGCCGCGATGAAACAAGCGCGTGCGGAAATCCAGTTCGCCAAGATTTATGGCGCTGCGTTGCAGAACTTGCCGCTGACAGGTGCGGCCGCGGTCATTGCATTCGAGGTGGGGCTTTTGTCCCCCAGCTATGAGGCCGTGGCTATTGCCGCGGCACAGGCAGACTCCGGATTTGACCCGTTTCTGATCGGCATTGCACGCGGCACACCGCAAAACCTGCCTGCCAACTCGCCCCGCGCGCTTGCCGTGCAGGAAGCGTTTGACAGCAGACCCCCGCCACCGGAACTGCAAAGCAAAGTGGATGAAGGCAAGCTGGGCGAAGCCTTGTTGCGTGCACTGGCGCTTCTGGGGGCTGGCTCTGAAGGGGATTTGCGCTCTGTCACCGACGCGCTTTCGCTGTTGCGTGCGGTCGGGCTTGAGGATGTGGCACGGCGCGCGGCCTTGCAACTGATGATACTGGACCGCGCGGCATGACACCTACCGATCAATCGATGGCCCGCTGGGTGCAGGTTTTTCTTGAGGCGCAGGCGGCAGAACTGGACGCGGCGACGAATACACAATTGGCCTACGCCCGCGACCTGCAGGATTTTGCCGGATGGCTTGCCCCCAAGGGTTTGCATTTCGCGGGGGCTACGCGCGATGACGTCGAAAGCTATCTGATTGCATGCGAGGCCGAAGGGCTGGCCAAATCTACCCGCGCCCGGCGCTTGTCAGCAATAAAGCAGCTGTACCGTTTTGCCTTTGAGGAAGGCTGGCGCGACGATAATCCGGCCATCCAGATCAAGGGGCCGGGCCGCGCCCAACGTTTGCCCAAGACCCTGTCAGTGGACGAAGTGGACCGATTGCTGGACGCCGCCCGCAACACCCCGCGCGAGGCGCTGCGCAATACCTGCCTGATGGAATTGCTCTATGCCACGGGGATGCGTGTGACCGAGTTGGTCAGCCTGCCCGTTTCAGCCGCGCGGGGCGATCCGCGTATGTTGCTGGTGCGGGGCAAGGGCGGCAAGGAACGCCTTGTGCCACTCTCGCCCCCCGCGCGTGAGGCGATGGCGGCCTATCTTACCGCCCGCGATACCGCCGAAGAGGTCGCGCGCAAGGCAGGCAAACCCGCGTCCAAGTTCCTGTTTCCGTCGCGCGGCAAATCGGGGCATCTGACGCGACACCGCTTTTTTGGCTTGATCAAGGAGTTTGCAGTAGCAGGCGGTGTGTCCCCCGCCAAGGTCACGCCACATACATTGCGCCACGCTTTTGCGACGCATTTGCTGGCGGGTGGTGCTGATCTGCGCTCGATCCAGACGATGCTTGGCCACGCCGATGTTGCCACAACAGAAATCTACACCCATGTGCTGGATGAAAGACTCAAAGCGCTTGTGCTGGACAACCACCCCCTCGCAAAGGCAGCAAAACCTTGAAGCTGACGCACAGACCATACATAACACGCATGATTTTGCTTGAAAGCACCTGATGGAAACCGCACCTCTCGACGCCGCCTTCTGGGTTACAGCCGGCGCTATTCTTGTCCTCCTTGTCCTCTCGGCCTTCTTTTCGGGCTCTGAAACCGCATTGACGGCCGCATCACGCGGCAAGTTACGCTCGGCCGCCGACAAAGGCTCAAAGGGGGCAGAACGGGCACTGGTCATTACCGAAGACAGCGAGCGTCTGATCGGCTCGGTCCTGTTGGGCAACAACGTGGTGAACATACTTGCCACATCGCTGGCCACAGCCGTGCTGACCAAGGTGTTCGGCCAGAACGGTGTGGCGGCTGCCACGCTGATCATGACCTTGCTGGTGCTGATCTTTGCCGAGGTGCTGCCTAAGACTTTTGCCATCACCTACCCCGAAACCGTGGCGTCAAGCGTGGCCCGCCCGATCGGGCTTGTTGTTTTTCTGTTCTCGCCTGTTGTTGCCGCAGTGCGGTATCTGGTGCGCGGCGTGCTGTTTCTGTTTGGTGTGCGCACCGATCCGGACAGCAACATTCTGGCCGTGCGCGAAGAAATCGCAGGCGCATTGCAACTGGGCCACTCGGAAGGGATTGTCGAGAAAGAGGACCGCGACCGTATTCTTGGCGCGCTTGATCTGAATGAACGCGCAGTCGAGGAAATTATGTTGCACCGCTCGGGCATCGAGATGGTGAATGCCGATCTGCCACCGCAGGATATTCTGGACCAGATTTTGCAAAGCCCCCACACGCGCCTACCACTTTATCGGGGTGATCAGGAAAACATCGTCGGCATGCTGCATTCAAAAGACCTGCTGCGCGCGATGTACAAACTGCTTGGCGGCGGTCAGGAAAATCCACAGGGTCTTGCGGCATTTGACGTGACCAAAGTGGCGATGCCGCCCTATTTCGTGCCCGAAACCACAACGCTGGACGACCAGATGCGCAACTTTCTCAAGCGCAAGACGCATTTCGCGCTGGTGGTGGATGAATACGGCGCACTGCAAGGCCTGATCACGCTGGAAGATATCCTTGAAGAAATCGTGGGCGAGATTGCTGACGAATTCGACACCCATGAGGAAGACCAGATCGCGGCCACCTCAGACGGCGCCTATATCGTCGACGGCGCCATGACCATTCGCGACCTCAACCGCGCGCATGATTGGAACCTGCCCGATGATGAGGCCAATACTGTCGCCGGTCTGGTCATCCACGAAGCCCAGATGATCCCTGTCGAGGGGCAGGTCTTTTCGTTCCACGGCTTCCGGTTTGAAGTGATGACAAAAGACGAAAACCGGATTGCAACGCTCAAGATCAGGATGCTTTAACGCCCTTTGAACAGGCTGCCCAGAATACCGCGAACCAATCTGCGGCCTGTTGTCCCTTTCAGTTCCTTGACGACAACAGAGGCGATCGCCCCGCCAAAGCTATCATCAGACGCGCGGCGCGACCGGGTTGAGCGTTTGGTGCTGCGGCCCCCGTCATAGCGCCGGGCCGCTTTGAATTCGCGCTCTTTCTCTTCCAGCTGGGCTTCTTCGGCCTCGGCCTCTTCGGCGGCTTTTGCGGCCGCTTCGGCGCGTTTTGACAACATCTCGAAGGCGCTGTCGCGATCCATGGTCTTGTCGTATTTTCCCGCCATGTCAGAGGCGCTCATAATTGCCGTGCGTGTCGGCGCATCAATGGGCCCAAGCTGCGATGAAGGCGGGCGGATCAACGTGCGCTCGACGATCTGCGGAATGCCTTTGCGATCAAGAAACGAGGTGACAGCCTCACCCGTGCCGACCTGCTGGATGGCATCTGCGGTGTCAAAGGCGGGGTTGTCGCGATAAGTCTCGGCGGCGGCCTTCAGCTCTTTGCGGTCTTTGGCGGTGAACGCACGCAAGGCATGCTGCACACGGTTGCCCAACTGGCCCAGAACATCATCGGGAATATCGCCGGGGTTCTGGGTGACGAAATAAACGCCCACACCCTTTGAGCGGATCAGGCGTGCGACCTGTTCGACCTTATCAACCAAGGCCTTGGGCGCGTCATCAAACAGCAAATGTGCTTCATCAAAGAAGAAAACCAGTTTGGGCTTATCAGGGTTGCCGACCTCGGGCAGTTCTTCAAAAAGCTCAGACAACAGCCACAACAGGAAAGTCGCATAAAGGCGTGGGCTGCCCATCAGCTGATCGGCCGCCAGAATGTTGATCTCGCCCCGCCCGTCGCGTGTGCGCATCATATCGGCCAGATCAAGAGCGGGTTCGCCAAACAAAGACGATCCCCCCTGGTTTTCCAGAACCAAAAGCTGCCGCTGGATCGCACCAATCGACGACGACGCCACATTGCCATAGCGCAAAGACAGGTCCTTGGCGTTCTGCCCCACCCACACGAGTAAAGCTTGCAGATCTTTAAGATCCAGCAGCGGCAGGCCTTCTTCATCGGCGACACGGAACGCGACATTCAATACGCCTTCCTGCACGTCCGTCAGATCCATCAGGCGTGACAGCAGCAGCGGCCCCATCTCGGCAACAGTGGCCCGGATCGGATGACCTTTTTCGCCAAAAAGATCCCAGAATGTAACAGGGAAACTGTCATATTGCAGATCAAGTCCGATTGTCTCGGCCCGTGTCATGAAGGGTGCATGCAGTTTGAAATCCGCCGATCCGCTGACCGCCAGCCCCGACAGATCGCCCTTCACATCAGACAGAAAGACAGGAACACCTGCAGCAGAAAACCCCTCTGCCATAATCTGCAAGGTCACTGTCTTGCCCGTACCCGTCGCCCCTGCGATCAGTCCGTGACGGTTGGCCTTGCCCAGCAAAAGGTTTTGTGGCGCGCTGTAGCCATCGCCACCACCGCCCATAAAGATCGTTTCAGACATTCAAACCCATCCCCACATATAATTCTGCAAGCAAAATACATTGTTAACCAATTCGTGCCACAACAAAGCACGTCATGCCTTCGTTCGTTCGCGGATGGGCATGTTTCCTCCCTTGTTGGACTTGCCGTGCCTGCGGGCACGGCATTTTTTCTCCGCTTGTAGGCCGCTAACATTCACTGATTTATCAGCGTTTTTTGTGTTGACGCTTTGTTGTGCTTTGCGTAACTTTTGCGCAAATAGTCGGCTAAGTCCGACAGGGAGAACAAAAAAGAAGGGTCCTTTTCGGGACCCTTCTTCTTTTGCAAACACCCCGCGAAATCGTGAGCAAAAGACAGCATGCCGCCATGTTTTGCCGCTGACACCCTGCCTTTCACATGTTAAGCCGCCCAAAAGCCCGAAAGGACAAGACCTATGCGCAGTATCTTCAAAACCGTTTTCCTTGCCGCTCTTTTGAGCCAGGCCACAGTTGTCATGGCACAAGACACAACCGCGGACACACAAGCCCCCGCAGCCGACGATCTTGCACTGGGTGAGCCTGTGGGCCCGCAAGTCGGTGAACCCTATGTGCGTGATACCTTTGGCGATTGGGCGCTGCGCTGCATCAAGTCGGAAGAAGGTACACCCGATCCGTGCAACCTGTACCAGCTTCTGAGCAATGAAGACGGCGTTTCCGTCGCCGAATTCAACGTCTTTCCCCTGCCGGAAGGACAGCGCGCCGCCGCCGGTGCAACGATTGTCGTACCACTTGAGACACTTCTGACCCAGCAATTGACAATCGCCGTCGACGGGAAAAACGCGCGCCGCTATCCGTTTACATTCTGCAATCGCGCGGGCTGCGTCGCACGCCTTGGATTTACGCAAGCCGAAGTCGATGAATTCAAGCGTGGTGCCGCAGCCACCGTGCGTCTGGTCCCCGCAGCCGCCCCGACCGAAGAGGTCGTGCTTGATGTGTCTCTTACCGGATTTACCGCAGGTTTCACAGCGACCACCGCCACCGAGAGCGAGTGATCATACTGGCGCTGCGCCTAAGCCTTGCGTAGCGCCAACACAGCGTTCAGCCCGCCAAAAGCAAAGGCATTGGACAGCGCCACCTCCACATCAGCATCACGCGCCACATTGGGTACAACATCCAAGGCGCATTCCGGGTCGGGTTCCTGATACCCGATAGTTGGCGCGATAATCCCGTCCTTCAGCGCCATGATGCAGGCCAAAAGCTCGACCGCGCCGGTACCCCCGATCAGATGGCCGTGCATGGATTTTGTCGAGGACATCATCAATCTGTCGGCATGTGCGCCAAAAACATCCGCGACAGCGGCACATTCGGTCTTGTCGTTGGCCGCCGTGCCCGTGCCATGAGCATTGATGTAACCGACAGTTTCCTTGGGCAGTTGTGCGTCCTTGATCGCCCCCGCAATCGCACGGGCCGCCCCCTGTTTGGACGGCATCACGATATCAGAGGCATCTGACGACATCGCAAAGCCTGCGACTTCACACAGTATTTCCGCCCCGCGGGCTTTGGCATGCGCGTAGTCTTCAAAAACAAAGACGCCCGCGCCCTCGCCCTGCACCATGCCGTTGCGGGTCGCGCAGAACGGGCGGCAGGCATCGCGCGACATCACGCGCAACCCTTCCCATGCCTTGATCCCGCCGAAACACAGCATCGCCTCGGACCCCCCCGTAACCATCACCTTGGCCATGCCACAGCGCACCATGTTAAAGGCCTGCCCCATCGCGTGGTTGGACGATGCACAGGCGGTCGCCACGGTAAAGGACGGCCCCCGCAGGTTCCATTCCATCGACACGTGGCTGGCGGCGGCATTGTTCATCAGCTTGGGCACGATAAAAGGATGTACCCGGTTCTTGCCCGCCTCATAGACCGCGCGGTAATTCTCATCCTGCGTATTCAAACCGCCACCCGAGGTGCCCAACACAACGCCAGAGTGGTCTGCCAGTTCGCCTGTAAAGGTCAGACCGGACTGACCGATCGCTTCGCGGGCGGCCAGAAGTGTGAACTGCGTGAACCGATCATAAAGGGCAATTTGTTGGCGGTTGAAATGGTCGGCTTCGTCATAGCCCTTGATCTGTCCCCCGATCTGGATCGACAGCCGCGCCACATCCTTGATCTCAAGCGGCCCGATCCCGCAGCGCCCTTCTTGCATGGCGGCAAAGGTGGCCGGCACATCAGCCCCCAATGGGTTGATCGTGCCCGCACCGGTGATCACCACACGGTTCATCTAAGCGGCCTGCTCGGCGATCAGTTTTTCGACGGCTGCAACGATGGACGCAATGGTTGAAATATCAAAGTCACTTGCTGTCGGATCATTGGCATTGAAGGGCACATTAATATCAAACCCCTCTTCAATCGCAAAGATCGCCTCGACCAGTCCAAGGCTGTCGATCCCGATGTCTTCCAGTGTGTTGTCCATCGCAATGTCGCCGGGTTCCAGCATGGCCTGCTCGGCGATGATCGCGATGACCTGATCTTTGATGCTCATCTTGTGACACTCATGTTGTTTGGCGAGGATGTAGTCACTCTGCTTGCGATTTGAAACAGCAGATTAACGCTTGGCCAAATCACGCAGAGTCCGCGGCAAACGGCGCAGCGCCTTGTAGCCTTCGATATGGGTCGCCATTTTGGTGGCGGGATAGCCCATCATCACGCGTCCTTTGGGCACATTGGACAAGACCACGCTGCCCCCGCCCAAAACCACGTCGTCCCCCACGACCAAATTGTCTGCAACACCCGCCTTGCCGCCAACAACAACGCGGTCGCCCAGTACGGTCGAACCGGCCACGCCGGCCTGTGCACACAGCAAGCAGTGTTCGCCCACGATCACGTTGTGCCCAACCTGCACAAGACTGTCGATCTTTGTGCCCGCGCCGATGCGTGTCGCCCGGATCGTGCCCGCATCTACCGAAGAATTCGCGCCAACCTCGACATCGTCTCCGATGATCACACCGCCCAAGGAATGAATCCTATACCATGTCGGATCGGCGGGGATCTCTGTTGGCGCTTCACCCAGCGTTTCGCGGGCTTTCTCAACATTTGATGGCTCTGCCGTGACAAAGGAAAATCCATCCCCCCCGATGGCCGCATTGGGTTGCAGGATCACCCGCGCACCAAGCTGCACGCCACGCTGCAGCCGCACACCGGCGTGTATCTGACAGGCCGCGCCAATGCGTACGCCTTGCGCAACGCTGACCTGATCGGCAATCCATGTGTTGTCGCCAATCACGGCGTTTGCTCCGACAACCGTGAAAGCCCCGATTGTGACATTGGCCCCGATCTGTGCGGTCGGATCAATGGCGGCATGCGGGCTGATCCCGCCGTCGCCCAAAGGCTGGTCCAGCATTTGCGTCAGCCCCGCCATTGCCAAACGCGCGCGCGGCGCGACAATCGCGGCTTCCAAGCCCAAGGCTTGCCAGTCCGCACCGGGCCAGACGACAGCCGCGCGAGCCCGCCCCTGCGCCAAAGCCGGACCATAGGCGGGTGTCATGGCAAGTGCCAGATCGTCGGGTCCAGCTGATGCTGGTTCGGCTGCGCTGCTGACCAAAAGATCAACGGCGCCAAAGGCTTCTGCCTTTAACGCCGCTGCTATCTCTTTTACCGAATGTACCATCTTGTCTCCGGACCTGAATTTCAGGTCCAGATTTACCCGCGAACGGCCCGAAGGACCACCCCTTCACGCGCAAGCGCATTCCAGATACGTCCATCGCGCCCATAGATATCGCGGCGGAACTGGACACGCCCATCGGCAGGCACCGTGGCCGTCCGGTAGACAAGGTGCACCGGCACCGGCACCTCCAGATCGACACGGCGTTCGCGGCCGCTGCGCAAATGCATCTGGAACACTTCTTCGGGGTTGCTGACCTGCTTTGCCAGCAACGCATGTGCAAAATCAAAAGGATCAGCCAGACGCACACAGCCATGGCTGTAGGCGCGCACTTCACGACCAAAAAGGCTCTTGGATGGCGTGTCATGCAGGTAGATGTTGTACTGGTTCGGGAACATGAACTTCACCAGCCCCAATGCATTGCCCTGGCTGGGGGGTTCGCGCATGGAATAGGGAAAATTCGTTGCTGAATAGCCGCTAAAATCAGCTGTGCTGCGGTCAACAACCCGGCCGTTGCGGTCTGTGATCAGCAGATTGCGCGCCGCGTTCGGGTTGGCCTGCAACTGCGGCAGATATTCCTTGGTGATGATCGAGCGCGGCACATACCAGCTTGGGTTGATGACCATAAACTCCATCACGTCTGAAAATTCGGGCGTCACACGATCATCGGCGCGCGCGCCGACGACGGACCGGGTTGAAAATGTCTCAACCCCGTTGTCGATAATCTTGGCGGTGAAATCTGTGATATTCACCCAGATATGGCGCTGACCACGCGGACGGTTGATCCAGCGTTCACGCTCCATCGCGACGATGATTGCCTGCAAGCGCGCCTCAGGCTGCACATTGATCTGCTCAAGCGTGCCGGGGCCCGCCGTGCCGTCAATCGCAAGCCCGTGGGCCTGCTGAAACCGCGTGATCGCGCCAAAAATGGCGTCATCATATGTCTGGGTATTTGTCCGCTCAAGGAACCCCATCGCCATCAGGCGATTGCGCAGCGCAACGACGCCAGCACCGCTATCGCCGCGTTCATACTTGCGTCCGGGAACAGTTGGGCCCCATCCGCCATCACCGATCAGCCGCTCCATCCGCATCTTTTCCGCCATCAGACGCGTGTATTCGGGCGCGCTGGGTGCAAGCGCACGCATGAAAGCGGCAGGGTTTGACTGCGCAAAAGCGCGCAATGTACTTAAACGTGACCGCAAAGGCACCTCACGGTGGATCGCGGGATCAATGCGTGAAGGGGTCAAAATGCCTGTTTGCAGATCGCGGGCATAGTCAAGGAACTGGCGCGATAACGCCACCTCAAGTTGTGCCTGCTCTTGCGCTGTAGACACGGATTGCAAACGCGCAATCAGCCCTTCGGCATCGTAACGGTCTGCAGGCAAGCCATGATTGGCCGCCCCTGCAAAGGCATCGAGCAATGCATTGCGGCGGTTACGGTCACTACGTGTGCTCCAGATTCCGTCAAAGTTGCGTTCGCGGTAAAAGCTCAACAGATCAGGATCGTCAGCCGCCGCCTGCGCCACGGCCTGACGGAACTCTGTCACCTGCGCTTGGGCCTGCGGTGCACTGAACGCCACCACAAAAGCAGTAAACACCGCCATAAACAGGCGGCCAAAATGGCTCGAACGGACCAAATAAGCAGACATTACCAAAAATATTCCCTTAAAATTTCACGACGCATCAATAAGCGCCCGCACGTCTTTTAACATGCATATCCTTACCAGATTCGGTGTCTATTGACAAAAACGAGAGGTGTTCACGCTAACATCAACTGTTGCACCGTTGCAGCCTTTCGCTGTGACATAGAATCCTCATTGCAACAGATGCGCAAAATTCCGCCAATTTCCCACTTGTTAAAGAAAATTCCCTAAACAGGCCTTGGTCAGCGAATCAAAACATGCGATACCTCCGGCACATCTGGGGAGATGTTGGGAAAAGTCATCAGAAGGTGACGCAAAAAGTCGAGCGACGGGACAGGCGCGAAACACATGACAAATAAGAACTCCTCTGGGTTAACCCGGCGTGGATTATTGGGCGCATTTGCCGCAACAGCCGTTGCCGCCGCCCCTACTTATTCAAATGCAGCAGGTTTCTTGCGCGGCGCGGGCGATGTGCGCCGCATCGCAATGCATTCAGGCCGGACTGGTGAACGTCTGGATACGATCTACTGGATCGAAGGCGAATATATCGCCGAGGCTGTACGCGAAATTAACATGCACATGCGCGACTGGCGGACAGGCGAAGCGGTGCAAATGGATTTGCGCACAATCGACATCATGTCAGCCTCGCTGAACCTGATGGACACATCCGAACCGTATCTTCTGTTGTCAGGCTATCGGTCTCCACAGACAAACCAGATGCTGCGATCCTCAAGCCGGGGTGTTGCACGCAATTCACTGCACATGCGTGGTCAGGCCGCTGATCTGCGTCTATCGGGACGGACCCCCGCCCAGATGGCCAATGCCGCATTGGCGTGTCGTGCAGGTGGTGTCGGGCGCTACAACCGCTCGAACTTTGTCCATATGGATTGCGGCCCTGTGCGCAGCTGGCGCGGCTAAAACCCTATAAACCTAATCCAGAATGACCGGTGACTGGCCTGTTTGCAGGTTGGCGCGCGCGGCGTCTTTGATCACGTCTGACAGACGTTCGAACATGCCGGCATTTGCCGGTTTACGCCACACCAACCCAATCGAGCGCATGATTGAGCTGCGCCGGAACGGCCGCACAACCACATTACTGGACCGGCTATCAATTTCAGAGCGCGCGTAAAGCCGGGGCAGAAACGCCACCCCCATTCCCATCCCGACCATTTGCCGGATCGCGTCAAGGCTGGTGCCTTCGTAGTCGCGCGCAATCATCCCGCCATATTGCTGGCACAGTGCCGCAATCTGGGTATGTAAAGCATAGTCCGGCCCCAGCGACAGCACATTCAGATCCGCAAGATCGGTCTCTGTCACCTCGGACTTCGCCGCCAGAACGTGATCATCCGGCATGGCCAGCAGAAGCGGCTCGCGAAACAGCCGTTGCGTCGTCAGGTCCGCGCCGCCTTCGGGCAGTTGCGTCAGAATCACATCCAGACTGCCCGCCAATAGTTCTCCGCGCAGATCGCGCGGCGCGACCTCGCGGATATAAAGGCGCAGATCGGGGTATTTTGCGTGCAGCCGCTCGACAACATAGGGCATCAGGTACGGCCCGATTGTTTGTGTCGTGCCAAGGCGAATTGTACCGGTCAAACCCGTTTGCAGCGATGCGGTCAGATCAATGATGCCGCGCGCCTCATCCACGATGCGGGCGGCGCGCCCGGCAATTTCACGCCCCTCCGGCGTGAGCGTCACAGGCCCCCGGCCCCGCTCGACCAAACGCACGCCCAACAACTCTTCAAAATTGCTGATTTGCAGGCTCAGCGACGGCTGGCTGATCCCCATCGCTTCTGCCGCTTTGCGAAAATGGCGTGTTTCCGACAGGGCCACCAAATAGCGCAATTGGCGCATGCTGGGCAGATTCTTCATGTCATCCTTGCCTGATAGGTTTTTCCTATCAATTATTTCAGGTTTACCGCCTTCACTATATCAGATTTGCTGCTACATCCAGTCGCAGTTCGGATAAGAAAAAGACGCGGATGCAAAGACTTGCACAAGGCATGTCTGGCTTTGCAGCTCGGGGGATAGAATGAAAAGAATAAGATGCCGCATGACGAATTGTGCTAGTTACAAAGACAGGGTGCCGCGAGTTGGACCCATGCCTGCCGTCTTCGCTGCCACCTAACGCGCGCTTTTCTGCCTGCGTCTCATTTCTTCTGACCGGAATATCACATTGGATACCTCAACCCCTACTCGCTGGATGACGCCTGCAGGCCTTATTCCCGTCGCCATCGCCGGTGGCCTGTTTATCTGGTTCGCGCAGATGATCCCTGTGATCGGCAGCGGCAACACGCTGCGGTACGTCTGGGAATGGGTGCCCAGCCTCGGGGTGAATGTCAGCATATATATCGACGGGCTCAGCCTGACATTTGCGCTGCTGATCACAGGGATTGGCGCGTTGGTGATGCTTTACTCGGCGCGGTATCTGGCCGGGCACGTGCACCAAGCGCGGTTTTCGCTCTATCTGACCAGCTTTATGCTGGCCATGATTGGATTAGTTTTATCCGATAACATGTTGGCACTGTTTGTCTTTTGGGAACTGACAACAATCACGTCGTATCTGTTGATCGGCTTCAGTCACGACACGGCCAAGGCGCGCCGGTCGGCCCTGCAGGCGCTGTTGATGACAGGCATCGGCGGTCTGGCATTGCTGGCCGGTATCATCTTGATCGGCACGACCGCAGGCACCTTTGAGATGTCTGAAATCAACGCCATGCCCGGTGTGCTGACCGGAAGCGTGATGTATCTGCCGATTGTCTTGTTGGTGCTGGCCGGGGCATTCACGAAATCCGCGCAGATGCCGTTCCATTTCTGGTTGCCCAATGCGATGGCGGCCCCCACGCCCGTCAGCGCCTATTTGCATTCGGCAACAATGGTAAAAGCAGGCGTTTACCTGATGGCACGCACGCACCCGTCACTTGCGGGCACCGACTTTTGGTTGTGGACCCTGACGATAGCTGGCGCGATCACCATGGTCTTTGCCTCGGTCATGGCACTGCGGCAAACCGATCTGAAACTGGCGCTGGCCTATACGACGCTGATGGCGCTTGGCGCGCTGACCCTGCTGCTGGGCAACGAGAGCGGCTATACGATCACGGCCGCGGCGACCTTCCTGATTGTCCATTCGCTTTATAAAGCCGCGCTGTTTCTGGTGGTGGGCATTCTGGATGCGCAAACCGGCACACGCGATGCAAACAGCCTGTTTGGTCTGGCGCGCGCCATGCCGATTACTGCCACCGCCGCCGCCATCGCGGCCTTTTCGATGGCTGGCTTCCCGCCCTTCCTTGGCTTTATCGGCAAAGAGCTGAAATATGCCGGTGCCATCGCTGTCGCATCCGAGCCGATCTTTGTGGCTGGTGCCGTCCTGATCTCAAGCGCATTGATGGTGGCCATCGCCGGGATCGTGTCGTTCCGCCCGTTCTGGAGCCGCTCGGGCAAGCCGATTGCCGGCGTGAAAGAGGCGCCCTGGCCTATGTTGGTCGGCCCGGTTGTTCTGGCTATCTTGGGGGCATTCTTTGGCATTTTCCCTGAAACATTGGCCATTACCTTGGTCAACCCGACTGTGGCTGCGATCATTGGTGGCGCAGAACCCGCAAAAGAGCTCAAGCTGTGGGCTGGCGTCAATCTGCCCCTGTTCCTGAGCATCGCAACCTTCGTTCTGGGCTTCTCGATCTACTACTATAAGCAAAAATTGCGCACGATCCTGATCGACCTGACGACACGTGGCCCAAGCTTTGACAATGGCTGGGACAAGTTGATGGCCGGTGTGGCCGCGGGCTCCAAGGCGCTGACGCGCACGATCCAGACCGGTGTGCTGTATCACTACATGCTTGTGACTTTCGCGACAGCGCTGGCTGTGCTTGCTGCCACGCTTTGGTTCCGCAGCACGGGTATCCCTGCCATGGGCTTTCCGCAGGTCGCACTTTGGGATTGGTTGGTGTTCCTGCTTGTCCTGATGGGCGCGGCCCTGACGCTGGTCACGAATTCGCGGATCACGGCGATTGCCGGGCTGGGTGTGGTCGGTATCGGGATGGCGATGATCTTTATCCTCTATAGCGCGCCTGACGTGGCGATTACCCAGCTTTTGGTTGAAACGTTGGTGGTGGTGCTGTTTGCAGCAGCCGCGTTGAAACTGCCCCATCTGACAGCAGAACCACTGCGCAAACGCTGGGTTGATGCGGTTGTCGCGGTAGGCCTTGGCGTGGTCACGACGGTGATCCTGCTCAAAGTCACAGCCGGCCCGATTGACCGCGAACTGACCACCTTTTTTGAAACCGCCAGCTGGCCGCAGGCCTTTGGCCAGAACATCGTGAATGTGATTCTGGTGGACTTCCGCGCGCTGGATACCTTTGGCGAAATTGCGGTCGTCCTGATCGCTGCTATCAGCATCTTTGCCCTGCTGAAAAGTAAACCCGAGGAGGAAAAACAATGAACTCGGTTATCCTGATCGCAGGGGCCCGCTTGCAGGCGGTGCTGCTGCTGGTCTTTTCGGGTTACATGCTGCTGCGGGGCCATAACGCGCCGGGTGGCGGGTTTATCGGCGGGCTGATCGCAGCGACAGGTTTCGTCGTCTATGCCATCGCCTGCGGGACGCAAGACGCGCGCAAGGCGCTGCGCTTTGATCCGGGCAGCATCGCTGGCGCAGGTCTTGGCATCGCGCTTTTGGCGGGGGTGATGGCGGCACTTTGGGGAGATGCGCTCTTTACCGGGCAATGGCTGTTCATTGGCGCAACCGAGGACAGCAAGGGCATCCCGCTGTCCACCGTCCTGATCTTTGATATCGGCGTTTATCTTGTGGTGCTGGGGGCGATCCTGTCGATCGCCTTTTCGCTGGAGGAAGCCGTCTGATGGAACAAGTTCTCTCTGTCTTGATCGGTATACTGGTGGCCTCTGCGGTCTATCTGATGCTGGCGCGTAATCTGCTGCGGTTTCTGTTCGGGCTGATCCTGCTGTCGAATGCCGCGAACCTGACGATCTTTGTCGCGGGTCGCCTGACACCGGGTGCGCCGCCGTTGGTCCCCGATGGGCTGGATGCGCCGGTCGGTGCGGTGGCCAATGCCCTGCCCCAAGCGCTCGTCCTGACGGCGATTGTTATTGGCTTTGGCCTGTTTGCCTTTGCCCTCATCCTTGCCTTTCGCGCTTATCAAAGCCTTGGCACCCTGAATACCGACGAGATGCGCGTCGCCGAACCTGAAGAAATCAAGTAAATGAGCTGGTATCTTACCCTTCCGTTGGTCATTCCCTTTGTGGCGGCGATCATCGCTTATCTGTTGCGCAGCTCGCCTCTTGGGGCATGGGTGTCGATCATCGGGTCGGGCCTTGGGTTGATTGCGTCAATCGCGCTGATGGCGGTCGTGCTGGATGCGGGCGTTGTGGCCGGGCAAATGGGCAATTGGCCAGCCCCCTTTGGCATCACCTTGGTCGCGGACCTTTTGTCAGCTGTCATGGTGCTGATCACGGCGATCACCGGCTTTGCCGTGGCGATTTATGCCTTGGGCGATATCACCGAACGGCAGGCGAAACTGGGCTATCACGCGCTGTTCCAGATCCTGCTGGCCGGTGTGACAGGTGCTTTCCTCACCGGCGACCTTTTCAACCTCTATGTCTGGTTCGAGGTGATGCTGATCGCATCCTTCGGCCTGCTGATCCTGAACGGCGGGAAAGAGCAGATCGACGGCGGCGTGAAATATGTGGCGCTCAACCTGATCTCGACGATCCTGTTCCTGACCGGCATCGGCCTGCTTTACGGCATGACCGGCACGCTGAACTTTGCCGATCTTGCGGTGAAGGTAAATGAAGTCGAAAACCAAGGCCTGCTGACCGTGGTCGCCATGATGTTTATGGTCGCCTTCGGGGTCAAGGCGGCGGTCTTTCCGCTCTTCTTCTGGCTGCCTGCAGCCTATCATACACCCAGCTTTTCAGTGTCTGCGGTTTTTGCAGGCCTGCTGACCAAAGTGGGCGTCTACGCTCTCATCCGTATGTTCACGATGGTGTTCGACCATGACATCGGCTTCACACATACTGTGCTGCTTTGGGTGGCGTGCCTGACGATGGTGGTTGGCGTCTTGGGGGCAGCGGCACAATCGGATTTCCGCAAGATCCTGTCGTTCCACATCATCAGCCAGATTGGTTATATGGTGCTTGGACTGGCCTTGATGACGCCGCTGGCCTTGATGGGGGCGGTGTTCTATCTGGTCCACCACATCATCGTGAAGGCGAACCTGTTCCTGATCGCAGGCATCGCCAAACGGTTGACCGGTGGCACCGACGTTTACAAAATCGGCGGGCTTTACAAATCGGCCCCCTTCCTTGCTGTGCTTTTCCTGATCCCCGCTTTTTCGCTGGCCGGTTTTCCGCCGCTTTCAGGCTTTTGGGCCAAATACATCATCGTCAAGGCAACGCTGGATGTTGAGATGTGGTTTGTTGCCTTCATCGCGCTCGCGGTCGGCCTGATGACGATCTATTCCATGACCAAAATCTGGGCCGAGGCATTCTGGAAACCGCACCCCGATGGCATTGAACCCGAACTTAAGACCTTACCCCACAAGACCGCGCAAATTCTGCCGGTTGCGGGGCTTGCAGTGCTGACGATCATCATCGGCCTGAACCCCGAACCCTTCGTTCTGTTTGCCGAGCGCACGACCGAACAACTGCTTGATCCAACTGCCTATATCACCACCGTGCTGGGAGAAGCGTCATGAACCTGTTTCTTCTCAACCTTCTGCTGGCGTTCACATGGGCCGGGCTGTGGGGCAGCTTTACCCTGACCCAGCTGGCCTTTGGCTTTGTGGTGGGCTTTGTCACACTCTGGATCGCGCAGCCGCTTTTTGGCGGTCCCAATGGCTATTATCTGCGGGCGTATCGCATTGTGCGGCTTGTCTTGTTCTTTCTCTATGACCTGTGCGTGTCCAGTATTCGCGTCGCCTATGACGTGCTGACCCCGAAAGATCACAGTAACCCCGCCATTCTTGAGATGCCTTTGGACGTGACATCAGATATCGAGATTTTGCTGGTCACGAATCTCATCTCACTCACTCCCGGCACGCTGAGCCTTGATGTCACCCCTGACCGCAAGACCCTGATCGTGCACGCAATGTTCGCAGATGACCCCGACGCGGTGATTGCTGGCCTTAAGTCGGGCATGGAACGTATGGTCAAAGAGGTATTCGAAGAATGACATCCGCCGCATTTCTTGACATGGCGATCTATGTGACCTTCGTGATGGTCATGCTATCGCTGGCCATCGCCTTTATCCGCTTGGCCAAAGGTCCAACCCTTGCTGATCGTGTCGTGGCACTGGACATGATGACCGTGTCCATCATCGCCGTCTGCGGTGCGGCCGCGGTTGCAACCGGGGTACAGGCCTTGCTGGATGTGGCGCTTGTGTTGGCACTTGTTGGTTTTCTGGCCACCGTAGCACTTGCCCGCTTTGCCGAACGGCGCGAGGCTCGCAAAAAGGACGCAGCCCATGATTAATATCATTATCGCCCTGTTCCTGCTGCTGGGCGGGTTTTTTGCATTAATCGCAGCCATCGGTGTGTTGCGCCTGCCTGACGTTCTGACCCGGATGCATGCATCGACCAAGGCGGGCGTGCTGGGCAGTAGTCTGATCCTGATCGGCGGTGCGATCTATCTGGCCGAAACCGAGGTCACAGCCCGGGTTGTCGCCACCATCCTGTTCTTGATGCTGACCTCACCTATAGGGGCGCATATGATCGGGCGCGCCTCGGTCAGCGGGTTCAAAAAGAAACACGTGACGGGTGAAAAGGGCGCGTAAAGTGCTTGCGAAGGCTGCGGCATGGCGGGCAACATAGCCCAAAGACCACGCAAGGAGCCGCCCCCATGTCCGACCCATTTGATCTGCTCATCACAGGGGGCAGGATCGTGACGCCGACGGGGATCGTAACCGGGGATCTGGGCGTGCGCGGTGAAACCATCGCAGCCATCGGGGCTGAGCTTGGGCCTGCGGGAACCACGATTGATGCGACAGGCAAATACGTCATGCCCGGCGGCATAGACCCGCACGCACATATCGAACAGATGTCCGGCATGGGCGTGATGAACGCCGACACCTTTGAGACAGCAACGCGTTCGGCCGCGATGGGCGGGACCACCAGTGTCATCTCTTTTGCAGCCCAACCCAAGGGCGCCAGACTGGCAGACACCGTGGCGGACTATAGTGCGCTGGCACAGCGCGGGGCGATGATTGATCACGCCTTTCATATGATCGTCAGCGATACCGACGTGCCAGACTTTGCCGCTGATCTGGGCGCATTGATTGACGCGGGCCACAGATCGATCAAGGTGTTTACCACCTACAATATCCAGCTGTCAGACGCAGCAATCCTGCAAACGATGCAGATCGCCCGCGCCCACGGGGCGCTGGTGTGTGTGCACGCCGAAACCGACGCCATCATCGCCGAAGCCAAGGCAGCCCTGATCGCCGCCGGTAAGACCGCGCCGCACTATCATGCCGCCTCGCACCCGCGTATGGCCGAGATCGAGGCGATCGAGCGGATGTGCCGGTTTGCGGAATACCTTGGGCAGCCCGTGATGATTTTCCACGTCTCAACCACCGAGGGGGCAGCCGCCATACGTGCGGCCCGCGCGCGCGGGGCGCCGATCTGGGCCGAAACCTGCCCGCATTACCTGTTCATGACCGAAGATATTCTGCACCAACCCGGGCTTGAGGGGGCGAAATGGATGTGCTCACCACCGCAACGCCTGCAAGCGGATCAAGAGGCGCTTTGGGATGCGCTGGATGCGGGCGACCTGCAACTGGTCTCCTCGGACCATGCCCCTTACCGCTATGACGAAACCGGGAAACTGTCGGCAGGGCCAGATGCCGCCTTTCAAGAAATCGCCAATGGCTTGCCAGGGCTGGAGACACGCCTGCCGCTGATGTTCGATGCCATAGTCAGCAAGGGGCGCGGCGGGCCTGAGGCCTTTGCCAAACTGACCGCTACCGCCCCAGCCGAGATTTACGGATTGCAGCACAAAGGACGCCTTACGGTCGGCATGGACGCCGATATCACGCTCTGGGATCCTGAAAAATCTGTGACCTACGGCGAAAATGATCTGCATGACAACGTGGGCTACAACCCGTGGGTCGGGCGCACGATCACCGGATGGCCCACAGACGTCTGGCTGCGCGGGATGCACATCGTGCAAGATGGCAGCTTCAACGCTACCCCTGGCTCGGGCGCGTGGATCAACCGCCCCACACTGGCGACGCAACCGACACAGCCCCAACGCCAAGGATAGACATGCCCCGCCCCCAAACGCCCAACACCCTAGCCATCACATTTCTTTACTACCGTGATCTGCCCACCGCGATGCGGTTCTACGAAGACATCCTTGGCCTGCCGCTGGCGATTGACCAAGGCTGGTGCAAAATCTATGAAATCTGCCCCGGCGCGCATGTGGGGTTGGTGGATGAAACCCGTGGCATGAACAAATGGCAGCCGGTCAAAACCGTACAACTATGCATCCGCGTGCCGGATGTGGACGCATGGTATAGCTATGCGCAAGAGGAAGCCCTGGATGGTCTGTCAGAGCTTTTCATCAATGAAGAAATCGGCATCCGCGCTTTCGTCTTCAATGACCCCGAAGGCTATCAGGTCGAAATTCAGACCGCGACACGGGCAGCCGCATGAGCGGTGACACACTGATCGTGATTAACCCCAATGCGTCACAAGCCGTGACGGATGGGATTAAACTGGCGCTGGACCCCCTGCGCGGGTTTGGCACGCCGATCCGCTGTTTGACCTTGTCCGAAGGGCCACCGGGGATCGAAGATCAGCGCCAAGCGGATCTGACAATTGCGCCGATGCTGCGCCTTGCCGCCGCGCAAAAGGACGCGGCGGGCTATGTGATTGCCTGTTTTGGTGATCCCGGGCTGCATGCGCTGCGCGACCAGACCCCCCTGCCCGTTGTTGGCATTCAGGAAGCCGCCGTGATGACCGCGCTCACACTCGGACAGCGCTTTGGCGTGATCGCGATCCTGCCCGCCTCGATCCCGCGCCACCTGCGGGCCTTTGGCGCGATGGGTGTGCTGGATCGCCTGGCCGGTGACAGGGCGTTGGGCCTGTCCGTCGCTGACCTTGCCGACCCGGACAAAAGTCTTGATGCGATGATCTCTACGGGCAAGCGCCTGCGCGATGAAGATGGCGCAAACGTGCTGATCATGGGCTGCGCGGGCATGGCGCAATACCGCCAGACATTAGAGGCCGAAACCGGACTGCCGGTTGTGGAACCTTGCCAAGCTGCCGCCGCACTGGCCCTCGGGCAAATCGCCCTCACCCTCAGCCATAAAGGAACCAATGATGCTGGATGAAACCGCCCAAGGGGTCTTTACCATTGCCGTGACACCCTTTCTGCCCGATGGCGCGCTGGATTGGGACAGCATCGACCGCATGGTCGACTTTTATATTGAAAAAGGGGCAACGGGTCTGACGATCCTTGGCATGATGGGCGAAGCCGGCAAGCTGACGGCGGAGGAATCCATCGCTGTTGTGAAACGTGTCACCGCGCGCAGCAATGTACCGACTGTCGTGGGCGTTTCGGCGCCGGGGTTTGCGGCGATGAAGACACTCAGTGACGCCGCAATGGACCTTGGGGCGGCGGGTGTCATGGTCGCCCCACCCGGCAGCCTGAAAACCGACGATCAGATCGTAACTTACTACCACAACGCAGCCGAAGTGCTGGGCGATGCCCCGTTCGTGCTGCAAGACTTTCCGCTTGTCACAAACGTGGTAATCCCGACCAAGGTGATCCTGCAAGTTGTTGCGGATTGCCCCACCTGCGTGATGCTGAAACACGAAGACTGGCCGGGGCTGGAAAAGATCAGCGCCCTGCGGGCCGCATCCGACGCAGGCGCGCGGCGCATTTCGATCCTGTGCGGCAATGGCGGGCTTTATCTGTTGGAAGAAATGTTGCGCGGGGCAGATGGGGCCATGACCGGGTTTGCCTACCCTGAAATGATGGCGCAGGTTATCGCCGCCTACCGCGGTGGAAACCTGGATCACGCCCGCGATATATTCGACGCCTATATGCCGATGGTCCGCTATGAGGCCCAGCCGGGCCTTGGGCTGGCGATCCGCAAATATACGCTGGCACAACGCGGGGTGATCGCACATGAAACGGTCCGCAAACCGGGTGGCGCGCTGACTACGGCCACAAAGGCCGAGGTTGATAGTTTGGCAAAACGCCAAGAGGCGCGCTTGCGCAGTCTGGGTGTGTAAGCACGACACGCGCGTTCAGGACGAAAAGAGACAGATCCCATGATTGCCTATGTCACCGTTGGTGCTGATGATATTTCGCAGGCAAAGCGGTTTTATGCAGCCTTCCTGCCAACGCTTGGCTATGGGCTAACCCAAGGGCCTGAGGGGTTGAGTTACGCCCTGCCCGTCGAAGCGGGAACCCCCCCTGTTTCGCCAGATTTCTACGTCAAGCCGACCTATGATGGCAAACCGGCCTCGGCCGGAAACGGGACGATGGTCGCATTCGAAGCACGCAATCAAAGCCAGGTGCGCGCCCTGCACGCCGCCGCGCTGGCCGCTGGCGGCAGCAACGAAGGGGCGCCGGGCTTTCGCGCATCCTATGGCCCACATTTCTACGTAGGCTATCTGCGCGACCCTCAGGGAAACAAGATCGCCCTGTTTTCCAATGACACCAATGAACCGGGGCGCGACAGCTAGCGCCTGATGTGAAGGAAGACTGGCAAAAGAAAATGGCGCACCCGAGAGGATTCGAACCTCTGGCCTCTGCCTTCGGAGGGCAGCGCTCTATCCAGCTGAGCTACGGGTGCCTGTGACGCTTCTATAGCCGCGTGCCCTGACCGTCGCAACGGCAATGCGCAATCTTAGGCAAAAAGATCGTGGCAAAGCTCTAATGCGTCGATCAGCACATCCACTTCATCTGTGGTGTTGTACATCCCAAAGGAGGCCCGGCAGGTCGCCCCTACCCCCAAGTGTTCCATCAGCGGCATCGCGCAATGCGTGCCCGCACGTACCGCGACACCTTTTTTGTCCAATACGGTCGAGATGTCATGCGCATGTGCCGCCCCCTCGAGCGTGAAAGAGAAAATCGCACCTTTCGTGGCGGATTGCCCTTGCACGTTCAGCCAGTTCAACCCGTTCAACCGGTCGCGCGCATAGTCACGCAAGCCTTGCTCGTGCTGGGCAATCTGATCCATGCCGATGTCCATCATGTATTCCAGCGCCACACCCAGACCGATTGTTTGCACGATCCCCGGTGTGCCGGCCTCGAACTTCATTGGCGGGTCGTTCCATGTGACGGTGTCGCGCGTCACATCCCGGATCATATCCCCACCGCCCATAAAGGGACGCATCTCGGCCATGCGCGCCTTGCTGACGTAAATTGCACCCGAACCGGACGGGCCATAAAGCTTGTGTCCGGTGACCGCATAGAAATCACAGCCGATATCCGCCACATCCACCGGCATATGCACCGCTGATTGGCTGCCATCGACCAAAACCGGCACACCCTTGGCATGGGCGCCAGCGGTAATCGCTTTGACATCTACAACGGTGCCCAACACGTTTGACATATGGGTGACGGCTACCAGCTTGGTCTTGGGGCCGATTGCGTCAATCACCTTTTGCGGGTCCAGATCGCCATTGGCGTCCACATCGACCCATTTGATCACCACGCCTTGCCGTTCGCGCAGGAAATGCCACGGCACGATGTTCGCGTGGTGCTCCATGATGGACAGCACGATCTCATCGCCGGCTTCCATGCGCGGCATAGCCCAGCCATAGGCGACCATATTGATGCCTTCGGTCGTCCCGGAATTGATAATAATCTCATCCTCGGACGGCGCATTCAGAAAACGGGCGATGATCCCGCGCACGCCTTCATAGCGTTCGGTCGACAGATTGCTGAGGTAATGCAACCCGCGATGCACATTGGCGTATTCCTCGGCATAGCCGCGCGTCACAGCATCAATCACCACTTGGGGTTTCTGTGCAGAAGCGCCATTATCAAGGTAAACCAAGGGCTTACCGTTCACCTCACGCGACAGAATTGGAAAGTCACTGCGGATTTTTGCGATATCAAGGCTCATGCCATGCCTCCGGTTGGTCCGACGCCCAAGACGGCAAGGACAATTCCTGAAATCAACGCTGTTCCGATCAATGCAAGCACGATCGCGACCATTGCTTTCCCGAGATTCTTGAACTCGTGCAAGACATTGATGAAATTCACAAAGCACCAAATCAAAGCACCAAGCGACAGCAGGCCGAAAATCGACCCTATTGCCGGGCTGATCAGCACCAGAACCACCTGAATGGCCTCTAATGTCAGGCTGATGGATTGGAACCAGACGATGATGGCCAAGGTCCCTTGCAAGCTGCCTTGCCCGCCCATGATCTTGCCTGCGTAGAACACGCCGAACACGAACAGTGCCAAGAACACGCCGATGATGGCCACAAAACCGAAAGGCGACAGCGCAAAACCCTGTTCCTGAAACGCAACCGGCGCAGGCGAAATCATCTGCAACAGCACCACAAGGATCACGTTCATGACCGCAACAAGTGCCAATCCCATCCAAAGCGCATCGCGCGGGATGTTCATGTCAATCACTTTGCGGGCGCTGTCTGAGGGCTCCATGATGCTGGTCCAGACGGCACGCATCCACGTTTGAAAATCGAAAGTCATGATCCGCTTTCCGCCTCACGCAGGGATTGAACCCAAATAAATAGAAACACCACGGCCCCAATGCCCCCCACAAGGGTGGCTTGCGCACCCGGTCCGATCAAACCACGCACCAATCCGTAGAACAAGAACAGTGGTGACGTCGCAAGCAACGTCCAGAACAAGGCAAGCCGTGCCCCGAACCAACCGCCCTTGCCACCGAAAAGCTTGGCAACCAGATGCGACACCCCCGCAACGCCATACATCACCAAAGGCAGAACAATGACAGCGCTGAAAAAGGTATAGGTCAGCATCCCTTCAAAGTTCATCTCGGCCGGCCAAGGCGACGGCTCATAGCCTTCGGCGACGCGGCGCAGGCGCGGCCATTGTGCGACAAAGATCAAAAAGCAACTGACCATCAAATAGACAATCGCCCGATCTTCACGCCTGCCTTGGGCCAGCAGGTCGCGCATGACCTGACGCGGCCTGCGCCAGGTCCGTACGATGTCGTTTGTGACAGCCATTAACTGTGCCGCGACAGCCAGCCTTCCAGCCGGTCCCGCAGTTCGTCTGCCAAGTCTGTGTCTTCAATCTCGTCCAGTGCTTCCGCAATGAATGACAAGGTCAAAAGATTGCGCGCCTCGATCATAGGCACACCGCGCGACCGCAGGTAGAACAATGCTGTCTCGTCAATCGCGCCAGAGGTCGAGCCGTGTGAACAGGCCACGTCATCGGCATAAATCTCAAGCTCGGGCTTGGCGAGGAACTGGCTGTCATCATCCAGCAAGAGCGACTGGCTTATCTGATAGCCATCTGTCTTTTGTGCGCCCTCTTTGACCAGAATTTTGCCCTGGAACACACCGGTTGCCCCGTTGCGCAGCACCTTCTTGAACACCTGACGGCTTTCGCAATTCACCGCGTCATGGGTCACGAAAACTGTGTCGTCATGGTGAAAATCACGCCCGTCGCCCAGACACGCACCCGCAACATGGGCCACAGCATCGTCGCCCACGATCTCAAGGATGCACTCATTGCGGGTCAGGACACCGTTGAAGGTGAGCGTGAAGGACTTGAAGGTCGATTCCGCCGCAATCCTTGCAAAACAATGGGTTATGGCACGGCGTTCATGATCGCGGCCCTGCACGCGCACATGGTTGAAGATCCCACCATCGGCCACATCGACCTCTAGCAGCTTGGAAAACCGTGCCGCAGCCGGACCGCTTTCCAGCAATGTCAAAGAGGCACCCGCTTCGACTTTGACCACATTATGCAGGATCGCATCCGAGGTTTCATCGCGGTGCAAATAGACAAAGTTGATCGGCTTGGAGGCCTTACCGGTCACACGGATGACCACACCATCGGTGGCCAAGGCCGTATTCAACGCCGCCAATGGGCGCTCAACCGGAATTTGGCCGCGCTTTTCCAGCACGCCGTAGATATCCTTGGCCCAGTGAATATCGGTCGCCATCGCATCGGCAAGACGTTCAATTTCCACCCCTTCCGCGCTGAGGTCATCCGACGCATCGGCATCGAACACACCGTCCACAAACACGATCTTGACGCGGTCCACCGCGTCAAAAAGTGGCGCCTCATCACTTTGGAACACAGCCGCCGCAGGTGCATCGGCTACCGTCAAAGATGCAGGGTCAGTGTATTTCCAGTACTCATCGCGCTTGGTCGACAACCCCATTTGGCGCACGCGCGCCATCGCATCGGCACGTGCCGCATTTCCCCAAGCCGCGCCTTGCGGAATCTCCACATCGGCCAAACGCGCCGCGGTGGTGTCCATTTTCAACTGTGCCAGTGCCATTAGGCCACCTCTGCCAGAATGTCGGCATATCCGTTGTTCTCGACTTCAAGCGCCAGTTCGGGGCCACCAGACTTAATGATCCGGCCATCTGCCATGATGTGCACGACATCGGGCTTAATATGGTCCAATAGGCGCTGGTAGTGTGTGATGACAAGGAACGAACGCCCTTCCGAGCGCAGTGCATTCACGCCCTCGGACACCAGCTTCATCGCATCCACGTCCAGACCTGAATCTGTTTCGTCCAGAATGCACATCTTGGGCTCAAGCATCGCCATCTGCAGGATTTCATTGCGCTTTTTCTCACCGCCCGAGAACCCGACGTTCACAGGGCGCTTCAGCATCTCGGCGTCGATTTTCAGGCTCTTGGCCTTTTCACGCACCTCTTTGAGAAAGTCACCCGCGCTCAACTCTTCTTGACCACGTGCCTTGCGTTGCGCGTTCACTGCCGTGCGCAGAAACGTCATGTTGCCCACGCCGGGGATTTCAACAGGGTATTGGAACGCCAGAAACAGGCCCGCAGCAGCGCGCTCTTCTGGCTCCATGTCCAACAGGTCTTCACCTTCCAGTGCGGCAGACCCGTCTGTCACTTCATAGCCATCCTTGCCGGACAGCACGTAGGACAAGGTCGATTTGCCAGAGCCGTTCGGACCCATGATGGCATGCACCGTGCCGGGTTCGATCGTCAGATCGACACCTTTGAGGATTTGCTTATCTTCTTCTTCAAGTTTGACCTTTAGGCCTTTGATTTCCAACATTCTATTCTCCTAAAGATAAGTGGGCGCAGCAACGCAAGGCACCCCGGAACGGACAGGTCCGCCGGGGTCATTGCCGCGATATGAGGTAAGAGTTACAGGCCGAAAACGGTTCCGCGATACACGATTGAGTGCTGCGTTGTCGCTTCCATCACCTGCGCCACATGTTCTGTGGTGTAGACATAGGCCATGGCTTCGGGCCATCGCCAGATGAGATTGTGACCTGCGGTCAGCATGACGGCGATCCCTGCGACTTGCGCGAACCGCTCCAAAAGCTTGCGTCGATCCAACAGCGTGGAAAGCAAAAGCATCGCCCAAAACGCCAAGAACAGTTCCAGCACCATGATCATGTCGCTTTCGCCGGGCAAGGCAAAATACCGGATGCGCACCACTTGGCCGAACATCATCGCAAGCGCGCCAATGATTATTGACACGATAAACTTGCCCAGAAACGATTCCTCGTCGTTGACCTTTTTGATCTTGTCGCGCGTCACGCGTTTGGGAATGTGCATCCCCAGATCGGGATCGTAGTACGATTTGTTGCGCGGATTCTTGATCCGCTTCACCCGCGCATTGAAATCGTTGATATCCTGTTTCATCACAGCCATGCGTCACGGTCCCATGAATTGCCTTCTCAATGCTTGATTGCATCGAAGTTGGGCAAGAAATGGGCCGCGACGTGACAGTGACGCGACAAATATCAAGATTAGACAGGCGCATGATCAGCCAACGGACCCTTCAAGCGAGATGGCCACAAGTGCTTGTGCTTCCATCGCAAACTCCATTGGCAGCGCTTGCAGCACTTCCTTGCAGAACCCGTTGACGACCAAGGCAACTGCCTCTTCCTCGTCCATCCCGCGCGAGCGGCAATAGAACAGCTGATCATCATCCACCTTGGATGTCGTCGCCTCATGCTCCACCCGGGACGAGTTGTTTCTGACCTCGATGTAAGGCACGGTATGTGCACCGCATTTATCGCCGATCAGCAAGCTGTCACACTGGGTATAGTTGCGCGATTCCTTGGCCTTAGGGTGCATCGACACCAGCCCGCGATAAGTGTTCTGCGCCTTACCCGCGCTGATGCCCTTGGACACGATCCGTGACTTGGTGTTCTTGCCCAGATGCACCATTTTCGTGCCGGTATCGGCCTGCTGCATGTTGTTGGCAATCGCGATGGAATAGAATTCACCCTGGCTATCGTCGCCACGCAGAATGCAGCTTGGGTACTTCCATGTCACGGCAGAGCCGGTTTCGACCTGCGTCCACATCACTTTTGACCGGTCGCCACGGCAGTCGGCACGTTTGGTCACAAAGTTATAG
>JALQUF010000249.1 GCA_023263855.1 Yoonia sp. | reverse complement strand
AATTCTTCGATTTAGCAGTGGTTGTCCACTTGCCTCCAAATCGTTTTCTTTTTCTTATACTATTTAGTAGAAAATGAAACTGTAGCCTCTTGTTAAGACCATGCTTTTGATTCATCTCATTTGCCATCATAATAGTATCAACATGTTGAGAAAAACAACGGTTTATAATATATGGAGGATACTTCTTTTCCCAAGTTAAATCATCTCCATCAAGTAGATTTACCTTTGTCCAGTTAATTGCATTTAAATAATCACTTAATTTATATTCTATCATAATATACTTTCTGGTGCCGCTTCACGGATTTGAACCGCGGACCTACTGATTACAAATCAGTTGCTCTACCAGCTGAGCTAAAGCGGCTTTGGCTCCGAAGGCAGGACTCGAACCTGCGACCAATTGATTAACAGTCAACTGCTCTACCAACTGAGCTACTTCGGAATAATTAATCATTACTTTCTTTTTTCGTGTTTTCTGTGACCTTTATGAGAACCCATATAGTAATCTCCTGGTTCATAATCCCAGCATTTACCATGATGACCTCTTATGTCAGCATACCACATTCTTAACTTCACTATCAAAGTTCTAAAAAATGTTCTCTTTGCCATTGCTCCCTCTACTTAAATTTACATTCCGCCATGATTTGTGTCAAACAGGCAACCATATTTATCTCATGGTCTGCCACAAAGGCTGATTTATATTGATAGTCAGCAATCGTTAACACGGCCGCAGGTATAGATTGTGGTTGTAGATGTTTGTACAGAATATCGTAGATACTACTAAACA
>JALQUF010000248.1 GCA_023263855.1 Yoonia sp. | reverse complement strand
ATAGCACCTTGCTTGTCAAACTCAGCTAAGATAGCGTCAAATTCAGCTAAATCAGTAGCAGCGTTAACACCAGTAATACCAGAAGACTTGTTTCCTCTATCAGCGATAGCGTCAAACATTCCCTGTGTACCAATAGGACTACCATCTGTAACGCCTAAACCAGCGTTTGCAGAAGCAGTATCTATTGTAGTGTCATTAGCACCCTGAACACCTTCAAGACAAGTCATTTCTAAGTTATCCATAAAACGTAGTCTAGTTTCACCTTCAGCTTTTAAGTACCATAGGTAACCGCTAGTTCCTCCTTCGTCAGTAACTTCAACCCAACCAATTTGAGAAGCATCAGATCCTGAAACTTGATACATATCTCTTATAATAACTGGTTTGTTGCTGTAAGATAAGAAAGAAGGCTCATTAGCAGTAGAGTAAGGAGTATCAGATCCTTTTTGCCACTCAGAACCATACTTAAGTACAGTAACAGTTTCGTTACCCATACCAATACCAGCTTCACTTGCGTGACCTTGAGTATAAGGAAGAATTGTTACGTCGTTATTGTTAGTACCGTCAACTGCAGATACCCTACCTGGATAAGTTACAGTAGCAGAAGCTACTAAACAAGTATCACCAACTCTAAGCCCGTGATTATTTGCATAAGTTGCGTTAGAACCTACTAAACCTGAAATTGTTACTTTTGAAGTAGATGCAGCTATTGTACCAGTGTACGCTAAATGTAATCTACCTTGCTCAGACCAAACCACCTGGTCAGCAGTCATTGCTTCTTCAGCTCC
>JALQUF010000247.1 GCA_023263855.1 Yoonia sp. | reverse complement strand
TACTACAAATTTTCCGTTTTTTAAAAGTTTAGCTTCCATTTTTTACTTTCTGTTCAGCTTCAATCAACTTGTCTTTGATGTCTACTGACCCGTCCCAGTTTTTATCTTTTCCTGTGACTATATTTAGTATTTGTGTTAGTTTATGTTTAAACCAATCTATCATTTTCTCCTTTTCCTTGCAACGCCCATTCTGTATTTTCCTCCACGTTGCTTATAAGTTTTTACTAACCATCCATTTGCGTATGCACTTGGATAGACCTTAAATTTTCTTCTTGCTTCAGCTTTTACTTGTGCATAAAGTCTTGGATTTGTTGGTACTGGTCTTTTCTTAGCGCTTTTTCTTTTTCTTGCCATTTTTTCTGTACCCAGACGCATATATCGCTCTGCCTTGCTTTTCAGCTTCTTTTTTGGTTCGGTAAACTTTTCCTGATTTACCCCACTTCCAACCGCCTTTAACTTTTCTTGCTGGCATTTCTTAATTCCATTAATCTTGCCCTGTCCTGTTGTATAATTACTGGTTTAGGCGTTTGATTCTTTCCACCTTTTGAAAAAGATGGGTGAGACCATAAATATTCACAAGTGTTCTGGACTTCATTTCTTTTTTCCACTATGGAGTCCATATCGTCAAGAGTATAGTTCTCACCCATTGTATAGATGATCACCTCCCATGGTTGCTCGTTCCAGTTAGATTCGTTTTCTATAAGAGTATCTAACTTAAAAGGAACAATATTTGTAGTACCTGCTATAAATGATTTATAAGACCAGGGACATACAGTTTTTATTTTCCTAAAGTACCATAGCC
>JALQUF010000246.1 GCA_023263855.1 Yoonia sp. | reverse complement strand
GGTTCAATCAGAGGAGATTTAGCAACAGAACTTGATAAAAATGTAGTACACGGGTCAGATTCTGATGAAAGTGCCGAGAGAGAACTAAATTTATTCTTTTCGTAATAAATTTATTTTAAATGCATATTTAATAGATTAATCTAGGTATACATGGCTGGTTTTAATTTAAAAAGAACATTGTTTGGTGGTAATGATATTGCCATAGATTTAGGAACTGCAAATACATTAATTTATGTAAAAGGAGTAGGTGTAGTAGTTGATGAACCTACTTTGCTGGCAGTGAACAAAGATGATCAGTCAATTTTAACTATTGGTAAAGAAGCAAAAAAATTAGTTGGACGTGTTCCAGACTCTATTGAATTAGTTAAGCCATTAAGAGATGGAGTTATTTCTGAAATAGAAATGGCAGAGGAACTTGTTAAAACATTACTTACAAAGGCTATAGGAAGATCATATTCTTCACCAAGAATTGTAATTTGTGTACCTAACGGTGTTACAAGTGTTGAACAAAGGTCTATTGAGACTGCTGCTCACGCAACTGGAGCATCAGAAGTTTTCACTATAGAAGAACCAATGGCAGCTGCTATTGGAAGTGGTTTAAATATTTTTGAGCCCTATGGAAATATGATTATTGATATTGGTGGAGGTACTACGGAAATTGCTGTTATTTCAATGGGAGATATTGTAAATGCAAACTCGGTAAGAGTCGGTGGAGAAGACATGACAGAGGTTTTAATTGATTGGCTGCGAGCTGAGCATCAAATATTGGTTGATTCAGGTATAGCTGAAAGCATCAAGCATGCTGTTG
>JALQUF010000245.1 GCA_023263855.1 Yoonia sp. | reverse complement strand
TGAGAGAGAACTTTCATTATTTTTTGGAAAGTAAATAAATATTTAAAAACAGCAACTATTAGATTATTCTATTAGTACATGGTTGACTTAAATTTACGAAGAACATTATTTGGTGGCAATGATATTGCAATTGACTTAGGCACTGCCAACACCCTCATATATGTAAAAGGGGTTGGAGGTGTAGTTGATGAGCCCACACTTCTTGCTGTAAACAAAAGCGATAACTCGATAATCACTATTGGTCGAGAGGCTAAAAAATTAATAGGAAGAGTTCCAGATACTATTGAGCTTGTAAGGCCATTGCGGGATGGTGTGATATCTGAAATTGAAATGGCAGAGGAACTTGTTAAAACCTTACTGTCAAGAGCAATAGGACGTGCTTATTCAAGACCTAGAATTGTGATATGTGTTCCAAATGGTGTTACAAGCGTTGAGCAAAGATCAATTGAAACAGCAGCTCATGCTACAGGTGCATCTGAAGTTTTCACAATAGAAGAACCTATGGCTGCAGCGATAGGTAGTGGTTTAAATATTTTTGAGCCCTATGGAAACATGATTGTAGACATAGGCGGTGGTACAACTGAAATAGCAGTTATATCAATGGGGGATATAGTAAATGCTAACTCTGTAAGGGTTGGTGGTGAAGATATGACAGAGATATTAATTGAATGGTTGAGGAGAGAACATCAAATACTTGTAGATACTGGTATCGCAGAAAATATTAAACATGCAGTTGGCTCAGCTTATCAATATGATAAAGAGCCTCAAGTAACAGTAACTGGAAGAGATATTGTAAGAGGTATACCCAA
>JALQUF010000244.1:511-816 GCA_023263855.1 Yoonia sp. | reverse complement strand
GAAACTCTGCGATGTGCAGCGGCGTGGCTATCTTCGCCCCAGTTTGGGTGGGTACAGCAGGTATTTGCCCATTGTCCCGGTGAATGGTATTTGCTCATCGCCCGTTGTTGCAGTAAAACATCGCCTTGCGAAAATGTAAAAATTGAAATCGCTTTATGCCTTAGACCTTTTTTATGGGCTTCAAGTTTTTCGACCGGGCAAAGCGCACCATCCACCCAAGCGGGGATCAAAATTGTCATACGAACTCCTCAGGCACCAACCCAGTGAGATGCGCTAAATTTTTGAACGATATGCGCAAATGCGCC
>JALQUF010000244.1:0-501 GCA_023263855.1 Yoonia sp. | reverse complement strand
CGCGTGTTAGTTTTTTGTTCATATAGGCTTCGAATGTCATGGTTTGGACATCAACATCATGGCAGAGGGATACAAACCGTTCTCGCCGTGAATCCGTTTTGTAATAGGCGTTTTGCATCGCGCCCAAAACCCGAAAGACGGTTCCGTGTTGTTTTATAAATGCACGACGCGCATTGCGAAGGTGCTTTGCTTGACCGGTTCGCAAAGTTTCCGCCACCGCTTTGGCAGCCATGCGACCAGAACACATAGCATAATAAATGCCTTCTCCTGAGCTAGGCGCAACAACGCCAGCAGCATCGCCTGCCAAAACAACATCTTTATCATTGTCCCACTTTTTCAAGGGCTTAAGTGGTATTGGCGCGCCTTCTTTGCGGATCGTCTCACAGGTGGAAAGTCCGGATGTTTCGCGCAAGGCAGTGGTGGCTTTTTTCAAATCAAAGCCATCGACACCTGTACCCATCCCCACGGACACTGTGTCACCATGCGGAAACACCCATCCAT
>JALQUF010000243.1 GCA_023263855.1 Yoonia sp. | reverse complement strand
CACCAAGACGGGCGGTCCAGGCGTCATGCTCGGATGCGCCGCGCGCGCCGATGGCTTCCCATGCGGATTTCACATCGGCGGGGATTTCGAACGGACCGTAGGGCCAGCCATATGCCTCCTTGGCGGCGGCCAGTTGGCCCGCGTCGGTCAGGGCGCCGTGGCCCTTGGACGTGTCCTGCGCGGCGTGGCCCAGGGCGATATGCGTCTTGCAGGCGATCATCGTGGGCTTGCGCGAGGATTTGGCCGTGGTGATGGCGGCATCGATGGCCTCGGGGTCGTGGCCGTCGATTTCCAGCACCTGCCAGCCGCTCGCGCGGAAGCGTTTGACCTGATCGGTGCGGTCGGCCAGATCAACGGTGCCGTCGATGGTGATGTTGTTGTTGTCCCAGAACACGATCAGCTTGCCGAGGGCGTGGCGGCCGGCAAGGCCGAGCGCCTCGTGGCTGACGCCTTCCATCAGGCAGCCGTCACCGGCGATCACGTAGGTGTAGTGATCGACCAGCTTGCGCCCGAACCGCGCGCGCAGCATTTCTTCGGCCATGGCAAAGCCGACGGCGTTCGAGATGCCCTGACCCAGTGGGCCGGTCGTGGTTTCGATGCCCTTGGCGTGGCCGTATTCGGGATGACCGGCGGTGATCGCGCCCCATTGGCGGAAGTTGCGGATCTGATCCAGCGTCATGTCCGCATAGCCCGTCAGGTGCAGCAGCGAATAGAGCAGCATCGAGCCGTGACCCGCCGACAGGATGAAGCGGTCGCGGTCGGCCCAGTCAGGGCGGCTCGCATCGAACTTCATGAAGCGGGAGAACAGCACCGTCGCC
>JALQUF010000242.1:269-829 GCA_023263855.1 Yoonia sp. | reverse complement strand
GAGCGCGGCCTTGCTGCATATATCGGACGTGATGCGCGACGCGCGCGGCACGCCCGCACACCATGACGACACGGACCACCCCGAGGAGGCACCCGCATGACGATCCTGACCCAGACCTGCACCCCCTTCGAGGGCCAGAAACCCGGCACCTCGGGTCTGCGCAAGAAAACCCGCGTGTTCATGCAGCCGGGGTATCTGGAATGTTTCGTGCAGTCGATCTTCAACGGGATCGACGGTGTTGCGGGCAAGGTTCTCGTGATCGGTGGTGACGGGCGCTACTTCAACGCCGAGGCGATCCAGACAATCCTGCGCATGGCCTCGGCCAATGGCGCGGCGCTGGCGATTGTGGGTCAAGGGGGCCTCTTGTCCACCCCGGCCGCGTCGAACCTGATCCGCAAGCGCGGCGCGGATGGCGGGCTGATCCTGTCGGCCAGCCACAACCCCGGCGGCATCGACGAGGATTTCGGCCTCAAGTACAACATTTCGAACGGCGGCCCTGCGCCCGAAGGGGTGACCGCGGCGATATATGACGCGACCACGATCCTGACGGAATACACCAC
>JALQUF010000242.1:0-259 GCA_023263855.1 Yoonia sp. | reverse complement strand
GATCTTCGAGCAGACCAAGACCATCAGCAGCTACAAGACGCTGGACACCGCCGACATCGACCTTGGACAGATCGGGACAGTGGCGTTGGGAGAGATGGCAGTCGAGATCGTCGATCCGGTCGAGGAGTATGCTTTGCTGATGGAAGAGCTGTTCGATTTCGACGCTTTGCGGGCGCTGTTCGCCAGTGGCTTCACCATGAAGTTCGACGCGATGCACGCGGTGACCGGACCTTATGCCAAAACCATTCTTGAGGACACG
>JALQUF010000241.1 GCA_023263855.1 Yoonia sp. | reverse complement strand
ATAAAAATATTGCAACCATTACAATCGCTAGTATTAAATATTTGTTCATATCTAAACCTAACAAGAATTCAGTTAATAAAGTTGGAGTACCTAATCTTGCAAAAACAGCACCAAAAAAGTTTGATGCAGCAACTAAAACCATTATTAATGCAGTAATCTCTAAAGTTTTAACAAGAGCTTCTTGTAGTTTTGAAAGAGTTAATTTTTTATAAGCTAAAGAAAGTAGTAAAGCTCCCATTGCACCACAACCAGCTGCCTCTGTTGGAGTTGCAAAACCAAAAAGGATACTTCCTAATGCTGCGAAAACTAAAGCTGCTGGTGGAACTAAACCTAAGAAGAATTCAATCCAAACTTCTTTCATACTAGCAGCTCTCATCTCTTCAGGAATTACAGGTCCCAATTTAGGATTGATCATGCATCTTATTGTTGTGTATCCAGCGTATAAACTTGCAAGAAGAATTCCTGGAATTATAGCAGCTGCAAATAAATCAATAACTGGAATTTCCATAATTGGGCCCATTACAACAAGCATGATGCTTGGTGGAATTAAAATTCCTAAAGTACCACCTGCTGTTATTGTTCCTGCAGCAAGTCTAACGTCATAACCAGATCTATTCATTGATTTTGCGGCCATGATACCGAGTATGGTTACTGAAGCACCAACAATTCCTGTTGCTGCAGCAAAAATAACTGAAACAAAAAGAACAGCGTAATATAATGCACCTCTAACTCTTGCTAGCATCATTTGAAATGATGAGAATAATCTTTCCATTAAACCTGCCTGTTCCATCATAATACCCATAAAGACAAAGAGCGGGACGGCGGCGAGGGT
>JALQUF010000240.1:548-851 GCA_023263855.1 Yoonia sp. | reverse complement strand
CGCCTATCAAGAAAAACAAAAAGCCAAGACCGCGCATTATGCCCCCAAGGTCAAAGGCGACATTGAACAGATTACCAAATTGGTCGAGGCCATGGAAAAGGCCGAACGCCCCGTATTTTACACAGGTGGCGGCGTCATCAACTCTGGCCCTGCCGCCAGCCATTTGTTGCGCGAATTGGTCGATGCAACGGGTTTCCCAATCACGTCCACATTGATGGGGCTTGGTTCTTATCCTGCCTCTGGGAAAAACTGGTTGGGGATGTTGGGCATGCACGGGCTTTATGAGGCGAACTTGGCCATGCA
>JALQUF010000240.1:0-538 GCA_023263855.1 Yoonia sp. | reverse complement strand
GGCCGCATTGATGCGTTTAGCCCGAAATCGAAAAAAGCGCATATCGACATTGACCAATCCTCGATAAATAAGGTGATCCAAGTTGACATTCCAATCATCGGAGATGTGGCTCATGTTTTGGAAGACATGCTGAAAATTTGGAAATCGCGTGGACGCAAGGTGAATGCAAGCGGTCTGCAAAAATGGTGGGCCGAAATCGAAGATTGGCAAAAAGTAAAATGCCTAAAGTTTGAACAAAAGGGCCGCACAATCAAACCACAGCATGCGCTTGCACGTTTAGAGGAACTAACCAAACACCGCAAAGATCGCTTTATCTGTACAGAAGTGGGCCAACACCAAATGTGGGCCGCACAATATTTGGGATTTGAAAATCCAAACCAATGGATGACATCGGGCGGATTGGGCACAATGGGATATGGGTTCCCTGCTTCAATCGGTGTGCAAATTGCGCATCCTGATGCCTTGGTCGTAAATGTTGCGGGCGAAGCATCCTGGTTGATGAACATGCAGGAAATGGGCACCGCAATCCAATATCGCT
>JALQUF010000023.1 GCA_023263855.1 Yoonia sp. | reverse complement strand
AAGACGCAGGGCCGTTGCCCACGCGGGTGTTCTCGGCCACGTAATCATCCCAGATGGCACGCTCTTGCTTGGCTGTTGCCGTCCAATCGTCCGGCGCTTGATACCCGGCCAAATCATCAGCCAACGCAACAAGCCCCAAACGGGCGTCCCCAACAACGGGGGTGGATAAATGTTTGGCTGCGTCGTGGCGCGCGGCATTCAGACCAATGATCTTGGCATCATGCGCAAAGGCCGTCCAGGATCCGGTCGTAAAGTCCTGCAAACGCGTGCCAACGGCCAAAATCACATCCGCCTTTTCAGCGATAGTATTTGCCGAATCCGAGCCGGTCACACCGATTGGCCCGATATTCAGAGGGTGATCATACACCATATTGGCACGCCCTGCGATGGTTTCGACCACCGGAATCCCCGTCGCTTCGGCAAAGGCCATCAGTTCAGCCACAGCACCGGAATACTGCACACCACCCCCTGCGATAATCATCGGGCGCTCTGCTGATCTCAGGAGTTCAACCGCCTGCGCGATCTCATATTCATCGGGGGCCTGACGCCGCACACGGTGCACGCGTTTTTCAAAGAAGCTGACGGGGTAATCATAGGTCCAGCCTTGCACGTCCTGCGGCAATCCAATGAAGGCCGGCCCGCAGTCGGCCGGATCAAGCATTGTTGCCAAAGCCGCTGGCAATGACTGGATGATCTGTGCAGGATGGGTAATCCGGTCCCAAAAACGGCTCACAGCCTTGAACGCATCATTCACCCCCAGTGTCGGGTTTCCAAAGTGTTCAAGCTGCTGCAACACCGGATCCGGCAGGCGCGTCAGAAAGGCATCACCACACAGCATCAGCATCGGCAGTCGGTTGGCATGCGCCAATGCCGCCGAAGTCAGCAGATTTGCGGTTCCCGGCCCCGCCGAGGCGGTACAAAACATGAAACGCTGGCGCTTATAGGCCTTGGCATAGGCCGCCGCGGCAAACCCCATCCCTTGCTCGTTCTGACCGCGATAAAGCGGCAGTTCCGCACGATATTCATAAAGCGCTTCGCCCAGACAGGTCACATTGCCGTGGCCAAAAATACCAAAGCCACCACCACACACGCGGGTTTCAACGCCATTGGCGACAATCCATTGATTTGAAAGATAGCGAATGATCGCCTGCGCTGTTGTCAGCGTCACGGTTTCGGTGGCTTGCCCCATGCTGTCGTCCCCCCGGCAGTATGCACGAATTGTGCTGTGGTCACGATTGCTTATTGACCTGCGACCTAAAAGGACGATACCAAAATTGCAACCGGTTGCAACTGGTTTTCGGAGAGGCAAAGCATGACGCAAATTGGCATCGGGATTGTCGGTGGTGGCTACATGGGCAAAGCACATGCTGTGGCCCATTCTGCCGTCGGCGCGATCTTTGAAACAGCTTTGCGTCCCCGGCTCGAAATGGTCTGCGCGACCAATCCGCAATCTGCTGAAACCTACCGCGCAGCCTACGGTTTTGTGCGCGGCACAGCGCATTGGCAAGAACTTGTCAGCGATCCAAAGGTCGAGGCGGTCATCATCGCCTCACCCCAAGCAACGCACCGCCAGATTGCCGAAGCCGCCTTTGCCCTGAACAAGCCGGTGTTCTGCGAAAAGCCTTTGGGCGTCGATGTCGCCGACAGCCGCGCCATGGTGGCCGCCGCTGAAAGCGCGGGCCAGATCAACATGTCCGGCTTCAACTATATCCGCACACCCGCTTCGCAATTCGTGAAACAGATGTTGGACGCTGGCGAAATCGGCGACATCACCGGTTTTCGCGGCGAACACACCGAAGACTTTATGGCAGATCCGGACGAGCCCGCCACTTGGCGCAGCCACGGTCAGGCCAACGGCTGCATGGGCGATCTTGCACCACATCCGATCAATTGCGCCTTGCGCCTGATGGGTCCGATCACCGAGCTGATTGCCGAAGTTGAAACCGTGATCCCGGAACGCCCCGGCGGCACCGTGACAAACGACGACCACGCACAGATCATGTGCCGCTTTGCCTCGGGTGTGCTGGGCAACATCTATGTCAGCCGCGTCGCAACCGGGCGCAAGATGGGCTATAAATACGAGATCACAGGGACAAAGGGCGCGATCTATTTCGATGGCGAAGACCAGAACGCGGTGCATCTTTACAAGATCGCAGGCCCGCAAGCGCAGCGCGGATTTACCAAAATCCTGACCGGCCCGGAACACCCTGATTATAAACCATTCTGCCTCGGTCCCGGCCATGGCACCGGCTATCAGGATCAGATCATTATCGAAGCCAAAGACTTTCTGACAGCGATCCACACCGGCCAAAATATCTGGCCCACGTTCCGCGACGGGATGGAGGTCAATCAGATTGTCGCCGCCTGTCACGCCTCATCCGCCGCACGCAGTTGGCGTTCCATCTCTGATTTTTAACGAAAGCACTGCCATGACGATCAAAATCGGCAACGCGCCCTGTTCATGGGGAATCGAGTTCGCATCCGACCCCGCCTACCCCACGTGGCAATCGGTGCTGCGCCAATGCGCCAGCGCGGGCTATAAGGGGATCGAATTGGGGCCCATCGGTTACATGCCCGAAGACCCTGCGATCTTGCGCGATGAGTTGGCCAAGAACGAACTGAGCATTATCGGCGGCGTTGTCTTCCGCCCGTTCCACGACGCTGCAAAATGGGACGAGGTTGTCGACGCCTCCAAGCGCACTTGCGAAGCCTTGGTCGCCCACGGCGCAGAGCACCTTGTGCTGATTGACAGCATCTCGCCGCGCCGCGCCCCCACCGCAGGCCGCGCAGATGAAGCCGAACAGATGGACACCGCCGAATGGACCGCGTTTCGCGACCGCATTGCCACCATCGCAAAGATGGGAAGCGAAGACTACGGTTTGACCGTCGGCATCCATGCCCATGCCGCCGGCTTCATCGACTTTGAGCCGGAATTGGAGCGGCTTTTGGATGAGGTTGACGCCAGCATCTTAAAAATCTGTTTTGACACCGGGCACCATTCCTACGCAGGCTATGATCCGGTGGCGTTCATGAAGCGACATATCAATCGGATCAGCTACATGCATTTCAAGGATATTGATCCTGTCGTGAAGGCCGATGTCGTCGCCAACCGCACCGATTTCTACAAGGCCTGCGGGCAAGGTATCTTCTGCAACCTTGGCCAAGGCGATGTTGATTTTCCGGCGGTCCGTCAGGTGCTGCTGGACGCTGGGTTCGCAGGCTGGTGCACGGTCGAGCAGGATTGCGACCCGTCCCTGCCCGGCACACCGTTGGAAGACGCCGAAAGCAATCGCAAATATCTTGAATCCATCGGCTTCTAAGGCTGGACAGTTGTATGTACGGGGTCTGTACGCAGTATGTACAGCTTGTGTACCTGTAAAACTTGACCATTTGAAAGAAAGACAAACACCATGGCAAAACTCAAATGGGGCATGATCGGCGGCGGTGAAGGCAGCCAGATCGGACCGGCACACAGACTGGGCGCTGGCCTTGACGGGCTTTTCGCATTCACTGCAGGCGCGTTGGATCACCGGCCCGCATACGGCATCGATTATGGCCAACGCCTTGGACTTGGCGACCGGGCCTATGGCGGTTGGAAAGAGATGCTGGAGGGCGAAAAAAAGCGCGACGACCGCGTTGATCTTGTCACCGTTGCAACACCCAACGCGACCCATTTTGAAATCACAAAAGCGTTTTTGGAAAACGGTTTTCATGTGCTGTGCGAAAAGCCCATGACGATGACGATTGAAGAAGGCGAAGAGATCGTCGAGATCGCCAAAAAGACCGGCAATATCTGCGCGGTGAACTATGGCTATTCCGGCTATTCGCTGGTGCGCCACATGAAGGCCATGATCGCGCGCGGCGATATCGGCAAGGTCCGTTTGGTGAACGCCGAATTTGCCCACGGCCACCACGCGGATGCCACCGATGCCGACAACCCGCGCGTGCGCTGGCGTTATGATCCCGCACAGGCGGGTGTGTCGGCACAGTTTGCCGATTGCGGTATCCACGCTTTGCATATGGCCAGCTTTGTGACCGGTCAGGAAGTCACGAAACTCTCGGCCGACACCGTGTCCTGCATTGATGTACGCACATTGGAAGACGACGCGATGGTCAACTTCCGCATGGATGGCGGCGCGGTCGGACGGCTTTGGACAAGCTCGATCGCGATTGGGCGCCAACATGGTTTGGGCATTCAGGTTTTCGGCGAAACCGGCGGTTTGCGCTGGAGCCAGGAACACCCAAACCAGCTTTATTACATGCCGCTGGGGCAACGGCTGCAAGTGATCGAACGGGGCGAGGCCAATCTGTCGCCCGAGGCGGATCGCACCAGTCGTGTCACCATCGGCCACGCCGAAGGGATGCCGCTGGCGTTCGCCAATATCTACACTGATCTTGCCGAAGCGATTTCTGCGCGCAAAGAAAACCGTATGATGGATCCTGCCGCCAACCTTTTTCCGCGTGCAGAGGATGGGTTGCGGTCGATGGCGGCAGTGTATGCTGTGGCGCAATCTGGCAAAGCCGAGGGCAAATGGCTGGACGCGCGCCCGCCGATGTTCAGGTAGGCAGCGGACGCAGTGTGCCCCGCTCGACAATGGTACAGGCAAACAGCTGCGCTTCCGGGGGGCGGCTGTCGTCTTTTAAAGAGGCTTCAATCAACGCGATTGACGCTGAAATGATCTGACTGAGAGGATTGCGGATCGTCGTCAGGTTGATGTTCGCCCAGCCCGCCATTTCCATATCATTCAGACCGATGATCCCGATATCTTTCGGAACGCGCAGCCCCGCATCCTGTATGGCCGAAAGTGCGCCGATGGACAGCACGTCATCACCGCAGAAATACGCCTCTGCCGGGGTGGATTGCAGCAAGCGCTGCATCTCGGCGCGGCCTGCGTCGAACGAATAGTTGCTGGCGTAGCTGACTGTCATGTCCAAACCGGCGGCTTTTGTCACCTCGGCAAATCCGGCAAAGCGGTCTTGCGTCGATGTCGCAGATACCGGACCCCCTAAGAACGCAACCCGCTGATAGCCCCGTTCAATCAGCGTTTGTGCAGCCATGCGCCCGGCTTGGATATTGTCGATACCAAGCACATTCACTTTGGGGCTGGGCGATTGACGGCCAAACGAATGGACAACGGGCACGCCTGCATCCTTGAACCCTTCGGCAAAGGTCGCGGGCAATGTCGAGGATGCAACAATCACACCATCGACGGAATAGGCCCGCAGCATGCGGATCGAGTTTTCAGGATCAACTTCGTCGGTCAGATTGACCAGCAAAGGTCGCAGGCCGCGCGCCTGCAGGCCTTTGGTAAACAGATCAAACACTTCCAGAAAAATCGGGTTGTGAAAGTTGTTCGACACCAGTCCAATCAGCTTTGTCCGCCCGGTCGTCAAGGACGAGGCAAGCGCATTGGGGCTATACCCCAAGGCCTTTGCCGCCTTTTCCACCTTGGCGCGGGTCTTTTCGGACACCGAGGCACCTTCGGTAAAAGTGCGCGACACAGCCGAACGGGACACCCCGGCACGTTCTGCGACGTCTTTCAGCGTCACCGCCACCTCAGCCGTCTCCCCGCGTATCCTCTTGGGCTTGTGCCGCGACGGCCGCCCAATCTGCCGTGTAGAACTTCCAAGTTGCCGTGACGCCGAGGGCACAAAACAGCAAGGCCCAGAACGCTTGGCCGTTGGCCAACTCGACCAGCGCCCATAAAAGCGGCACAACAGCGGTCAACACCCTGCGCCACATCGGCAGAAAAAACGGGACTGCCAAGTCAAAGAATTGCGGTCTGGGACGATCAGGCGGCGCCGTCATTTTCTGCTCCGGTCTTGGCGGCGGTGAAAGCGGCCACACAATGCTGGCTGCAAGTATTCTCTTTTTTAATGTGCGCTACAATACGTCTCCGACGAAAGATGCCGACCGTGATAAACCCCATCAACATCACACTTTCACATTGTGAAACCATAAGCCTCTGCCGCATATATACGGGATGAAACTTTCACGGCGCCGCATTTTTGGGTTGGTTGCTGCTATCACGGTGCTCACCGGAATGGCGGGGGCCTTGTCGTTTCCGGCATTGGAACGGCACTATATGCGCCAGCAGGCCACACAAGATGCTGTCCCTTTGAAACTTGCCGCCGAAGGCTTGCGTGCCGCACTTGAGCGTTATGCCCCCCTGCCCGCACTGATCGCCGAACGCCCGGAGCTGACGGCTTTGCTGAATGCGCCGGACGACGCCGCCCTGATCAGCGCCGTCAACGAAGCCCTGCGCCAGACTGCAACCACCGTGAAGGCATCCGATGTCTATCTGATGGATATCTCGGGCCGGACCATCGCGGCGGCTTCATATCTTGAGCCGGGTAGCTATCTGGGCCGCAACTTCGACTATCAAAGCTATTTCACACAAGCGCTGAACGGTGATCTGTCCAGTTTTTCGGTGTACGGCACGACAACGGGCGAGCGCGGCTATTTCTACGCGGCCCCTGTTGAAGATGGCGAACGCATCGTGGGCGTGCTGGCCATCAAGTTCAACATCTCTGCGTTTCAAAGCATCTGGCGGGGTGCAGACAGTGAATTCATGGTCGCCGACCGCAATGATTTTGTCTTTATGTCTTCGCGGCCTGATTGGCACTTTCGGGCCATGCGCCCGTTAAGCGAGGGGACGCTACGGTTGATTGCGCAGAACCTGCAGTACCCCATCGACCGCATTGATCTGTTGCCCATCACGGCGGTGCCTTTGTCAGCCGACGCGCAGCAAGTCTATATCGAGGGGACCAATCGCGAGAGCTTTGTGCTCAGTTCATTGCGGCTGCCCGATCTGGATTGGACGATGTCCGCCCTTTCGCCGCGACGGCCGGCGACCTTGCAAGCGTTAAACACGTTGCTGATCGCCGGTCTCAGCGCCCTGCTCGCGCTGATGGGCCTGCTGGCCTATCTGCTCAAGCAAGCACGGCAAGCCGAGGCTTTCGCAAAAGAGCAAGAGGCCAAACGCCTGCTGGAAACGGCTGTGGCCGAACGCACCGCGGATCTACAAACGGCCTTGGGTGATCTGCGGCAGACCCAGACAGATCTGATCCAGGCCGGCAAACTGTCCGCATTGGGGCAAATGTCCGCCGCACTGAGCCATGAATTCAACCAGCCTCTGGCGGCCGTAAAATCCTATGCCGACAATGCCGAGGCTTTTTTAGAACGGGACCGCGTGACAGAAGCGCGCGACAACATTTCCCGAATTTCAAAAATGGCCGACCGCATGGCAACGATCTCGGCGCATCTGCGCAATTTTGCGCGGCGTCCGCAGCAAGCAACCGGTCCGCTGCTGCTGAATGCCGTCATTCAGGATGCTCTGGCGATGACCGAAATGCGACTGGCCTCAGAAGGCGGTGCGGTGTCCTATAGCCCGCCAGACACCGAAATCTGGGTCACAGGCGGCCACGTGCGCCTGCAACAGGTGATTGTAAACCTGATCAACAACGCGCTTGATGCAATGGAAGATCAGCCAACGCGGGTTGTCACCCTGACGTTGGACGGCACCACCTTGCATGTCCGCGACACCGGCCCCGGGATCGCGCCCGAAAAGGTCGCCAATATCTTTGATCCGTTCTTTACCACTAAGGCCCCGGGCAAAGGGCTCGGACTTGGCTTGTCGATTTCTTATAATATTGTCAGCGATTTCGGGGGCACATTGTCTGCAAAAAATCACCCCGACGGCGGGGCAATCTTTTCTGTCACCCTGCGTCCCGCTGTCCCGGTTGAGGTTGCCGCCCAATGAAGCAAACCGTTTTATTCGTCGATGACGAGGAAGAACTGCGTCACGCCACCGGCCAAACGCTGATGCTGGCCGATATTCCTGCGACCATCCTAGATAAACCCGAATTGGCGTTGGCCCAGATCAGCCGCGGCTTTCCCGGGGTTCTGGTGACAGACATCAGGATGCCGGGCCATGACGGGCTGTGGCTGATGCGCAAGGCGCTTGAGGTCGATCCTGAGTTTCCGGTGATCCTTGTCACGGGGCATGCCGATGTCAATCTGGCCGTCGAGTCCATGCGTGAAGGCGCTTATGATTTTATCGAAAAACCCTTCGCCCCGTCGCAACTGGTCTCGACCATTCAGCACGCTTTGGAAAAGCGCCGCCTGACAATCGAAAACCGCGCGCTCAAGCGCGAGGTCGGCGGGCGCGATAAGCTCGAGGCGCGGCTGATCGGGCGCTCTGATGCGATGGTTGACCTGCGCAAAGCGGTTCGCACCATCGCAGCGACTGATGCCGATGTCCTGATTACGGGCGATACAGGCGTTGGCAAAGACGTGACCGCCCATGCGCTGCATGATCTGTCTGCACGCGGGCCGCATCCGTTCGTTCATATCAACTGTGCCGCCCTGCCCGTCGATCTGGTCGAAAGCGAGCTTTTCGGCCATGAAGCGGGCGCTTTTCCCGGCGCCATGCGCGCGCGCTTTGGCAAGTTCGAGTTTGCCCGGCAAGGCACCGTCTTTCTGGACGAGATCGACAGCCTGCCTGTCAGCGTGCAGGCCAAACTGCTCCATGCGATCCAGGCGCGGCAGATCACGCGGCTTGGGGCGAATGAGCCTGTCGCACTTGATATCCGCGTCATCGCAGCGGCCAAGACCGATCTTGCGGCGGCGGTTGCCGCAGGCACATTTCGTGCCGATCTGCTTTATCGTTTGAATGTCGTCACCCTGCACGTGCCGCCGCTTAGTGCGCGCCGCGCCGACATTCCCTCGCTTTTTATCAATCTGGCGGCACAGGCTGCTGCACGCTATTCCAAACAGCTTGTTGATGTGCCCGCCGATGTGCTCTCGGCCATGGCGACGCAAGACTGGCCGGGCAATGTACGCGAATTGCGCAATGCAGCGGACCGCTTTGTGCTGGGTCTTGATCCGTTGGCGCGGCCCGCCACGGATGGTACATCGCAAACACTGGCGCAAAAAATGGCAGCGCATGAAAAATCGCTCATACTTGCGGCGCTGACAGCGCAAGACGGCAGTCTGAAACAAACCTATGAGGCGTTGGGATTGTCCCGTAAGGCGCTTTACGAGAAGATGCAGAAACACGGGATATCCAAAGCGGACGCAGACACCGAGGTCTGAAATGTCCCCTTTTCGACCCACACTCCACGCGATTTGCCCCCATGTCGACCCAATGCCTTGGCGTTTTTGGAAGTGTTAACGCAAACATTCACCCCGCGCGCTTGTGTTGCGCGTGACGGTTGGTGGAAGTCCTCAACATCCGGCCTAATTGCACCCGCAGTGCATTACGTCACGACCCGATCCGGGAGGGATCGGATAATTCATTGGAGGATACCAACATGAAACTCGCAGCACTTATCGCGACAACGGCCCTGACGGCCACAACAGCCTTTGCCGACGGCCACACAGCCGATTGGCCAGAAAGCTTTACTGTCGGAACAGCATCCCAGGGCGGCACATACTTTGCCTACGGGTCTGGTTGGGCCAATCTGGTGGCAGAAGAACTGGGCCTGACAGGCGGCGGCGAAGTCACTGGCGGCCCAATGCAGAACATGGCGCTGGTTCACACCGGTGACGCTCAGTTCGGCATGACCACAATGGGTCCAGCGGCTGAATCCATCGCCGGTACAAACCCGATTGCACCCGGCCTGCAGATGACCAACGCCTGTGCGATGTTCCCGATGTACCAGACACCGTTCTCGGTGACTGCTCTGGCCTCATCCGGCATCACATCCATCGCGGATATCCCCGATGGCGCGCGCATCGGCTTTGGCCCTGCTGGCTCCACATCGGACACATACTTCCCGCGCATGATGGAAGAGCTGGGTGTCAACTTTGAGCGTCGTAACGGCGGCTGGGGCGACCTTGGTGGCCAATTGCAGGATGGTCTGCTGGACGTGATCGCGTTCGCAGCGGGTGTTCCGGTTCCTGCGGTGTCGCAGCTTGAGGTTCAGACCGAAATCAACATCATCGAGTTCACCGAAGAAGAGCAGGCCAAGATCACGGCAGCCTTCCCGGTGGCGAACTTCGATATTTCGGCCGATGCATACACCACGCTCGAAGCGCCGGCGCGGTCCGTTTCCATGTGGAACTTCGCCATCGCAAACTGTGATCTGCCAGCATCCTTTGTCAAAGCAGCCGTCGACGTCGTGATGTCTGACAACGAGCGTATGGTGAACATCCACCGTGCCGCCCGTTCCACACTGCCAGAGAACTGGACAAAGAACGCAGGCGTTCTGCCATGGCACCCCGGTGCAGCCGAGTGGTTTATCGAGAACGCAAGCGCTGACATCCCTGCTGACCAGATCTTCGGCAACTAAGCCGTACTCAGACTGAGGCCGCGTCTTGTACGCGGCCTCGGCACACTTGATTTTTCCAACACGTTTGATGCACGCTGAAGGCCCGCCAGGGCTATCTGGCCGCATGCGAGGAGCATACCATGACAACCGACACCCAAAAAGACGACCAGACCGACGGTCCTGTCCTTGCCGAAGGCGTCGATGAAGAGCCGGTTGAGCATAACCGCCGCATCTTTACGGGTCGGACCTATTTGATTGTTGCAGGGGTTTCAGCCTTCTACGCGCTTTTCCACATGGCCGCCCTCAACGGCTGGTCAATCGAAGCATGGACTGGGATTGAAATTCCTTTCCTGCCTGTCTTCCCGATGGAGACATGGAACTTCCGCATTGTGCACATCGCCGGCGCCCTGATCCTTGGCTTTACGCTCTATTCTGCGCGCGCATTCCCTGACGAAGACGCCGATGCGCACAGCCCGCTGGACTATCTGGCCTATCTTGCCCTGCTCCCTGCCCTTTATGCCTGCTGGACGGCCCTTGGCTTTGCCGCAGATATTCAAGGTGGCGTGATGTGGAACGGGATTGATGAAGGCATCCGCACCGCCGAAATCTATCACTATGGCTACCCGCTGCTTGCTGCCACGGCAGCAGGGATTGTGCTGGGCTGGCTGCGCCCACGCGTGCGCGGGACCATCGCGCCCGCTGATCTGGTGCTGAGCGTTTGCGGCATTGCTGTTGCGATGTATCTGATCACTATTTTCGGGACGCTCATGCGCAACTCAACCGGGACGCCCTTTGCGCCCATCGGGATGAGCCTTGCCGCCGTTGCAGGCACCGCATTGATCATGGAGCTGACCCGCCGCGTGGCAGGTATGGCCCTGATCATTATCGCAGGTGTTTTCCTGGTTTACGTCTTTGTCGGCGATCTACTGCCCGGCTTCCTGAACGCGCCCGACATCACCTGGCAGCGCTTCTTTAGCCAAGTTTACACAGATGCCGGTATCCTTGGGCCAACCACGGCTGTGTCCTCGACCTATATCATCCTGTTCATCATCTTTGCGGCATTCTTGCAGGCCTCAAAAGTTGGCGATTATTTCGTGAACTTCGCCTTCGCCGTTGCGGGCCGCGCACGTGGCGGTCCAGCAAAGGTTGCGATCTTTGCATCGGGCCTGATGGGTATGATCAACGGAACGTCCGCGGGCAACGTGGTGGCCACAGGCTCGCTCACGATCCCGCTGATGAAAAAGGTAGGCTACAAGCCGACAACCGCAGGCGCGGTTGAGGCCGCAGCCTCGACCGGTGGACAGATCATGCCGCCGATCATGGGCGCCGGTGCGTTTATCATGGCCGAGATTACCGGCATTCCCTACACGGACATCGCGATTGCCGCGATTATTCCAGCGGTGCTTTATTTCGTGTCGATCTACTTCATGGTCGATTTCGAAGCCGCTAAACTGGGCATGCGCGGGATGCGCGAAGATGAACTGCCCAAGCTCAAGCAGATGGTACGCCGTGTGTTTCTGTTCTTGCCGATCATCATTTTGATTGGTGCGCTGTTCATGGGGTATTCGGTGATCCGCGCGGGCACGCTGGCAACGGCGTCTGCTGCGGTGGTCAGCTGGTTCACGCCTTACCGGATGGGCCTGCGTTCGATCACCAAAGCGTTTGAACTGGCGGGTATCATGTCGATCCAGATCATCGCGGTTTGTGCCTGTGCGGGTATCATCGTAGGTGTGATTTCACTGACAGGCGTTGGCGCACGTTTCTCATCCGTGCTGCTGAACATTGCAGAAGCCAACCAGTTGCTGGCCCTGTTCTTTGCCATGTGTATTGCGATCTTGCTGGGCATGGGTATGCCAACAACAGCGGCCTATGCGGTTGCGGCATCGGTTGTGGCCCCGGGGCTTGTGCAACTGGGTATCCCCATGCTGACCGCGCACTTCTTTGTCTTCTACTTCGCCGTCGTCTCAGCCATCACACCACCTGTGGCCTTGGCCAGTTATGCAGCTGCCGGCATATCGGGGTCAAACCCGATGGCGACCTCGGTGGCTTCATTCAAGATCGGCATTTCGGCTTTCATCGTACCGTTCATGTTCTTCTACAACGGGGCAATCTTGATGGATGGGACATGGCTTGAGGTCATCCGTGCCGGTATCACTGCAATCTTCGGGGTCTTCTTGCTGTCCTCGGGTGTGCAGGGCTGGTGGATCGGCGACCGCGCCGCATGGCCTATTCGGATTGCTTTGCTGATTGTGGCGCTGTTCATGATTGCAGGTGGCTGGATGACAGACCTGATTGGCATCGCAGGTGCTCTGGCGCTCTATTTCCTTGCTCAGGTGACACGGCCCAAAGCGGCGACATCGTAAAATCGCAACTCAGACACAAGCTAAGGGGCGGCGCGCAAGCATCGCCCCTTGTTCATTTTTTAGGCCCACAACCGACACGCGCCTTTAAAGCTGCCAATAGCGCCCTATGTAGACGCGAACAGGGACAGCGGGGCGCAAGAATTGTCAGATCAAGGGGCCGCAACAATCGGTATTACACTCCTTCACGAAATGCGTTATCCCCGCCTGAAAGCTGCGGCGACCCGACCACCGATCAGGAAATTACACGTTGATTGAACTGACCACCTACGAGCTTTTCGTTTTGGCCGCAGGCGCGATGGCGTTTGGTCTCTATCTGCTGATTAAAGGCGGGGATTGGACTGTAGATGCCGCCGTTTTCATGGCAGAGCGCACCGGTCTGTCACCCCTTTTCATTGGGGCAACCATCGTGTCCTTCGGCACTTCCGTGCCCGAGCTTTTCACTTCGGTCAACGCCAACTTGCAGGGTTATCCGGGGATTGCGTTGGGCAACGTTCTTGGCTCGAACGTGGCGAATATCTTGCTGGTTCTGGGGGCAACGGCCTTTGTGTTCAATGTCACCGCAGACCCGAAACATCTGGCCAAAGACCTTGGTATGATGTTGCTCGCAACAGCTATCATGGCTTACGGCATGATCACCGACAGCTTCAGTCAGGTGTTCGGCCTGATCATGTTCGCTATTTTGGTGACGTTCGTCATGTATCAATACAAGACTGACAGTATCATTCTGGAAGAGGATGATGATGATGACGCCGTCGGCGTGGGTATCACGTCGATGCAGAGCGCGATCGTGATCCTGCTGGGTGGCGTGGCGGCTTTGGCCGTGGGCTCTGAGTTGTTGGTCAAAGGGGCCGTGCAGACAGGAACCGCGATCGGTGTACCAGAGGCAGTGATCGGTCTGACTGTGGTGGCTTTTGGGACTTCATTGCCGGAACTATCCACCTGTATTGCTGCCGCGCGCAAACAATCTGTCGGGCTGATCTTGGGCAATATCATCGGGTCCAACACCTTTAACATTCTGTCAATCATCGCGCTGACAGCCGCTATCAAGCCGCTGGATGTTGATCCTGTGTTGCTTGGCATGGACCTGTGGCTGACGGTCGCCGTGGCGGTCGGGTTTTCGATCTGGATGTTGGTTGTGGGCAGGCTTACCCGGCCAATCGGCATCGCAATGATGGTGGCCTATGCGGTGTTCATTGCCGCGCAGTATTTAATGCCGCACGCCATCACCTAGATTGCGCCGCCTACGCGATCTGAACAGACCATCTGTGCGCCAGCGCCCGTTTTATTTCGCCCAGTGAGTGCCTACATCACACCAAAGACGCCACGAAAAGGATCATCCGACATGAGCAACGCAGAAATCGGGCTGATTGGCCTGGGCACAATGGGTGCGGCCCTTGCATTGAATATCGCGGACAACGGTTTTGATATTGCTGTCTGGAACCGGACGACGGCCAAAACCAAAGCGTTTCATGATCAGGCCGGCGATCTGGCCCAGAGGATCACACCGACAGACACGCTGGAGGATTTTGTCGGCGCGCTCAAATCACCGCGCGCGATCATTCTGATGGTCCCTGCCGGACAGCCCGTGGATGACCAGATCGCGGCGCTGCGCGCCTTACTGGATGATGACGATTTGATCATCGACGCAGGCAACGCTAATTTCCACGATACCAACCGCCGCGCCCGTGACGCAGGCGACCTGCCCTTTCTTGGTATTGGCGTGTCCGGTGGTGAAGAAGGCGCGCGTTTCGGGCCCTCGATCATGGGGGGCGGCAAACGCGCGTATTGGGACCGCGTCGCGCATATCCTGACAGCGATTGCAGCAAAGCATCAGGGCCAACCCTGCGCCACATGGATGGGTGAAGAGGGTGCGGGGCATTTCGTCAAAGCCGTGCATAACGGGATCGAATACGCCGATATGCAAATGATTGCCGAAGCTTACGGCATCATGCGCGATGGGTTGGATATGGATCATGCAGCCATCGCCGATACCTTTGCAGCATGGGACAAAGGCCCCTTACGCAGCTACCTGATTGAGATTTCGGGAAAAGTTGCTGCGGCCACCGATCCCGCAACAGGGCAGCCCATGCTGGATGTGATCGTCGATGCTGCCGGACAAAAAGGCACCGGACGCTGGACCGTGATCGAGGCCCAACATCTTGCCGCTCCGATCCCTGCGATTGAGGCCGCGGTTGTTGCACGCAACCTGTCATCGCAGCGCGAGGCACGTGCTGCGGGTGAAGACCTTTTCGGCGCGGCTCCGCACCGGATTGCCCATGATGTCCTATCGCTGGACACACTTGAAGAGGCGCTGATCGCTGGCAAGATCCTGTGCTATGCACAAGGCTTTGGCATGATTGAAAAAGCGTCCGAGCAATTTGACTGGGCCTTGCCCCTGCCCGCGATCGCCGAAGTCTGGCGCGAAGGCTGCATCATCCGCTCTGCCATGCTTGACGATATGGCCACGGCGCTGCGCGAAAACCCTCAGCGGAACCTGATGATGGCGCCCAAGTTCGCAGATAAGCTCAAGGCGACGCACGGGGCATTGCGACAGGTCGTGGCACAGGCCGCGTTGCACGGGATCGCCCTGCCCGCCCTGTCATCAGGCCTGGCATACTTCGACGCGATGCGAACCGCGCGCGGTACGGCGAATATGGTTCAGGGGCAGCGTGATTTCTTTGGCGCACATGGCTTTGCACGGGTCGACGATGATGCCGACGGCCATCATGGTCCATGGGGCAGTTAACGCATAAACTTGCGCGAATTCACGGAATTGCGCTAGCCTCCTGATATTCAATAGGGAAAGGACAAGATAATGCGCTTTTTGACACACTCAATTGCGGCCGGTGCAATGATTGCATCTGGATCAATGGTGCAGGCGGGCGGGCTGTCGCCTGAAATCACTGAAGCACCCGTCATGATGACGCAGGAACCTGCGCCAGCGGGATCGTCCATCAGCCCGACTTACGTTGTGCTGGGTGTACTGGCAGCCTTGCTGATCGCAGCTGCCGTAGCTGATGATGATGACGAAGGTGATGGCGATAATGGTGGCGACAGTGATGACTTGGGCGCCGCGCTCAGCGATGCCCGTCTCAAGACCAACATCACGCAAATCGGCACAGCTGAGAACGGTTTGCCCGTCTACAGCTACCGCTATCTGGGGCATGACGCGCTCTTTTCAGGCGTGATGGCGCAAGACGTGCTGGCCCACACACCAGAGGCTGTCGTCACGATGCCCGGCGGGTTTTATGCCGTAAACTACGACATGCTTGGCATGCGGATGGAACGGCTGGACTAAGGAAAGGAACGGCGGGCTGATAAGGCCCGCCTACCCCAACGCATAGCCCGCACCGCGCACAGTGCGTACCGGATCAGTGCCGCCGTTTTGTTTCAGCACCTTGCGCAAGCGTCCGACATGCACATCAACGGTCCGTGTATCAACATAGATGTCGCGGCCCCAGACACGGTCAAGCAACATATCACGTGACCAGACCCGCCCCGGCTTTTCCATGAACGTCGACAGCAAGCGAAATTCGGTCGGCCCGAGTTTTAACAGGGTATCATCCCGCGTCACGCGGTGTGTCTCGGCGTCCAGCACAATATCATCATATGTCAGGACCTGCCCGACCGTGGCTGGGCGCACGCGGCGCAACTGACTGCGCACACGGGCCATCAACTCGGACACGGAATAGGGCTTCACCACATAGTCATCTGCGCCCGTCTCCAGCCCGCGCACCTTGTCCACTTCTTCCGAGCGGGCCGAAAGCATGATAATCGGAATGCTGCGCGTCTCGGGCTTTATTTTGAGCCGGCGACAGACTTCGATCCCGGACAGATTCGGCATCATCCAATCCAGCACGATCACATCAGGGGCATCCTCTTCGACGCAAAGTAGCCCCTCTTCACCGTTCTCGGCACGGGTGACACGAAAACCCTCAGCTTCAAGGTTGTATCCCAAGACTTCCCGTTGCGCGGCTTCGTCTTCGACAATCAAAACATGCGGGTGTTGTTGGGCCATGGTCTTAGCTCGGATTGGTCACAAAAGCAGTCTTGTCACTTTTGGGGCGGGCCTCGTCCGGCATTTCACCTGTGACAAAGTAAATTACCTGTTCGGCCATATTGGTCGTCAGGTCGCCCATGCGTTCAATGTTCTTGGCCATGAAATGCAAGTGCATACAGGCGGTAATGTTGCGCGGGTCTTCCATCATGAATGTCAGAAATTCGCGAAACAGCGCGTTATACATCTGGTCCACTTCCTGATCGCGCTGGCGCACATCTTCGGCCAGATCAGCATCGCCGCGCAGGTAGGAATCCAGCGTGTCTTTCAACATCTGCTCGACCTCGCGCGCCATGCGGCGCAAAGCGGCATCCGAGCCATTCACCGGGCTCATCTCAACCAAGACGCTGGTGCGCTTTGCGATATTCTTGGCGTAGTCACCGATCCGCTCAAGCGATGCCGCCAAACGCAGAACTGTAAGAACGGAGCGTAAATCCTTGGAAACAGGTGCCCTTAGCGCAATCGTGCGCGCAGCTTCCTCGTTGATCTGGATCTCAAGCGCGTCGATGACCTTATCGCCATCGCGCACCTCCTCGGCCAGTTCGACATCACGGTCGGCAAGCGATTTGGCGGCCTTCAGGATCGCCTCTTCAACAAGACCACCCATCTTCATGATCAGGGTTGTAATGCCCTCAAGATCACGGTCGTAGGCCGACGAAATATGTTCGTTCATTATTTCTGCTCCTTACCCGATCCGGCCGGAAATATAGCTTTCCGTGCGCGGGTCCTGCGGGTTGGTAAAAATCTTGTCTGTGTCGTCATATTCCACAAGGTTGCCAAGGTGGAAAAACGCCGTTCTCTGGCTAACGCGCGCGGCCTGTTGCATTGAGTGGGTGACGATGACGACGGAAAAGCTCTGGCGCAACTCATCGATCAGTTCTTCAACCTGTGCCGTAGCAATCGGGTCAAGCGCCGAACATGGCTCATCCATCAACAGCACTTCTGGTGCGGTCGCAATTGCGCGCGCGATGCAAAGGCGTTGTTGCTGGCCACCCGACAACCCTGTGCCGGGGGCATCAAGGCGGTCTTTTGCTTCATCCCAGAGTGCGGCCTTGCGCAAGGATTTCTCGACGATCTCATCAAGGTCGGCCTTGTTGCGGGCCAGACCGTGAATTTTGGGGCCATAGGCGACGTTGTCGTAAATCGACTTTGGAAACGGGTTCGGCTTTTGGAACACCATGCCCACCTTGGCGCGCAATTGCACAGGATCGACCTTGGGATCGTAGATGTCTTCGTTGTCAATCAGAATATCACCCATCACACGGGCTGAATCGATTGTGTCGTTCATCCGGTTGATGCACCGCAAGAAAGTCGACTTGCCACAACCGGACGGGCCAATGAATGCAGTGACTGTCTTATCAGCGATTTCAACATCCACATCTTTGATTGCATGGGTATCGCCATAGTACACTTGTACGCCGCGGGCGCTGATTTTGGAGTCCTGCATTGTGCTCATCTTTCGGTCCACTGGGATCATATCTTTCATGTGAGGCGCTCCTACCAACGGCGCTCAAATCTGCGGCGCAGAATGATTGCGATAATGTTCATGGTCAGCAAGAAAATCAAAAGAATGATAATTCCGCCCCATGCCTTTTCAAAGAAGGCCTCGTCTGAACGTGCGGCCCAGGTATAGATTTGCGCTGGCATTGCCGAGTTCGGGTCAAGCAAGCCGGATGTCAGGCTATCGGGGTATTCGCGTGCCACATAGCCCACCATGCCGATCAGCAAAAGCGGGGCGGTTTCACCAAGCGCCTGTGCCAACCCGATGATCGTGCCTGTCAGAATGCCGGGCATTGCCAGCGGCAGAACATGATGGAAAACCGATTGCATTTTTGAGGCCCCAACGCCCAAGGCCGCATCACGAATGGACGGTGGCACCGATTTCAGCGACGCCCGCGTCGAGATAACAATCGTTGGCAGCGTCATCAAAGTCAGAACCAATCCACCGACCAATGGTGCGGACTGCGGCAGATGCGCGAACTGGATAAAGACGGCCAGACCCAGAATACCGAACACAATCGAAGGCACCGCCGCAAGGTTCGAGATATTTACCTCGATCAAGTCGGTAAAGCGGTTCTTTGGTGCAAATTCCTCAAGATAGATGGATGCCGCCACCCCGATTGGCAGTGACAACAGCAACACCACCAGCATCATGAAGAACGACCCGATGACCGACGCGCCAATGCCGGCACCGCCTGGGTTATCAACGCCGGTGTCGGTGCCTGTGATAAAGTTCCAGTCCCATGCGGTTCCGATAATGCCGGCGTCGACCATCGCATCGACAACATCAAGGTCAGCCGCTTCAAGAAAACGCCCGTCAACAACCATGTCACGCGTCAGCTTGCCTTGCAAATAACGCTCGACCCGGCTTGCCGTGGACAATTCAAATCCAACCGGCTGGCCAATCTGGTCGGGATTTTCGCGATAGAAAGATCGCAGGTCGCCGCCGACCTTGCCCAAGAGCCGCTCAATCGTGCCCGCATCAAATTCAACATCCAGCCCGCGTTCCTGAAACTGGGCAGTGATGTTGTTCACGAAGATCTCTGTATACGCAGCTGTTTTGAGCATCTTGCTCTCGGCTTCGTCAAATTCCTCTTGAGACAGCGTGAATTCCACATTCACGACCGTTTGGGTAAAGGCCGGAATACCGTTACGTAAAATCGACACGGTCAGGAAGATCAGGAAGGCAAGGCCAACCGTGATCGCAACCACGCCATAAAGCTTGAAACGCGCTTCTGCGGCGTTGCGTTTCTTCATCAACGGGCTTTCAGACAGCAATGATGCATGTCCGCCCGTCGCAGGCTTCCCCTTGGGCAGATCTGATATCGCGTCGGTCATTCGTACTGCTCCCGGTATTTGCGCACGATGTAGAGGGCAAAGATATTCAAGCCGAGCGTCACGACAAAAAGCGTGATCCCCAAGGCAAAGGCGACAAGTGCGACGGGCGATGAAAAATCGCTGTCGCCGGTCAACTGGCTGACGATCTTGGCCGTCACGGTTGTCATCGCATCAAAAGGGTTCAGCGAAAGGCGCGCTGCGGCACCTGCCCCTAGGACGACAATCATGGTTTCACCAATCGCCCGAGACGCAGCCAGCAGGATCGCGCCCACAATGCCCGGCAATGCAGCCGGAATAATCACCTGACGTACCGTTTCGGAATGTGTGGCTCCAAGACCCAGTGATCCATCCCGCATCGCCTGTGGCACCGCGTTGATAATATCATCAGACAGTGAGCTGACGAACGGGATCAGCATCATGCCCATGACCAGTCCAGCGGTCATCACGGCTGTGCCACCTGACATCCAGTTCACCCCAAGCAAACCGCCGTCGCCAAAAACCTCGACCAGCATCGGGCCAACGGTCAACAAAGCGAAAAGGCCGTAAACAATGGTCGGGATGCCAGCCAGCACCTCGAGCATCGGCTTGGCGATCGCGCGGACCGATTTCGAAGCATACTCAGAGAGGTAGATTGCCGCGAACAAACCGATTGGCACGGCCACCAGCAATGCAATAAACGAGATATAGAGCGTGCCCCACAAGAGCGGCAGAATACCAAGCTCGGACGATTGACCACGACCGGAAAAGCTGGGCGACCAGTTCGTGCCAAAGAAGAAATCAGTGACAGGGTAGAGTTTAAAGAATTCATACGTGTTGAAGATCAGCGAAAGCACAATCCCGACCGTCGTGAGAATAGCGATCGAAGCAGCACCGATCAGGACAATCATAATGCCTTTTTCAACAACGTTGCGTGCGCGGTAATCGCGGGTAATCAACCGCCACGACAAGGCCAGACCAGCCGCAGATACCAGCAAAACAACAAGCGTTTTCAGCAGGTTGCCCGTACCGGCCATCGCCCGATAGCTTTGTGCGGCTTGCAGCGTTTCCGACGTAACACCAGACCCAAGTGGGACACCGACTTGTGCCAGTTGTTCGCGCACGTTGCTGGATTCGGCGCGAATATCCGACGCCATGTCAGGCGTCATCACCCCTTGGGCGACGGCCACATCAAGCCCTTCGGCGACGCGGCGGACATCTGACATCACTAACCCGAGCGAGCTGCCTTCGGCGATACGATCTTGGTTGATCATACCCGACACCGCGCCATTGATCACCATGGGCTGAACGATCGACCACGTGAAAAGCACGATCACGGCCGGAACAATCGTATTAAGAGCGACGTTGGCACCGTAATAGTTGGGCAGTGAATGCAGCAGGCGGCGATCACCGCCAACCGTGGCCATCGCACGTGACCGACCGGCAAAAAACCCAAACACGCCAAGCCCAAGGACAATCAGCAAGATCAGAGTATTTGACATAATGTCCCCTTTGAAGCTCAGCCAAGTAGAACCGTATTGGTCTTGAGCAGTGCGTATCACCTTTGGGCAATCACGCAATAGAAGTGTCGACCCCGGTGTGCACCGGGGCCGACCATAGCCGAATAGCTTAGTTCATTGTCATGTTTTTCATGACCACTTCTTGCGTCTGGGCAAGCTCTGGATCGGAAACAAGACCGTAAGCGGCAAGAGGGCCGGAAGGACCGGCAACTTCGTCAGAGATGAAGAAGTCTGCATATTCCTGAAGGCCGGGGATCACACCGATGTGCGCTGCCTTGATGTAGAAGTACAGTGGGCGCGATACTGGATAGACGCCTGCTGCGATTGTTTCTGTTGTTGGCTCAATGCCAGACATTGTCGCCACTTTCAGCTTGTCTGTGTTGTTTTCATAGAAAGCCAGACCAAATACGCCGATGCCGTTCGTGTTGGCGTCGATACGTGCAAGTGTCTCTGTGTAGTCGCCGTCGATGTCGACCGAACGACCGTCGGTACGCACAGCCAGACATGCATCTTCTGCGTCATCCTCGGACATGCCGCCAGCGATCATCGCATCGTATGCACCCGTGGCTTCACAACCCGCTGCGATCACTTTCTCTTCGAAAACTTCGCGTGTGCCGTGCTTGGTGCCCGGGATGAAGGCAAGGATCTCTGCGTCGGGCAGATCAGCGTTGAAGTCGGACCACATTGTGTGCGGGTTCTCGACCAGCGCACCGTCAACCATGACCATCGGGGCCAGTGCGTTGAAGATATCGGAAGGCTCGAAGGCGGTAAATGCAGGGCCGTCTGTCTGCGATGCAAACACGATGCCGTCATAGCCGATGCGGACTTCGATGATGTCTGTAACACCGTTCGATGCACAAACTTCGATTTCGCTGTCACGGATCGCGCGGGATGCGTTTGCGATGTCGATGGTGTTTTCGCCAACACCTTCACAGAAACGCTTCAGACCAGCGGAAGAACCACCAGATTCAACAACCGGTGCCGGAAAGTCAAAATTGTCGCCGAAGGCTTCGGCTACGATAGATGCGTATGGCAGCACCGTGGAAGAACCGGCAACTTGCACGTTGTCACGTGCGAAAGAGGTAGTGGCAGTAAGGGCAACGACCGCTGTTGTCGCGGTCAACTTCATGAAAGACATCCGTTTACTCCTGTCAGTCAAACACAGGTGGCGCGCGAGCCGCCCCACCATCACGGACCGTCTAGGCGGCGCGCTCAACGCTTTTGTGACACTATTGTAAAAGTTTTATGACACAGGCGGGGCTGTTGGCAGAAAAACAGAAACCGTCGTGCCCTGCCCTTCTTCGCTGGCAATCAGCAGCCGGCCACGGTGGCGGTTGATGATATGCTTTACAATCGCCAGCCCCAGCCCTGTGCCCCCCACCTCGCGAGAGCGGTGATTGTCGACACGGTAGAAGCGCTCGGTCAAACGGGCAATGTGATGTTCGGGGATACCGTCGCCCTTGTCCGCGACGCGCACCTCTACCGCTTCGCCACGCAACCTTTGATGCATGGCCCGCGGCATCAGGTGCACCGCGACCGCCCCACCCGAAGCCCCGTATTTGATCGCGTTCTCTATGAGGTTGGTGAACACCTGCACAAGCTGGCCTGCATCCCCTGGCACCGTTTCATTGGATGAAACCAGATCCAGTGACACAGTCAGCCCGGCGGCTTTGGCCTGCGGCTCTAGCCCCTTGATCACAGAAACCAGCAGGCCACCCAGATCGACCTGTTCACGCGGGCGGACGCGCTCATCTTCTTCGACCCGACTAAGCGACATCAGATCATCGACAAGCCGCCGCATCCGATTCGCCTCATGCGCCATGATGCCCAAGAACCTGTCGCGCGCAGCCGGGTCATCTTTGGCCGCCCCACTGAGTGTTTCGATGAACCCCAAAAGCGCAGTCAGGGGCGTGCGCAATTCATGGCTGACGTTTGCGACAAAATCGCGCCGCATCTGCCCCGCCTCTTCCGCGGCTGTCTGATCTTCGAAGGTCAGAACGATATCGCCATCTGCCGCGGCCACACTGACCCGGTAAAGCGTATCTTTTGGACCATCGCGGTCTGTATATTGCGTGACGCGCAGGACCTCGCCCGCCCGTACCTCTGCAATCGCCGCGATCACTGCGGGCTGACGCAGCGCCGTGATATAGTGTTTTCCAACCAGCTCACCGCCCAAGACCGCATCCACCAACGCATTTGCAGCACGCACCCGTTCGTCCGGCCCGATCATCAAGACAGGCAATGGCAAAGCATCAATAACGGATAAAATGGGCGCTGTAGTCATGCCGCTTGCTTATGTCCTTTGTGCGTCCAAGGAAAGCCTGAGACAAAGTGCCCCACGACAATCACCGCTTTTTGGCAAACCGTCATTGTCGTAGAATAATATTCTCGTATATTAAATGCAACTTTTAGGGCTGTCGCCGATCAAAACGCAACCAATGATAAATGGGGACGATACGTAGAGATGAGCATTTTGGCGCGTAACGTCGGGGCGCAAGAAGACGTAACGGACAATGCTGAAACAAACGACAGAATCCTGATCGTCGGGAATATCGCACGTTGGACAGCACAAGGCCGCGCCGCGATTCCTTGCGGCACTTTTCAATTCAATGAAATCGAACAACTCACCGCAACGATCCTTGATGACGCGGCCCCGACAATGATTTTTTCACCACTGGTGGGCGATGATTTCGATGTGATGGACGTGGTCGAACAGTTGAGCGACCTTGGTTTCTCAGGGCAATACCGCGTGATTGCACACGCGCTGCCCAACCCCGAAATGATACGCAAGGAAGTCCGCGCCGTCGCCCCCGATCTGGACTTTGATCTTTTGATGATGCCAGACGCCCCTGATGAGGCCTAGATTACACGGCCCGCAGATCACGACGAAAACGTGCCGCGTTTTCCTGATAGTGTAGCGCAGAGGCACGCAGACCGTTGATGGCGGCCGCGTCCAGTTCGCGAACCACCTTGCCGGGCGCCCCCATCACCAATGATCCGTCCGGTATCACTTTTCCTTCGGTGATCAATGCACCGGCCCCGATCAGGCAGTTTTTGCCGATCACAGCGCCATTAAGCACGGTCGCGCCCATGCCAATCAGTGAATTCTCGCCAATCACACATCCATGCAGCATGGCTTTGTGACCAATCGTGCACCCTGCACCGATTGTCAGTGGAAACCCCATATCGGTGTGCATCACACAGTTTTCCTGCACATTGCTGCCCGCACCAATTGTAATCCGCTCATTATCGCCGCGCAGCGTGCAGCCGAACCATACAGAGGTATTTTGCTCCAGCATAATGTCGCCAATAATGTGGCTTCCGGGGGCCACCCACGCTGTTGCATCAACCTGAGGGGCAATCTCACCAAGGGCATAAAGGCTCATGTGCGGTCTCCGAATTGTGATTGTAGCATGCGGACGTGATCAACAAGGTCGGGCTGCTGCGACCGGCGCAGGCGTTCGGCGCTGATGATCGTCTTGAGTTGTTGTTCTGTCGCGTCCAGATCATCGTTCACCAGAACGTAGTCATAGCCATCCCAATGGCTGATCTCATCCCAGCTTTTCTGCATCCGGCCTTCAATGACATCCGGTTCATCCTGTCCACGGCTGACCAGGCGGCGGTGGAGTTCCGCAATGGATGGCGGCAGAATAAAGATCGACAGGACGTGCTCTTGCAAGGCCGAGTTGCTGATTTGTTGCGCACCCTGCCAGTCAATATCAAACAACACATCACGCCCGCTCTCGATCGCGGCCTGCACGGGCGCTTTGGGCGAGCCATAGTAGTTTCCAAATACCCGCGCGTGTTCCAGCATGCCCGCTTGGGCAACCTGATTCTGAAACTCAGGCACGGATACAAAGAAATAGTCCTTTCCGTCCGCTTCTCCCTCGCGGGGGGCGCGTGTCGTGGCCGAGACCGAGAATTGCAGCGTCTCGTCCCATCTGCGGAGCCGCTTCGCCAAGGTCGACTTCCCCGCCCCCGAAGGTGACGACAGAATGATCAATAGGCCGCGTCGGGACATGCGTTACTCCATATTCTGAATTTGTTCGCGCATCTGGTCGATGACCGCCTTAAGGTCAAGCCCTATGGCCGTCAGTGCCGGTGCTTGCGCTTTGGCACACAGGGTATTGGCCTCGCGGTTAAATTCCTGCGCAAGGAAATCCAACTTGCGGCCAGCCGGTTTATCCTGGCCCAATAAGGCGCGCGCTGCGACGACGTGGGCTTTCAGGCGATCGATCTCTTCGGTGACGTCCGATTTCACGGCCAGCAGGGCCAGTTCTTGTGCGACCCGGCTTTCTTCGATGTCGCCTACGTCCTCTGTCACACGGCGCAGGGCCTTGGTCAGGTTTTCCCTGACCTGCGGGGCGCGCGCTTGGGCGGCTTTGGCGGCGGCATCGGTCAGTGTGCCGATCTGGTCCAACTGGTCTGCAACGACAGATTTGAGCGCGGCACCTTCATGCGCCCGCATCGCCACGAAATCCGCCACCAACGGGCCCACATCCGCAATAAGGATTGCGGCAAGCGCTTCGTTATCCACTTCGGTTTTCGCAGCAATCAGTACGCCGCGCTGGGCCAGAACATCAGCCGCAGTGGGCTGGCCCAAAGTAACCCCCATCGCAAAGGCGCGTTCCTGCACCTGATCCAAGGCTTTGAGCACCTCATCAAGATAGCCTTCATCAACAGCCAGCGCGCCCGCGCGCTCTTCACGGTTCAGGCGCAGGTTGACGGTGACATTGCCGCGCGCCAACGCCTTGGTCAGCGCACCGCGCACCGCAGGCTCTAACCCGTCGATCCCGTCGGGCATCCGCAACCGCAGGTCCAGCCCACGCGCATTGACGCCCCGTATTTCCCAGCTCCAGGACAAAGGTCCAAGCGTACCGGTCCGGCTTGCGAATGCTGTCATGGAATGGATCATAGGGTTGGGCCGCCTGTATTTAACTGCATGTGCACCTAAAGCCAATCTGACGGGCGGAGCAAGAGGGCCGGCCCCGCAAAGCCGTTAACCATTTAACACTTTGGTAAATGGTTAACGGCACAATCTTTGCTAAGAAATCCGCAATGTTGTTAATGAGTGGGTTCCATGTTGGAACCCGAGCCAAAGGTCACGAGTATGGATACCCCCGATCACCCAACTGAACGTCGCAGCGGGCATATGCCAGGTCAGAACGATCCAATCCTGCAAAGTCTAGAAAAATACTGGCAGACATTGCGGCATGCCCAACAACTGCCGGCGCGCACAGACATTGCCCCCAGCAAGATTGACCGCGCACTGCCCCACGCATTTATCCTGCAACGTGTGGCCCCCGGAACCGCCCGTTTCCGTGTCGCGGGCCAACGGCTGCATGAGCTGCTGAAAATGGACGCGCGCGGGATGCCGCTGGGCACCCTTTTTCTACCGCAGGCACGCGAACAGGCACAAAAACTCTTGGAAACCGCGTTTACAGAACCTGCGATCATCGCAATCCCGCTGATATCACCTGCCAGTTTGCTGCGCCCTGCATTGACGGGCACCATGCTGCTCTTGCCGCTACGAGACAGAAGCGACGCGGCAACGCGCATGTTGGGGGCCTTGGTGACAGATCATGATGGTGGGGGGCGGCCCCGGCGTTTCTTGATCCCACAAGGCGCGCGCATCCGGCATGAACCGATTGGTACAGGGCCTGCCGCCGCAGAGTTGATCCCGCGCCCGCATACACAAAGGCCGGACGCCATGCGCCCGGCCCTGAGACTTGTGGTCAATAACGGCTGATCAGCCGGCTTTCGCCTGCGCCATCGTATCGCGGCGTGCGGACAGTTCTTCCGCGACAAGGAACGCAAGTTCGAGCGACTGCGATGCGTTCAGACGCGGATCGCAGGCCGTGTGGTACCGGCTGGACAGGTCTTCATCCGTAACCGCACGCACACCGCCGGTGCATTCGGTGACATCTTTGCCTGTCATCTCAAAGTGGACGCCGCCGGGGACAGTGCCTTCGGCGTTGTGGATAGCAAAGAACTCTTTCACTTCACGCAAGACACTTTCAAACGGCCGCGTCTTATATCCGGTCGAGGACTTGATCGTGTTGCCGTGCATCGCGTCACAGGTCCAGACGACGTTGGCCCCTTCTTCTTCGACGGCTTTGATCAGGCGTGGCAGATGCTCACCCACGGACCCTGCACCAAAGCGCGCGATCAATGTCAGGCGCCCGGCTTCGTTATTGGGGTTCAAGGCAGCCATCAGCGCCTTGAGGTGGCCTGTGGTCATGCTTGGGCCGCACTTCAACCCGATGGGGTTCTGCACGCCTTTGCAGAATTCCACATGCGCGCCGTCAGGCTGGCGCGTGCGATCCCCGATCCAGATCATGTGACCGGACCCTGCCAGCCATTTACCGGAGGTCGAATCCAGACGGCAAAGCGCCTCTTCATATTCCAGCAGCAAGGCTTCGTGGCTGGTGTAGAAATCCACCGTTTGCAATTCGTGGTTGGTTTCCGTCGTCAGACCAGCCGCTTCCATGAAATCAAGCGTATCGCTGATGCGGGACGCCATGTCGCTGTATTTGGCAACCTCATTGCTGTCCGTAAAGCCCAACGTCCATTTGTGGACTTCATGCACATTGGCAAAACCACCGGTCGAGAACGCGCGCAGCAGGTTCAGCGTGGCGGCAGCCTGCAGATAGGCCTGCAACATGCGCTCGGGGTCAGGCACGCGGCTGTCTTCGGTGAAATCAAAACCGTTGATGATGTCACCGCGGTAGCTGGGCAGCTCAACGCCATTCACTGTCTCGGTGGGGGCAGAGCGCGGCTTGGCCATTTGACCAGCCATCCGGCCTACTTTGACCACAGGCACCTTTGCGCCATAGGTCAGGACCATCGCCATTTGCAGCATGACCTTGAAGGTGTCGCGGATGCTATCGGCCGAAAATTCGGCAAAGCTTTCGGCGCAATCGCCGCCCTGCAACAAGAACGCCTCGCCGCGGCTGACCGCCGCCAGTTCGTTTTTCAGGTTGCGCACTTCGCCTGCGAAGACCAAGGGTGGATAGCTTGCAAGACGACCTTCAACAGCGCTCAGCGCGGCTGCGTCGGTATACTCAGGCATCTGGATCCGGGGCTTTTTGCGCCAGTCAGATTTTTGCCAATCAGTCATTGTCTTGCTCCATATAGCGGTCAGTTAGCGATATCAGGCCTTGCGTATAGCGCGGCGTTGGCGGCGCGCCAATGGGAAAATAACGCAGAAATGCAGCCCCAAAGCCATCAACGGGGGTGACATTCCCTCTTGTGGGCGGCTTTCAAACCTGTTGATGTATTTTTCGCAATACACGACCACGGAAAACGGTGATGTCAATCGAACCTCAAACTGTAGAAGTTGATCATACAGGAAAGCCCCGCAGGTTCGTATTTGTCCTGATGGATAATTTTACCATGCTCTGCTTTGCAGCCGCTGTTGAAAGCCTGCGCATCGCCAACAGGACCGCCGGCAAAGAGCTCTATTCCTGGACCATCCGCAGCGAGACCGGCGACGAGGCCGCCTGTTCGAACGGGTGCATCTTTCGGGTCGACGGCGACCTAGGCGAACTTGATCGCGAAGATACGATCATGCTGTGTGGCGGTATTGACGTACAACAGGCCACAACAAAGCGTCTGTTGAACTGGCTGCGCCGCGAGTCGCGCCGCGGCGTGATGATCGCAGGGCTATGTACCGCCGGATACACGATGGCGCGCGCGGGCCTTCTGGATGGCAAGAAGGCGACTATTCACTGGGAAAACCAAGACAGCTTTGCAGAGGAATTTGAAGAGGTTGAACTGACCAAATCGGTCTTTGTCGTCGATGGCAAGCGCATGACCACGGCAGGCGGGACAGCCTCGATCGACCTGATGATCAAGCTGATTGCCGACGACCATGGCGAAGATCTGGCTAATGCGGTTGCTGATCTGTTGATCTATTCGGCGATCCGGACCGATCAGGACACGCAGCGTTTATCGATCCCGACCCGCATCGGCGTGCGGCACCCGAAACTGAGCCGGGTCATCCAGATGATGGAACAAAACATCGAAGACCCGATCAGCCCCGCGATCCTTGCCAAAGACGTCGGCATGTCCACGCGCCAGCTTGAGCGGCTGTTCCGGCGGTATCTGTCACGCAGCCCGAAACGCTATTACATGGAACTGCGCCTGCAAAAGGCGCGGAACCTGCTGATGCAGACAGATATGACCGTAATCAACGTGGCTTTGGCTTGCGGTTTTGCCTCGCCTTCGCATTTTTCCAAATGCTACCGGTCCCATTACGACACGACTCCGTACCGTGAGCGCGGCAGCCACGCGGCGCGGCTTTCGGTCTGATCGGACGCGATGGTCGTTCGGTTCCTCAAAAAACTTCTTCTTGTTCTGGCCGTGCCGACGATAGGCTTGGCGTTCTATGCCGAATTTACGGGTGACACAGAGCTGCGCCTGACGGTGCTCAGCATTTTGGCCGTACTTCTGGCCGCAGCCTACGCGCTGGGCATGTTCCGGCGCACACCGCAGAGCACGCGCCTTGCATCAAAGCACACCAGACCCGCAGCAGTGACGATAGACGCGCGGCCCCCTGCCCCGAAACCTGCCCCCCCGCCGCCCGCGCGTGACCCAGAGGATGATCCCGAACAGATCAAGGATGATGAACTCTACATCGTCTTTTCGCGCCTTGCGGGCCATAAGACCGGCGGTGCCTTTCGCGCCAATGTGGATAAAATCATCGCCACCAACCGGCTGGCCGCTTTGTCACCGGATGATATCGACCGGCTTGCCAAGGAAATCGACAAGCGCGATCTGCGCGGCAAAAGCTTTGTGCGCACCCCGGGTTTGGCGCTTGTGCGCCTGCAACGCTATGATCTGGATGTTGAATTCGGGGGGACCAGTTGGCTGGGCGGGCTGCCCACGCTGGGCGATACCGCATGGCCGCGCGATGAAACAGGCCGTGCCATGCATCATCTGGCGCAGGTCGATCTGGGCACAATTCCAGACCCGATGTTGCCCAAGGGGATGCCAACGTCAGGCGCGATGGCGTTTTTTGCCACCACATCCAGCGACGGCCCGATGCGCGGCAAGGTGGTGTATCTGCCGCAGATCGGCAACACTGCAACCGATCCGCCCGAAGATCTGGTGCCGATTTATGACGGCCCTGACTGGGGCTATTATGTCAAAGGTCATGCGCGCGAAAATGCGCCCGACACATTTCCGCGCTGGCCTGTCGAGTTTGTGCTGTTGCCGATGTCGAACCAAAACAAAGACGATGACGCGCGCGAGCTGATGTCAGAGCTTTTGCCGCAGCAAGCATCCGCCAATCTGTCACCTTTGAACTATCGCAAGACCCTGCCGGATTTCGCCCGCCCCTATTTTTGGGACACAGCCCATCGCTTTACCATGTCGGTCCGTCTGGCGCGCGATGATATCGCACGGACCATCGCGCTCGCCCAAAAGCGCGTCCAAGACTATGGCGCGCGCTATCAGGCCGCGCTGGATAGCTTGCAGACCGACCAGGATGCCTTTTCGCTGTTTGTGGATGAGGTCAGCATTTGGGCAGTCTCGCACGAGCCGTGGAACCTGATGACCCCCGCAGACGTCACCCAGTTGGAAGCCTATTTCGCACAGGTGCGCGACATGGGCGGCCAGACAGCACGGTTCAAACCGTTCTACCAGTTCACCCAAGGCGAACTGCTGAGCATCAACGAAGCGGCAACCGCCACCTTGGTTGCCGCCGCAAATGAAAGCCCCGAGGTGTTTGCCAAGCTGCCTTTTGATGTTCGCGACGACATTGACACCAAATACCGGATTGCAGGCCAAGGGCGCTGGCACCAGATGTTCGGGCTGGGAAGCGAAATCCAAACCGCAGTGTCGGACCACACCCACCATCATCTGCTGATGCAGCTGCACTCGGACCAGTTGGTCAATTGGATGTGGGGGGACCAGGGCGTGGTTCAGTTCTGGATCACCGAAGACGATATGCTGGCCCAGAACTGGGACGCTGTCGAGCTGACGGTTGAGGGGCACTAACCTGCAATACAGTCCAATTCCCTTGTCAGACCGCTTTGAAAGGGACAATGACCTAAGGTTGCGACTTTCCTTTTGGAAACGGACTGATAGATTGGCGACAGATAAAAAAAGTCCAACTTGGGAGAAAAACATGAAAAACCTACTTTTGGCGACCTCTGCCGTCGCAATGATGGCTGGCGGCGCTTATGCAGCGGGCCACGCTGATGAAGTAAAGATCGGCGTTGTGCTTGGCTTTACCGGCCCACTTGAATCCATCACACCTGCCATGGGTGCAGGTGCTGAGCTGGCCATGGCCGAGGTCACAGAATCCGGCGCGCTTCTGGGTGGTGCGACCGTCACTTCCGTGCGCGGTGACAGCACATGTATTGATGCAGGTGCCGCAACAGCCGCAGCCGAGCGTCTGGTCACATCCGACAACGTCGACGCCATCATGGGCGCTGACTGTTCAGGCGTGACCGGCGCGATCCTTCAGAACGTCGCCCGCCCGAACGGTGTCGTGATGATTTCGCCATCGGCCACATCGCCAGGCCTTTCGACAGCCGAAGACGACGGTCTGTTCTTCCGTACAGCCCCATCTGACGCGCGTCAGGGTGTTATCATCACCGAGATCCTGCAGGACCGCGGTGTCAGCGAAGTTGCTTTGACATATACAAACAACGACTACGGCAAAGGTTTGGCGGATGCTTTCCAGGCCGCCTTTGAAGAGGCTGGTGGCTCTGTCACCATTTCTGCCGCACACGAAGACGGCAAGGCGGACTACTCTGCTGAAGTCGGCGCACTGGCGTCCGCTGGTGGTGAAGTGTTGGTCGTTGCCGGCTACGTTGACCAAGGCGGCTCAGGCATCATCCGCTCTAGCCTCGACACAGGTGCATTCGACACATTCTACCTGCCAGATGGCATGGTTGGCGCGGTTCTGAACGACAACTTCGGGTCCGAGTTGAACGGCTCATATGGGGCCTACCCCGGGACAGACAACGCAGGTGCTGGCATCTTTGTCGATCTTGCCGCCGAAGCTGGTTTCGATGGCACAGGCGCATTCGCACCTGAATCATACGATGCAGCGGCTTTGATCATGCTGGCCATGCAAGCGGCTGAGTCCAAAAGCTCGGCTGACTTCAAAGACCACATCTTTGATGTCGCCAACGCCCCCGGCGTGGAAATCCTGCCCGGTGAACTGGCCAAAGGTCTTGAGCTGATCGCGGCTGGCGAAGACATCGATTATGTGGGTGCTTCGGCTGTTGAACTGATTGGGCCCGGCGAATCTGCTGGTAACTATCAGGAAATCGAATTCGCCGATGGCGTCTATTCGACCATCAACTACCGTTAACCGCTACGGTGACACAAAGAACGGCGCGGGTTTTCCCGCGCCGTTTTGCAAAACAAGACACGTCCAAAGATGTGCGCAAGGGGATAAGCGATGATTGTCGTTGAAGATGTGGTCAAAACCTTTGGCGGATTCCGCGCTGTAGATGGCGCATCCATGGCAATCGAGGAAGGCACCATTACCGGACTGATCGGCCCCAACGGTGCGGGAAAAACCACACTTTTCAACGTGATCGCAGGCGTTCTTAAACCCACCTCCGGGCGTGTGACCATGATGGGCGAAGATATCACCGGCCTGCCCCCGCACGAGCTGTTTCACAAAGGCCTGCTGCGGACCTTCCAGATCGCGCATGAGTTCTCCTCCATGACGGTGCGCGAAAACCTGATGATGGTCCCCGGGAACCAATCCGGCGAAACACTGTGGAACACATGGTTCGGCCGCAAGCGGATCGCGGATGAAGAGCGCGCACTGCAGGCCAAAGCCGACGAAGTCATCGAATTT
>JALQUF010000239.1 GCA_023263855.1 Yoonia sp. | reverse complement strand
TGCTTTGACTGTTTCCGCCATAGCTGTAGTGGCAGTCATTGCAATAAGTGCGGCGGTTGCTATAGTTTTCATTTCTTTGATCTCCTCGCTCTACGAGCTTTCCTTTTTGCTGATCCGATTTTACGACGTCCTGGACGTGGGCGATTCTTTCTAGGCCAAGGCATATAGTTGTCCTAACAAGAAACCAATCACGATTAAAGCAACTGTTCCAAGATAGCATTTCCAATGCATATTTTTAATATATTCAATCATACTATAACTCCTAAATATTTATAGTTCACTCTTCTCTTTTTATACATACTGCCTGCATATTTGCAGGATAGTATCCTCTTTCTCCACCGGCTGTTACAGATAAATCATTCCAATTAGCAAAGCATTCATACATAGTATTATACGTGCCCATGTTTGTTGCTATTACTTCATTCTCCATCATTACTATAAAAACTAGTGTCCACATTTTTGGCCTCCACTGAAGGACTCGAACCCTCAACCTGCTGATTAGAAGTCAGCTGCTCTATCCAGTTGAGCTAAGTGGAGATTCGTTTACCTTCGCATGCTAGCAGCATCAATTGCTGCTTGCTTATTATCTTTGCGTACTGGCATTAAATTAGATTTGTGTGTAACGACAATACCAGCGATTTCGTTACCAGTATATTTGACGGTATCTTTCTTTGTACCGTTCGAACAAATCTTATCAGAAGTTACTCGAGGACCAGACATATATTTTGGTATTTCGTAACGGTAATCTGATTTCTTGTTGGTATCTATACCCATTTTCGTATAGAACTTTTCCATCTCAGCTTCTGCTTTTAATAAAGACTTTGATTTCTTTTTTGCTTTACGGCGCTTGCTTCCATGTAC
>JALQUF010000238.1 GCA_023263855.1 Yoonia sp. | reverse complement strand
TCGTCTCGCGGACAAGAGAAGAGGTGACAAGAGATCCATGCATAGCAGAGAAAAGAGAACCACCGAAGACACCAGCGACTCCCAGCATGTGGAAGGGGTGCATGAGAATGTTGTGTTCTGCTTGGAAGACAAGCATGTAGTTGAACGTACCAGAGATGCCGAGTGGCATAGCGTCAGAGAAAGAACCTTGACCGAAAGGATAGACCAGGAATACTGCAGATGCAGCGGCGACAGGCGCAGAGTAAGCAACACAGATCCAAGGACGCATACCCAGACGGTAAGAAAGTTCCCACTCACGACCCATGTAGGCATAGATACCGATCAGGAAGTGGAAGACAACCAGTTGGAAAGGACCACCGTTGTAGAGCCACTCATCTAGGGAAGCAGCTTCCCAGATGGGGTAGAAGTGAAGACCAATTGCGTTTGAAGAAGGAATAACAGCACCAGAGATGATGTTGTTTCCGTACATGAGTGAACCAGCAACGGGTTCACGGATTCCGTCGATGTCAACAGGAGGAGCACCGATGAAGGCGACGATGAAACAGGTAGTAGCAGCAAGCAGGCAAGGAATCATCAGGACTCCGAACCAACCAACATACAGACGATTGTCAGTGCTGGTTACCCAGTTGCAGAACTGTTCCCAAGTATTCGATTGTTTTTGACGTGTAAGTGTAGCAGACATTGTTTTGAACTAGTAAGTAGATCCATCAGGGAAATGGTGGAGGTACTTATTTCCCAGACACCCTCAGTCTGGGATATGAGAGACGGATTGATAACCCTGCCTAGTCTCGGTCAAGCGGCAGGAGTGTTACAACTTGTTTCGGAAAAGTTACATTCCTTAACGTTGTTGATGTATTTATCATAC
>JALQUF010000237.1 GCA_023263855.1 Yoonia sp. | reverse complement strand
AGAAGAACGGGTTGATGTCACAGCTAGGTTGGCGGCCTTCTGACGCCAGCAGATAACCCTCACGAGACAGAGCCCAGGACGAGACCAGCGAAATAGCGCCTGAGACGAGCATTAACCAGGCAAAACCGAGGGGGGTGTGACGAGGAAGTTTCACGCCCCACAGTATGACAGCTGACGCGACAGCGACAGCTGTGCGATACTGGGAGCAGGGAACTAATCCGCGACCGCGCTCCGGAGAGACCCGACAAGCTTTTTGAAGTGGCGAGCTACGGCCCCGCTTCGCATAACCACACAGAAGTGATGAGGCTCCGAGGGAGCATCTCACCATATGGGTCCACGCCACGCGCGGGCGGCCAGGGCCACCAAGGAGTCCACCAGCGATGGTGAAGAAAAAAGAAGAAAATCTCAACGAGGACGCGGCGACGAAACCCGCCAGCAAGCCTCGAGCCACAGTCAAGAAGTCTGTAGAGACGGCCGCCCCAAAGAAGGCGCCCGCAAAAAAGAGCGCTGCGGCGAATAAAACCGACAAGCCTGCGGCCAAGAAGCCGGCCGCGAAGAAGCCGGCCGCGCCCGCTATTGAAGCGCCCCAGTCACCCCGGCAGCTCGTCTTCGCCGGGCCTGACCCCGAGTTGTTTGCCAAGTTCTCTCAGGCAGAGGAGCCGGGTGAGCGCCAGGTGCGCCGGCGTCAACGGAATCGTGGTGCCGACGGCGAGCAGACCACGACAGAGAAGCGCAGGAGCGCTAAAGAGCAGGAAGAAACTCCCAGCAAGCCCCAGCGAGTGCGCGGTTCGACCCGGCTCGAGGCGAAACGACAGCGTCGCCGGGAGGGACGAGACCAGGGGCGTCGTCGCGCCGTCGTCACCGAGTCGGAATTTCTC
>JALQUF010000236.1 GCA_023263855.1 Yoonia sp. | reverse complement strand
CAGGTCGCGCCCGAGCACGCCTGTCCGGTGCGGCCGTCGGCGGGCAACGTGGTGTTCGTGCCGACACCGGCGCAGAAGTTCGGCGGCTGGAATGCCGAGGCCGACTGGCCGGATGACCGGACGGTGCTGCCGCTCGGGCCGTCGTCGGTGCAGCTGGCGCTCGGCTGGGCGGAGTTCATCGGAGCGTCCGGCATCCTGCTGGCAGGGGTCGACTGCGCCCGAATCGACGGCACGAAGAATGTCGCCGGACATCGCAACTACCCGGAACAGCATTTCCACCCGGAGCTGTGGCGGCAGTCCCTCGAGGGGTCGGCGAAGGTGCTGCGGTCTCGAGGCGTCCCGGTCCATTCCCTGAACCCGTGGGTGACCTTGCACCTCGAAGGACACCGCCTGACGGAGTAGACTGTCCCCCTTCGGAGGTTCCCGATGGCCGATTACTGCACCCTGTCCGAGCTGAAGGCGTCCCTTCGGATCACGGACAACGTGGACAACACCCTGCTGGCGCAGGCCATCACGTCCGCGTCCGGCTGGGTCGACGGCTACTGCGAACGGACGTTCGAGGCTGCCGGGACCGCGGCGACGGCCCGGGACTTCATCCCGTCGTCCCGGTTCCAGGTGCTGCCCATCGACGACGCGGTCGCCATCACGCAGGTCGCCATCGACGACGACCTCGACGGTTCGTTCGCCACGGTGCTGACGACGGCCGACTGGCAGGCCGAGCCCATCAACGGCCGGGCCGGGGGGCTGTCGCTGCCGTTCATGCGTATCCGTCCGCTCGAGGACGGCTACTGGCCGCTGGACGTGTTCGAGCACCGTGCCACCGTCCGGGTCACCGCCCGGTGGGGCTGGTCGGCGACGCCGAACGCGGTGAAGCAGGCGACCATCCTG
>JALQUF010000235.1 GCA_023263855.1 Yoonia sp. | reverse complement strand
ACGGCTTTGACGATCACAAGACCAAGAAGGCGGACCCCTTTGGTGCGGCCACCTTCATGTGTACCAAACCAGAAGAGGCCAAAGCCGCGGCCGCCCCGCGCATTGCCGTGGCCGAGGGCGTGCATTTCACCCGCAATCTTGTGAACGAACCGGCCAACGTGCTGACAACCACCGAATTCGCCAAACGGCTGGAAGGCCTGCGCGATCTGGGTGTTGAGGTCGAGGTGCTGGAAGAAAAGGAGCTTGAAAAGCTGGGCATGCGCGCGCTCCTCTGCGTGGGTCAGGGGTCCGACAGCCCCTCCAAAGTGGTCATCATGCGCTGGAAGGGCGGGGCCAAGGGCGATGCTCCGTTGGCGCTCATCGGCAAGGGTGTGGTCTTCGACACGGGGGGCATTTCGCTCAAACCCGCGGCTGGCATGGAAGACATGACCATGGACATGGGCGGGGCAGGTGTGGTCGCGGGCGTCTTGCACGCTGTGGCCAAGCGCAAGGCCAAAGCCAATGTAGTCGGCATGGTGGGCCTTGTGGAAAACATGCCCTCGGGCAGCGCGGTGCGACCCGGAGACGTAGTGACCTCCATGAAGGGTGACACGATCGAAGTAGTGAACACCGACGCCGAAGGGCGTTTGGTGCTCTGCGATGTCATGTGGCACGCGCAAGAAACCGAGAAACCCGCCGCGATGATCGACCTTGCGACGCTGACTGGTGCGATCATCATTGGTCTGGGCCATGAAAAGGCCGGCGTCTTTTCCAATGACGAGAATTTCTGCGACAAGTTCCTGCGCGCGGCGGGCAACGAGGGTGAGGGTGCGTGGCACATGCCCTTGGGCGAGGCCTATGACAAGCAGCTGAAATCCGACATCGCAGACATGAAGAACGTGGGCGGCCGGCCA
>JALQUF010000234.1 GCA_023263855.1 Yoonia sp. | reverse complement strand
ATCCTGCATGAATACACACATGAATGGTTTGATTTACGTGGTATGGAAGAGACTCCACACATGATGTATGCAGTAAATTGTAAGCCAGGTGTAGAAGAAAAAATACCAAGCATTATTCACGTAGATGGAACTTGTAGAATACAAAGTGTTAAAAAAGAAGACAACGAACTGTACTATAGACTGATTAAAAAGTTTCATGAGATCACAGACTGTCCTATTGTTTTTAATACTTCCTTTAATTTAGGTGGTGAGCCGTTGGTAGAAACTGTAGACGATGCAGTAAGAACATTACAACATTCAGACATAGAGTATCTATATTTGATAGAATACGGAAAACTAGTGAAGGTAAAAAATGGGTAGAGACAGTGCTTTTTTCATGAACGGTGGAGCAGGTAGACACATCAGTTCTATTCCTGCTTTGGAATTATATGCAAAAGAAAATCCAGATGATGATTTTATAATTGTGTGCGAAGGTGGTACTGATGCTTACAAAGGGCATCCATTACTTCATTATAGAGCATACGATAATTGGCATAAAAATATTTTCCAAGATTTACTCAAAGACAGGAACTTAATTTCGCCAGAGCCATACAGAATTTGGGAATATTACAATCAAAAATGTAGCCTTGCTGAAGCATATGATATTGCTATCAACAAAAAAGGTTTAAGAAAAATACCTAAACCTAGAATTTATCTTTCAAAAGAAGAAATTTTAATGGCAAGACAGATGCTGAGTGAAGTAAAAGAAAAAACCAAAAAGAATAAAATTGTTGTTATTCAACCTTTTGGTAGAGGTGCTGAGAAAAAATCTGAGTCAGAAGTTGTGGATTTAACAGGTAGAAGTATTGAACTTAAAAACTTGTGGAGCATTATTAAAAAATTAAGCAAAGATTA
>JALQUF010000233.1:614-898 GCA_023263855.1 Yoonia sp. | reverse complement strand
GCTTCAGGCCCGCGCAGGTCTCGTCTGATAAGGTAATTCGATCACCAAGCAGTCGCTGCTCCTTAACGAACTTTTCGATGGAGCGTTGGTCAATCTTACATGTGAGGCTTTTGGATGGCATTTTCAGCGAGACGCTCAGCGAGACAAATTTGCGGTTCTGAGCGGAGATTAGCGAGACATTGAGGAGCACACAATTGGGTATAGCGCAATAAATATAGGATTTACGCCCAAATACCCCTGTACCTCAGCCAATAGAGCAACTGACTTTTAATCAGTAGGTCGAT
>JALQUF010000233.1:0-604 GCA_023263855.1 Yoonia sp. | reverse complement strand
CCTCATAATACGATATTTACTGAATAAAATAAAGAAAAAGGCGACGTTATGCAATCAAGTGAGCCACTGGAGCTGATAACTTTTAATCAGTAGGTCGATGGTTCGAACCCATCACGGCTCACCATTAAATCAAGGGCTTAGCGCTATCGGTGCTGAGCCCTTTGTTTTTCAGCGAGACGCTCAGCGAGACAAAATGGCGTAGAACTACGCTATTCATCGGTATTGGTGACTTGTCATTTGTCCCAAAGTTGAGCACGCGCGCCCGCACACGCGCCAAGTGTGTTTTGGCGGGTGCGGTTGCGCTGCTGGTTAAACGGGTAGGGCGGCCATATATTTTTGCATCTATCGGTTTCGCTCACGCCGATACATCCGCACCTCGCCGTCCAGTATCAGATGTGTATCATCCCGCAGCTGCCGCATGGCATGCTCCTCACAGCAACACTACGGCAGGGCGCACCAACACGTCTACCAAAGTGTGTGTGATGCTTGAATTTTCTGCAGAGCTGATGGTGAGCCCTTAGTTCCTCTTAATAAGCTGCTGCGTGACACCAAGGCAGGAAACGTACTTTTGCGTCAAGAGATTCAGTAGAAGCTAACATTCACA
>JALQUF010000232.1 GCA_023263855.1 Yoonia sp. | reverse complement strand
GGAGTCTCCTACGTGTACAACAAATAGTATTACAGAATTACAATCTATATGACAGTTTATAATAAAGCATCGTTAGTTTTAGCAGAATCACCAGCATACAAAGCTGGTAAGATTCAACCATACTATCCTTTGACACCAGATGTATCTTTTGACTTTACAAGAGCTACATCAGCAACAAGGGTTAATGCAAGTGGTAATATAGAGAAGGAGACACAAAACCTGTTGTTACAGAGTAATCAGTTTGATACTACTTGGACTGAATCGGGAAGTACAGGCATTATCACAAGTGGTTTCGCAGGATACGATGGCTCAAACGATGCGTGGCAATTAGAACATAAAGCAAGTCAATACACATCTATAAGACAAAGCGTATCAACAAGTGGTACACAAACTTTCAGTTGTTATGCTAAAGCAGGAACTCTTGATTACATCATTTTATATGCAGGAACTCCAAGAGCGTGGTTTAATGTTAGTAGCGGTGTAGTAGGTTCTACAACATCTACTATAGATGCATCAATTACAAGTGTTGGTGGAGGGTGGTATCGTTGTTCAATAACATTTGATGGTTCTATTACAACTGCAAGAATATACCCTAATGATGCAAGTGGAACATTTGGCACAACGACAGGAACTATCTACATCCAAGATGCTCAACTAGAGCAAGGTCTTGTAGCTCGTAATTACCAAGAGACTACTACTGCTGCATTCTACGGTGGTATTACTGATAACATACCAAGACTTGACTATACGGATAGTTCGTGTCCTTCGGTATTGTTAGAACCACAGAGGACTAATTTGATAGGGCAAAGTGAATATTTGGTTAGTATAAACGGAGGCTCGGTAGAATATAACAGCTCTACATCTCCCGAAGGATTACAAAACGCTACAAAAGTTATTT
>JALQUF010000231.1 GCA_023263855.1 Yoonia sp. | reverse complement strand
CGGAGCACTAATTATGGATCTACTGATGGAAATATTTGGTAGAATAACTAGGTCATTTAAGAAAACAAATGAATAGAGCCGACCTAGGCCATATTTAAAATTATCCTCATAGAGGACCGGCAACACACCGACAGGAAGGTGCATGGCAGGAGAGCCAGTTGCTTAAGAGTTCGGAGTTGGTGGCGATTGCGCCAACTCCCCTTAGGTAGCATTGCCGGTAGATGATATATAAAGGTATGAAGGACACTTTTACCGCAGACTTTCCCACTCAAGGTTTTATCCAAGCCACATTAGACACAGAAGAACTGGCACCCATTCAAAAAGAAATAGACAGCATCCAACAAGATTTTGATTCTGCTCAAATAAATGATCTAGGTAATGCCAGTAATCTAAAGAATGAATTTTATTTACAGGACAGTTTGGAACACATAGAACATCTATTGAATCCTTTGTGCCAAAAGTATTGTGAAGTTTATGCTTTTGGTGACAGAGCCAAGCATTATAGTCTTAGAGATGCTTGGGTCAATTATCAAACCAAGCATGAATACTTTGGCACGCACACGCACAATGGTGAATTCAGTTTTGCTCTGTGGATAAAAGTTCCGTACACTCAACAGCAAGAACAAGAATTTGTAAATTATCAAGGTAGAAATATCCAGAGACTACCAGCATTCAACTTTCATTACACAGATGCCTTGGGCACAATAAGAAATCATATCATACCAGTGGACAAATCATTTGAAGGTAAATTAGTATTGTTTCCTGGCAACATGAATCATTCTGTGACTCCTTTTTACACATCGGATGAATACAGAATAACAGTGTCAGGCAATTTAGTTTAATGCCGCTTTAGCTCAGCCGGTAGAGCAACTGATTTGTAATCAGTAGGTCCGCGGTTCG
>JALQUF010000230.1 GCA_023263855.1 Yoonia sp. | reverse complement strand
TCGTGCTTGCATTACTCACGCTGGCTGCTGCTGTTGCCGCGCATTGGACAGGCTCCATGGCGCGGATGGTGTTGGTGGCCACGTTTGCAGCGCTGATATCCTTGGGGATAGGCATGGCCGTGGCGATCTGGCTGGATTGGCCAGCTGGGCCAACGATGATCCTTGCTGCAGCAAGCTTGTTTGCTTTGTCAATGATGACCCGGACCATCATTGTCCCGCGCGAGACATCTTAAAGCAGGTTCAAGCCGCCCCCCAGACACCGCTATTCTGATCGCGTACTTTCTTTGCTTTTTTGTTGTTTGGTAAGGTTTTCCGCGCTGCTGTGAGTGCGCCCTTCATCACAAGCGCAGAAAGCGCCCCATGGGGCGTTAATGCGATGATAAGTTGTGTTATATTTTGGTTGCGGGAGGACGCATTGACCTTGACCGAACTTCAGAAGAATTCTTGAAGAGCTGAGAACAAATTAGTCAACAGTTCTAACAATATGGGTCGGAAGCTGACACCGTCACAATGGGCGAGAAGCAGAAGTCCGCGGCACCGCAGCAGGAAACTGTGGAAACCGCGAAAGCGGACCTTCGTCACCGGGATCTCATCACTGCCTTACTGCGGGAGAGTTCCCTTGGGAAACAGCAATTCTCCGCTCTATAGAGGGATGTCGGCAATCTGCAGATCCGCGGGTACAATGAACTTGAACTCATGTCCTCTAAAGAAGATCCACTAGAAGGTCCTGACGACCTTTGCTTCATCGTTTTGGACAGTGAGATCATAATCACGGGTCTGAAGTGTTCCAGTATGCCATTCTTCAGGAATTTCGGAAACAGCGAGCTGGTAGCCAGACGCATCCAGCCAACGTATTTGACGGCGTGATCTGACTGGCATTACTGCATAGCGTTCCAGTCTGCCGTCTGTGCCGGATAGG
>JALQUF010000022.1 GCA_023263855.1 Yoonia sp. | reverse complement strand
TGCGGATAGCGGGGCACAGGCCCGTTCCAAGGCATAGCGCGCCTCACAGGCGGTTGCGAAGCTGATGTCGTTCATCGACAAAAGCAGCGTCGATGTGGTGATTTGCTGGCCGTAAGCGTCTTCGAATTTCAGACGGTTCACAAAGGCACCACCGGTTGCCCCCCGTTGCGTACGGATCAGCGATTGCGCGGCCAGCCGTTTCAGTGCTTCGCGCACCGTCGGGCGCGACACATGGAACTGTTCGGCCAATTCGGCCTCTGATGGCAGGCGTTCATCCACCGGCAGGTCGCCGCAGATGATGGCATCTCGGATGGCCTTGGCGATTTGCGCGGATAGGTCAGCGGGATTCTGGGGATCAATTTTCATTTGTCAGACAATTAAACGTCTGACATATCTTGTGCAAGTCTTGAGTCGTACGCGACTTGCTTTTGGCCGTTTGGGAGGACGCCACGTGTCGCATCTGGTTCGATCATCTTTGTGGTTGTCGTTCTTTGGGGCAATCGTGTTCGCCTGGTGGATGATGTATGTCATGGCGATGGATATGGATCTTGATCTGCTGGGGCGCCCCGGCCCGATGGGGCAGGTGATGGCTGGCATGGACCCGCGGATGCCAATGGATATGCCGATGGCGCGGTTTGGCCCGTTGTTTGCGATGTGGGCGATTATGATGGCAGCGATGATGCTGCCAACGCTGGTGCCGACACTGACAACCTATGAACGGCTGATGGTCAGCGCCGATGGCACGCGCGCGGGCTGGGCAGGCGTGCTTTTGGGATATTTCATCGTGTGGGTGGGCTTTGCTGCCCTGATTGCGACTGTGCAGCTGGCGCTGCTTTTTGGGGGCGTGATCAATATGCTGGGGATCGCGCCGGTCTGGCTGTCTGCGATTCTGCTGATTGTTGTGGGCGCATTTCAGTTCACCCGCATCAAAGAGGTGTGCCACGGCGTATGCCACGCGCCCATGACCTATTTTCTGGGGCATTGGAAAACCGGTTTCTTTGGTGGTTTGCGCATGGGGCTGGGGCTTGGCGCCTTTTGTGTGGTGTGTTGTTGGGGCTTCATGGCGCTTGGATTTGTCGGTGGCGTGATGAGCCTGGCCTGGATGGGGCTGGCAACACTGCTGATGATTTTTGAAAAACTGCCCGATATCGGGCATCGTGTGATCAAACCGACGGGCGTGGCATTGATTGCCGCCGGTCTGATTTTGGCAATTTATTAACGAAAGGGAAGAGATATGGCCCAAACAGAGCGCGCACCTGCCGATCGGTTGCCGATCTCGCAGCGGATTGATCAGCGGATGGAAAGCAACCCGTTGCGCCGCAAGATGAAGCCGACAGAATGGGCGATCAAGGGCGAGTTGTTCCTGAACTGCTCTTGCACGGTGTTTTGTCCATGCGTTGTCAGCTTGGGCGCACACCCGCCCACCGAAGGGCACTGTCACGCCTGGATGGCGATTGCCATTGATGAAGGGCATTTCGAGGGTGAGGATCTGTCCGGTCTGAATGTCGGTCTGCTGGTCGATATTCCGGGACGCATGGCAGAAGGCAACTGGAAGGTTGCGGCCTATGTCGATGAGCGCGCGACCCAGAAAGCTTACAATGGCATCCTGAAAATCTTTAGCGGCGCGGCTGGCGGCACCACTGGGCTTTTCACCATGCTGGTGTCCGAAATCATAGGCGCCGAGCGCGAAAAGGTCGAGATCGTGCGCGATGGTGACAAGCGCGGCATCTATATTGGCCGCAAAATCCAGGGTGAGATCGAGACCATGAAGGGCAAGAGCCCTGACCATCCGGTGATGATTTCGAATTCCAAATACTGGATGGGTCCCGATATCATTGCCGCACAAGGGACCAAATCCAAGGTGCGCGACTATGGCCGCGTCTGGGATTTCGGCGGCAAATCAGCCGAGATTTGCCCGATCGACTGGAAAGGCCCCAAGCCGTGATCACGCCGGCCTATTGTCAAACCATGGCGCGCTACAATGCTTGGCAAAACAATGGCTTGCGCGACATGATTGGCCAGATCGAGCACGAAGAGCTCTACCGGGATCGCGGTGCGTTTTTTGGGTCAATTATGGGGACGCTGAACCATCTGCTCTGGGGCGATACGATCTGGATCAGCCGTTTCGATGGTGGTGCAGGCCCTGATCCGTCGATCAAGGACAGCGTTGATTTCACACCAACACCCGCCGTCTGGGCGGGCGAGCGGTTTCGGATGGACGCCCGTATCAAACTCTGGGCCAGCAGTGTCAGCGCGATTGATCTGGTCGGGGATATCACGTGGCATTCTGGTGCCATGAAACGCGACTTTACCAAACCGATTGCGCTGTGCGTGATGCAGCTTTTCAACCACCAAACCCATCATCGCGGACAGGTCCATGCGATGCTGACTGCGATGGGGCTGAAGCCAAACGATACTGATCTTCCCTTTATGCCAGAGGATATGTGATGGCCCAGATTGCGCCTTCCCGCCGGATACGGCGCACGCCTTTCACTGACGGTGTCGAGGCCGCCGGCGTGAAAGGCTATACCGTTTATAACCACATGCTTTTGCCAACGGTCTTTCGCAGTATCACGGAAGACTATCACCACCTGAAATCAGCCGTGCAGGTGTGGGATGTTGCGGTCGAGCGGCAGATCGAATTGCGCGGCCCGGACGCGGCGCGCCTGATGCAGATGCTGACCCCGCGTGATCTGCGCGGCATGTTGCCGGGGCAGTGCTATTATGTGCCTATCGTGGATGAAACGGGCGGGATGTTGAATGATCCTGTGGCGCTGAAATTGTCCGAGGACCGCTGGTGGATTTCGATTGCCGACAGTGATCTTTTGTTTTGGGTCAAGGCTTTGGCTTACGGATATCGTCTGGATGTGTTGGTTGACGAACCCGATGTGTCGCCTTTGGCGGTGCAAGGACCACTTGCCGAAGAACTGATGGCACGGGTTTTCGGTGATGCGGTCCGCGCGATAAGGTTTTTTCGCTTTGGCTGGTTTGACTTTCAGGGCGTCAGCATGGCTGTGGCCCGGTCGGGCTATTCCAAACAAGGCGGGTATGAGATCTATGTCGACGGGACGCAGAATGGCATGCCGCTGTGGAATGCGCTGATGGAGGCGGGCAAGGATCTGGACGTCCATGCAGGATGCCCCAACCTGATCGAGCGCATTGAAGGGGGCCTGCTGTCCTATGGCAATGATATGACGCGCGAAAATACCCCGCATGAATGTGGACTGGGCCGGTTTTGTTCGACCCAGACGGCGATCGGCTGTGTGGGGCGCGATGCATTGTTGCGTGTCGCCAAAGAGGGGCCGACCCAGCAAATCCGCGCCATTGCGATTGAGGGGGATATCCCGCTGTGCGATCAGGTTTGGCCGATCATGGCCAAGGGCAAGCGGATCGGGCAAGTGACCTCTGCGGCTAAATCACCGGATTTCGGGACAAATGTGGCCATCGGTATGGTGCGCATGACACATTGGGACGAAGGCACAGCGCTTGAGGTGCACACCCAAGATGGCCCGCGGGATGCTACCGTGCATGAGAACTTCTGGATCTAGGTCCGGTTGGCCGCCGGAGGCACCGGCAGCCGTTTGAAAACATAGCAAAAAAAGGGGCCATTGTGCCCCGAAGGAAAGGAAGACCATGTTCAAAGCTTTGATGGTAGAGAAAGACGATGAGGGGAAGACCAGTGCATCTGTGCAGGAGCTTTCACTGGATCAACTGCCCGACGGGGATGTGACCGTTGCGGTTGAATACTCCACCGTTAACTACAAAGACGGGCTGTGTATCGGTCCGGGGGGCGGTCTGGTGCGCAATTATCCGCATGTGCCCGGTATCGATATGGCTGGCACGATCGAAGCCTCGGACAACCCCTGCTACAAGGTGGGTGATAAGGTCGTCCTGACAGGCTGGCGCGTGGGCGAGGCCTATTGGGGGGGATACACCCAAAAAGCCCGCGTTAAGGCCGAATGGCTTGTCCCTTTGCCGCAGGGTCTGACGACGCGGCAGGCTATGGCTGTTGGCACAGCAGGCTTTACCGCGATGCTGGCTGTCATGGCATTGGAAGATCATGGCATCAAAGACGGCCCGGTTCTGGTGACGGGTGCGGCTGGCGGGGTGGGGTCGGTTGCGACGGCGATCCTTGCCAATCTGGGATATGAGGTCGCCGCTGTCACAGGGCGCCCCGAAACATCGGATTATCTGAAATCACTGGGGGCGACGCAGATTGTGGCGCGCGAAGAGATCAATGAAATTACCCGCCGTCCGCTGGAAGCGGAAACATGGGGCGGTTGTGTCGATGCTGTTGGCGGCGAGATGTTGGCCCGTGTCTTGGGGCAGATGCAATATGGTGCATCCGTCGCGGCTGTTGGGCTGGCGGGCGGTGCGGGCTTGCCTGCTTCGGTTATTCCGTTCTTGCTGCGCGGTGTGAACCTGCTGGGGATCGACAGCGTGATGCAGCCTTATGATAACCGGGTGCGGGCATGGGCGCGGATTGCCAAGGATCTTCCCATGGACAAGCTTGAAGCGATGATCCAGCCTGCCACATTGGCGGACCTGCCTGCGCTGGGTGATGGTATTTTGAAAGGCCAGGTCAAAGGGCGCGTCGTGGTGGATGTGAACGCCTAAAGCACTGTCGCAAATGAACTATCCGGGCCGTCGATCTGATCAAGATCGGCGGCTTTTTCTTTTAAAACATCGCATTTTTCTGCAGCGCGGCAGAAAATATCCTTGTCGCATTTGGAACATTTCTGCCGCTTAATGGTTTAGGTCTGGACTGAAGTCGTGTACCGTAAGTGCATAAGAATTAAGCAACAAGGGGAAAATACTATGGCACCAAAGCCACCTTTAATGGATCTGCCCATCAAGACGGCAGACAGCGGTTTTTACCGCGGGTTCACCAAAGACGTCACGATCACTGCCAAGATTTTGGTGGGCGCTTTGATCATTTGGGCCGTCGCTTTCCCGGCTCAGGCGGCCTCTGTCTTGGGCAGCATCAACGGTTTTATCCTCGCATCGTTTAACTATTGGTATGTCTATGTGATGGCGTTTTTTGTCATCCTTTGTCTCGGGCTTGCCCTATGGCCTGCGGCAGGTAGATTGAAGCTTGGGATGCCGGATGATGAACCGGAATTTTCCAATTTCTCATGGTTCTCCATGATGTTTGGCGCCGGTATCGGGATCGGGATGCTGACTTTTGCAACCGCTGAGCCGATGTACCATTGGGCGTCCAACCCCGCAACGATCATGGGCGACACCACAGGAAGCTCGGCTGACAATGTGCGTGATGCCTATATCTGGTCGTTCACGCACTGGGGGCTGGCCGCTTGGGCATCTTATGCCATTGTCGGGCTTGCTTTGGGCTATTTTTCCTACCGTCGGGGCCTGCCTTTGACAATCCGCTCGGGGCTGACGCCGCTGTTCGGGAAAGCCTTGTCAGGCCCGCTGGGTCACGCGATTGACGTGGTTGCTGTTGTGGCAACGGTTTTGGGCGTGTCGCAAACGCTGGGTTTCGGGGTCGAGCAATTCATCTCGGGTCTTTACCGGATTGGCTTTGGCGAATGGCTTTACACGACAAACGCGGCAGGCGAGCAGTCATCCTCGACGATGGCTATTGTTGTTGCATTGATCGTGATCATGGGGGCGTCGACATTGTCGGCACTGTCAGGCGTGGGCAAAGGCATCAAGTGGTTGTCCAACATCAATATGGGACTGAGCTTTTTCATCCTCGCATTCTTTATCATCTTTGGGTCAACGTTCTTTGGCTTAACAGCACTGTTCGTGGGCATCTGGGACTACCTGGTTTCGATCCCCGGCAACATCTTTACGGTTTGGGCCGCTGATGGCACCGAACAAGGGGATGCGCTGGCCGGTTGGCAGGGTGGCTGGACCATCTTCTACTGGGCTTGGTGGATTGCGTTTGCGCCATTCGTGGGTGTTTTCCTCGCGCGGATCTCGCGCGGTCGGACCGTGCGTGAATACGTGCTGGGCGCTTTGATCATTCCGGCAGTCATGTGCTTTGTCTGGTTCGCATTGGTCGGTGGCACCGCCATTGATCTGGAACTGAACGGTGACGCCAATGGCGCGATTACTGGGGCAGGGCAATCGGACCAGCTCTTTGCGATGCTGGCCGTGATCCTTGAGCCCACGTTGGCGTGGATCATGTCTGTGATCGTTGTGATCTTGCTGCTGACCTATCTGGTGACGTCCGCTGACTCCGCCGTGCTGATCATCAACACGATCAACGCAGCCGGCGACGAAGGCCCAAAGGCGCGTCCGCATATTCTGTTCTGGGGTGCAGCTCTGGCGCTGGTTGTGGGCGGTTTGATCATCGCGGGCGGTTTGGGTGCAATCCAGACGGCGATGGTGATTGGAGCGCTGCCGTTCAGCCTTGTGATGGTGCTGATGGGCTTTTCACTGATCAAGGGCATCTGGCTTGATAGCAAACGCGAAGCTGCTGGCGTTCGGACAACGGTAGAAGAAACTGCCGTGCCTGCCGAATAAGATCGGCTAGGTGAAAAACAGAGGCCCCGGTGCTTGCGCATCGGGGCCTTTTTCGTATCCATATGCGCATGACTTTAGATATCGCATGGGTGCGCGCCCAATTCCCCGCCTTTGATGAACCCGCATTGCAGGGTCAGTCCTTTTTTGAAAACGCGGGCGGGTCGTATACCTGCCGACAGGTGATAGACCGACTTTGTCGTTTCTACACCCAGCGTAAGGTGCAACCCTATGCGCCTTACGAGGCCTCGCAACTGGCTGGCGCAGAGATGGATGAGGCGCGCAGCCGCCTGGCAGACATGCTGGGTGTGCAAACGCATGAAGTGTCATTCGGGCCATCCACAACGCAGAACACCTATGTGCTGGCACAAGCGGTGCGCCAATGGATCAAGCCCGGGCAAAGCATTGTTGTGACCAATCAGGATCATGAAGCCAACAGCGGGCCATGGCGGCGCTTGGCCGAGGAAGGCATTTCTGTTCTTGAGTGGCAGATTGACCCCGAAACGGGCGAATTGCAGCTGGATGATCTGGCGCAACTGCTAGAGCAGGACGTGGCGCTGGTATGCTTTCCGCATTGTTCCAACGTTGTCGGCGCGATTAATGATGTGCCGGCGATCACCACACTGGCAAAGGCCGCGGGTGCGCGGACGGTCGTTGATGGTGTCTCTTATGCGCCGCACGGGTTTGCTGATGTGTCCGCGCTTGGGTGTGACGTCTATCTGTTCAGTGCGTATAAGACCTATGGCCCGCACCAAGGTATCATGGTCATCCGCGAAGACTGGGGGATGGAACTGCCGAACCAAGGGCATCACTTTAATGGCGATAGCCTTTACAAGCGTTTCACACCGGCAGGGCCGGATCATGCGCAGGTCGCAGCCAGTGCCGGGATGGCGGATTATTTTGACGCCTTGTCGCGGCATCATGGCGGCGGCACAGGCGCAGCGGCTGCGCGCAAGGCCCATGATTTGATGCGTGATCAGGAAGTTGCTGTGTTGCAGCCCTTGCTGGATTACGTCTCAAGCAAGAACTCGGTCCGGCTTATCGGTCCTGCGGACGCGCGGCGCCGCGCACCGACAGTGGCGATGGCGCTGGAGAGCGATGCTGAGGACGTGGCTGCAAAGCTGGCCCCGCATGGGATCATGGCCGGAGGCGGTGATTTTTATGCGCAACGTCCGCTGTCTGCGATGGGTGTTGATCTGTCCAAAGGTGTCTTACGCGTCAGTTTCGTTCACTACACCACCAAGGCTGAGGTTGACGCGCTGATGGGCGCGCTAGATCAGGTGCTGTAGGCAGGCCAAGCAGCCCTGCACGGAGGACTGATGAGCAAATCCCCTATTTTGATGTGGTTTCGGCGTGATCTGCGCCTTGGCGACCATGAGGCACTGACAGCGGCCTGTCAGGCGGATCGCCCTGTCATTCCGGTTTTCATCCACGATGAATTGACCGAAAATCTTGGGGCTGCGCCCAAGATGCGCCTTGGGTTGTCCGTTGCGGATTTGGCCAAGGCGCTGGACGAAAAAGGCAGTAAGTTAATCTTGCGGCGCGGGAATGCATTGCCGGTGCTGCGCGAGCTGATCAAGCAAACCGGGGCAGGGGCGGTCTATTGGTCGCGGCTCTATGATCCTGACAGCAGGGCGCGTGATACTGACCTGAAAGCGGCCTTGAAAGAAGACGGTGTGACGGCCGAGAGCTTTAAGGGTCATGTGCTGTTCGAGCCTTGGACGGTCGAGACGAAAACCGGCGGGTTCTATAAAGTCTACACGCCGATGTGGAAATCCGTGCGCGGCAATGATGTGCCGGCCGCTCTGCCGACGCCGGGGACCATCCCGACGCCGGACAGCTGGCCTGCATCTGATGACATCGCAGATTGGCGCATGGATGCCGCGATGTTTCGGGGTGCGGACATTCTCAAAAGCCACTGCACAGTGGGTGAGGCTGCGGCGTCAAACCGGCTTGGAGCCTTTATTGCAAATCGCGTGTCCAACTATGTCAAGAACCGCGATTTGCCGGGCGTTGAGGGCACATCGGGCCTGTCCGAAAACCTGACTTATGGTGAAATCAGCCCGCGCAAATGCTGGCATTCTGGCTGGCAGGCGCTCAACGACGGCAAAGCCGACGCGGAAACCTTTCTTAAAGAGTTGGTCTGGCGCGAGTTTGCTTATCATCTTGCCTATCACACGCCGCGTATCACGACAGATAACTGGAAAGAGGACTGGGACGCGTTCCCTTGGAACACCGATGAGCGGGTGGCCGAGGTGAAGGCGTGGAAACAGGGGCGCACAGGCATACGTTTTGTCGATGCGGCGATGCGTGAAATGTACGTGACCGGCACGATGCATAACCGTGGCCGGATGATTGTGGCGTCCTATCTGACCAAACATTTGCTGTGCCACTGGAAGATCGGAATGGACTGGTTTGCCGATTGCCTGATTGACTGGGACCCATGCAGCAATGCGATGGGCTGGCAGTGGTCAGCAGGCTCTGGTCCGGATGCAACGCCTTATTTTCGGGTGTTCAATCCGGTGACGCAGCTTGATAAATTCGATAAAGACCGCGCTTATGTCAAAAAATGGATTGCAGAGGGCACCAAGACACCCAGCGCGACAGCTTTATCATATTATGATATGATCCCGCACAGTTGGGGGATGCAGGCGCAGGACCGCTATCCTGAACCGATCGTCGCCGCAGATACCGGACGCAAGCGTGCATTGCAGGCTTATGAGACCCGTGGGTTCTAGCTTCCGTCTGGTCATGGAAACTATTTTTAAACGTTTTCCGTGACTTCACCGTATCAAGGGTTAACTTGCCATCTAACAAGGTGGCGGCAAACAGTCACACGCGACAACAATACGACAGGAACAGCGATGATCTTAACCAGTACTGACGGCCAAACCGGGCTTCCACGTTATTTTGCGCGCGTGTTTGATCAGGTCAAAGACCTGCAAAAAGGCCGGGTTGATATCATTTTGCCAGATGGTCGTCATTTCCGGGCCGAAGGATCAAAGCCGGGGTATGTGGCGGAAGTCCATGTTCACAACGCTGACCTGTTTGCGCGGACCGTCCGCGAAGGCGATATGGGGTTTTCCGAAGCCTATATGGACGGGTGGTGGACCACACCTGACCTGATGGCGGTTATGGATTTCATGCACGACGAAGCGGATCACATCTATGACGGGTTCCCGGCGCAAAAGCTGATCCAGTTTTACGAGCGCGTCCGCTTTTGGATGCAGCGCAATTCGAAAACGCAGGCCCGCAAGAACATCAGTTATCACTATGACCTGGGCAATGATTTCTACAGCCTTTGGCTGGATGACACGATGACATATTCATCGGCGATCTTTGAAACCGGGCAAGAAAGCCTAGAGGCGGCACAAACCCGCAAATATGCCAGCATGATCGATGAAATGGGCGCGCAACCGGGCGATCATATTCTAGAGATCGGCTGCGGCTGGGGTGGGTTTGCCGAATATGCCGCGAAAGAGCGCGGGATTAAAGTAACCGGGCTGACCATCAGTCAGGAACAGCATGATTATGCTGTCGCGCGCATGGCCAAGGCGGGTTTGTCCGATATGGTCAATATCAAGATGCAGGACTACCGCGATGAAAAAGGCCTTTATGACGGTATCGCCAGCATCGAAATGTTCGAAGCGGTGGGCGAACAATACTGGCCTACGTACTTTGAAACCGTGCGCGAGCGTCTGAAACCGGGCAAACACGCAACACTTCAGATCATCACCGTCAAGGATGAACGCTGGGAAGCCTACCGCAAGGGCGTGGACTTTATCCAAAAGTACATCTTCCCCGGTGGCATGCTGCCCAGCCCAACGGTTTTGCGTCAAGAGGTTGAAAAGGCTGGATTAAATGTGAATGGCTCAATCGAGTTCGGCAAAAGCTATGGTCTGACACTGCGCCGGTGGCACGAAACCTTTAACGAAAAATGGGATCAGGTGGCTGCTTTGGGCTTTGATGATCGGTTCAAACGGATGTGGGATTTTTATCTGACATCTTGCGCCGCGACATTTGATAGCCGAAACTGTGATGTAACGCAGATTACCGTGACACGGCCGGGTTAATGTAGGGCCGTGCGCGTCAACATAAGGACGCAATGACATGCCCACAGCCGGACGTCTTGCAGGTGCAGTTATTTTTGGTCTGTTCGGGTGGTACCTGGCCGGGCTGAGCATTTCACTTTTTCCAGAATCGCGGGCCCCGGCCTACTGGCTTCCGGTTGTCAGTTTCATCAGCCTTGTCATCGGGTGGCGGGTGTGTGGCAGTCGGGCCGGACGGGGCTACAACCCTGCCATCGGAATTGGGCTGACGTCAGCGGCCGCAATTGCATTTTGTTCTATCTTTGCCGTTGCTTTTAACCAAATGCTGTCTAACGCCTTGGGCAACCGGTACCGTGACGGGACCATGGAGGCGGTGATCGATATCTTTAACCAGATGATTGAATTCGGCATGATGTTTGCGGACACAACATTGATCGCGACGCTTTTGATTGGTGGTGTCATTTGCGCTTGGGCGACGGAATTTTTTGGCCAGCGCTTTCCCTAAGTCATGGATCTTTTTGTTTACGGGACTTTGCAGTCGCAAGGATTGATGTCCGCCGTTGCGGGGCGTGCGGCGCGTCAGGGCCTGCGAGCAAGGCTGCATGGATACGGCGTTTATCCGGTCAAAGACAATGTGGTGCCCTTTATTGCTGCGCAGGAAGGGGCCGTTGCCGAGGGTCTTGTTTATGAGGATGTGAGCGCCGCCGGGATGGCGCGGCTTGACCTTTATGAAGGTGCGTTTGGTTATCGCTTGGTGCGGACCCAGGTGGAAACGGATGCAGGCGTGCGCGCTGTGTCATGCTATCTGCCCCCGGACGACGTTGCCGCCGGATACGGACATTGGTCATTGAGCGCTTGGGAGGCCGATCATCTGGCCCCTGCGATACTGGCCGCAACCGAGATCTTTTCGCATGATCCGCTGCCTGGCTTTGCCCAGTTGCGCGCGATGTGGCCGATGATTGAAGCGCGCGCTTGGTCAAAGCACCGCGCGACCGCTGCACCTGCAAGCAGGCGTTTTCAACCGTCCCCGGCTGATTTCGAGATCAAGAAAGCCCACCCGCCGCAGGGACGCTTTTTCAGTTTCCAATCTGTCGAGGTCATGCACCGCCAGTTTGATGGTACCATGACGAGCCGGTTGACCCGCGAAGGCTTTTACGGCGTCGATGCTGCAATTGTGCTGCCCTATGATCCTGCAACAGACCGTGTTCTTCTGGTCGAACAGGCGCGTGTCGGCCCGCGCCTGCGCCACGATCCAAACCCCTGGATGCTGGAACCGGTGGCCGGGATCGTGGATGCGCGCGAAGCACCCTCAGACGCGGCCCTGCGCGAGTGCGCGGAAGAGGCCGGATTGACGATCCGCAGCTTGGAGGAAGCGGGGTCTTTTTATGTCTCGCCCGGCGCCAGTACGGACTATTTTTACACCTATGTGGGCCTGTGTGATCTGCCTGATGTGAACACCTATCAGGGCGGGTTGGTCAATGAAGCAGAGGACTTGCGCCTGCACCCGATGGCCTTTGAGGACGCCATGGCGCTGGCCGATAGCGGAGAGATTGCAACAGGTCCCGCACTCTATTTGCTCTACTGGACATTGCGTCACAAAGCGCGGCTACGTGCATTGGTCTGAGCCTTTGTTTACTTGATGTTGGGGTGCAGCGGTCCTACACAGAAAGCAATTGATTGAAAGGGCCGCGCCATGACTATGAAGACCGATTTCGCCGATACAGTTGGCAACACGCCCCTGATCAAACTGCGCGCAGCGTCCGAGGCCACAGGCTGCACCATTTTGGGCAAGGCGGAATTTCTCAATCCCGGTCAATCGGTCAAGGATCGTGCGGCGCTCTTTATGATCAAGGCGGCCATCGCCCGGGGTGAACTGAAACCTGGCGGCACGATTGTCGAAGGCACTGCTGGCAATACCGGGATCGGGTTGGCTTTGGCGGGGGCCGCGATGGGTTTCAAAACCGTCATCGTGATCCCCGAGACACAAAGCCAGGAAAAGAAAGACATGATCCGCGTGGCGGGCGCGCAATTGGTTGAGGTGCCGGCAGTGCCCTATGCCAACCCCAACAACTATGTGAAATACTCTGGCCGGCTGGCTGCCGCCCTGAACGAGATTGAGCCCAATGGCGCGATATGGGCCAATCAGTTTGATAACACCGCCAACCGGCAGGCGCATATTGAAACGACGGGCCCGGAAATCTGGGCGCAGACCGACGGCAAAGTGGACGGGTTTACCTGTGCCTGTGGCTCGGGCGGGACGCTGGCGGGTGTGGGGCACGTTTTGCAGCCAAAAGGCGTGAAGGTCGGCCTGTCTGACCCTTATGGGTCCGGCCTTTATAAGCTTTATACAGGTGAGGTGCCGCCCGCAGGCGACTCGATCACTGAAGGGATCGGGCAGGGGCGTATCACCGCCAACCTTGAAGGGTTTACCCCTGATTTTGCCTATAAAATTCCTGATACCGAGGCATTGCCGATCATCTTTGATCTGCTTCAGCACGAAGGCTTCTGCATGGGCGGTTCCACCGGCATCAATATCGCAGGTGCCATACGTTTGGCCCGTGACATGGGGCCGGGTCATACCATTGTGACGATCTTGTGCGATTTTGGCACGCGCTATCAGTCAAAAATCTTTAACCCTGCGTTCTTGCGCGAAAAGGGTCTGCCAAGCCCTGACTGGATGGAGGCCGAGGTGAACGTGCCTTCGGTATTTGAAGACGCATGATCCAGCGTTTCATTGCTCTTGCGCTTGTCTGTCTGTTTGCTGTCGTCGCACCTCTGGCGCTGACGGCCCAAGAGGACGCGCCCGAGACGGATTTGACCGCGCCGGTCGCCACTGACACTGTGTCGGAAGACGCGGATGAGTTCGAAAGACTGGCCCAAAGGGCAGAAGAGCTTGCTGCGCGCGATGACGCATCCTTGTTTGCAATCAGTCGGTTACGTGCTGAACTTGTCACGTGGCGTGATGAATTTCTAAGCCGCTCCAATATTAATTCCGGTCGCTTGGCAACAGTTGATGCACAGATTGCAGCCTTGGGGCCTGTCCCAGATAGCGGTGAAGAGGCACCCAGTGTGGCAGAACGCCGTGCCGCCCTTGCAGAGCAGCGCAGCGCGTTGATGGCACCACAGCTTTTGGCGCAAGAGGCCTATGCCCGTGCCAACGGCCTGATAGGTGAATTTGACGATCAAGCGTTGCAACAACAAACCAGTGAACTGACAGTGCGCGGCCCATCACCGCTGAACCCCACCCATCTGGCCGGTGCCATTGCCGCAGTCTGGACCTTGTTCGAGGTTATCAGTGTCGAAATCGCGGCGGGCTTTTCCAGCAAGTGGGATACCGGACAATTGGCGGATGCATTGCCGCGCGTACTGGTTTTCTTTGTGGTCGGGATCGGCCTGCTGGGGGCAGGGCGGCGCATGGTGACGCGCTGGCACGCCAAATTCGCAGGCCAGTCCACCCGCTGGCGGCCGCTGATCCGGGTGCTTTTGTCGGTCGTGCAATTGCTGGTGCCATTGATCGGCCTGTTAATTCTGTCAGCGTCACTCGAAGCGTTGGATATCTTTGGTCTGCGTGGCGGTGATATCGTCGCGACCATTCCGATGGCCGGTTCTTTGGTCATTATCGGCTGGTGGCTGTCACGGCTGATCTTTCCGATTGAAGATACCGCTGAATACCTGGGCTATAACCAGTCAACGCGGGCCAGAGGGCGCCGGTGGAGTGCGGCAATTGCCTGGGTTATGGCAATTGGCGCGTTGTTAGGGGCGGGTCTGCGGACCATGGACGTCACCGAAGGTGCGTTTGCTGCGTTCGAGTGGCCTTTTCTTGTCGTACTGGGACTGCTTCTTTGGCGCTTGGGGCGGGTGATTGCCACCCTGCCGGAACAGGACGATGACGGGCTGGCATCGGCAGGGCGGCTGCGGCGCTATATCGGTTCAGGTGCGACCGTCGTGGCGGTCGTGGCGCCCACCTTGGCCACCTTTGGCTATACGGCTGCAGGCACCGCCATGCTGGCGCCGTCGATTTTGTCGCTGGCTCTGATTGGCGTCTTGTTCTTGTTGCAACGCATTGTGAACGACATGACCCTGACCTCTGACAGTGAGGAAGACTTGCGCGGCTTATATGCGCTCTTGCCGGTCTTTGTGACTTTTGCGCTCTTCATGCTCAGTTTGCCGCTTTTTGCGCTGATCTGGGGGGCACGTGTCGATGATCTGATCGAACTTTGGGCGCGCTTTCGCGAGGGGTTTGCCATTGGCGACTCGCGGATTTCGCCGACTGATTTTCTGGTCTTCGCGGCCGTGTTTGCTTTTGGCTATGTGCTGACGCGCTTTATCCAGGGCACGTTGCGTAAATCGGTGATGCCGCGCACACGTCTGGATCTGGGCGGGCAGAACGCTGTCGTGGCAGGCTTTGGCTATGTCGGTATTTTTCTGGCCGCACTGATCGCTATCACCAGCGCCGGGATTGATTTGTCAAACCTTGCGATTGTTGCCGGTGCGCTGTCGGTGGGCATTGGTTTTGGTTTGCAGAACATCGTGTCGAACTTTGTCTCGGGTATTATCCTGCTGATCGAGCGTCCGATCAGCGAAGGCGATTGGATCGAGGTCGGGGGCCAGATGGGCTATGTCCGTGGGATCTCTGTCCGCTCGACCCGGATCGAGACATTTGACCGGACCGATGTCATCGTGCCCAACGCCGATCTGGTCAGCGGGCAGGTGACGAACTGGACGCGGGGCAATCTGGTGGGCCGTGTGATTGTGCCCGTGGGAGTGGCCTACGGGACCGATGCTGATAAGGTCACAGAGATTCTGCGCGGCATCGCCGAGGCGCATCCGCTTGTCGTGATGGCTCCGCCGCCTGCTGTGCTGTTTATGGGCTTTGGCGCGGATTCGCTGGATTTTGAAATCCGCGCGATCCTGCGTGACGTGAACTATGTATTGGTCACAAAATCCGAGATGAACCACGCCATTGCCAAGGAATTCGCGGCAGCGGGGATTGAGATTCCGTTCGCGCAGCGTGATATTTGGTTGCGCAATCCCGAAGTGCTGAAGGATCAGAACCCATCATGACCGAAATGTTGTTCCGCAAAGACGCTTATGCTCGTGAAGCTTTGGGTAAAGTGCGCAGAATTACGTCGGAAGGTGGCATCGTTCTGGACGGCACGGTCTTTTACCCCACTTCAGGCGGTCAGCCCGGCGACAGCGGCAAGCTGCGCTGGAAGGGTGGTGAGATCGAAATAGCGACGACCGTAAAAGGGGAAGGGGACGATATTGTGCTTGTCCCGGCTGAGCCTGCAGGCCTGCCTGGCGTGGGGCAGGATGTGACCCAGATATTGAACTGGGACCGGCGTTATCGGCACATGCGCGTGCACACGGCGCTGCATCTTTTGTCTGTTGTGATCCCTTTGCCGGTCTCGGGCGGGGCGATCGCGGCTGAAAAGGGCCGCCTCGACTTTGATATGCCAGAAGCGCCGGAGGACAAGGTCGCGCTGGAAGAAGACCTGAACCGCCTGATCGGCTGCGATATGGACGTGACCGAGGAATGGATCACGGATGCAGAGCTTGATGCCCAACCTGATTTGGTCAAGACAATGTCTGTCCAACCACCTCGCGGCAGCGGCCAAATTCGTCTTGTGCGGATTGGCGTCAGAGATGAGACAGCAGATTTGCAACCCTGTGGTGGCACCCATGTGGCCAATACCGCAGAGATCGGGCGTGTGCGCATCGGCAAGATTGAAAAGAAGGGTCGCCAGAACAGGCGGGTCTATCTGCACTTGGAGTAAGCGATGCGGTATTTTGCAATCCTCTTGGCGGGGCTGGCTTGCATTGGCTTACCCGCTGCTGCGGATGACCGCTATCCGGGGTGCAATGCCGAACAATCCAAGATCATCACGGACGCGCTTGGCACCGCCAAGGACCTGACGCTGAAGGCTGCGGTGGCCGTTGGTGATACATCGGACTATCAACGCTGGTTTGGTGACTATTCTCACGCAAATGCCGAGCGTGTCCGCGCAAGCCTCAAGTCGGTTGTCACCGCGCTGCGCGGTGGCGCTGTGACTGCGCAATGTGACCAGATTGCCGATGGCGGATGCAATGCTGGCGAATATGCCTGGGTTTTTGCGGATGAACCTTATCTGATGCATCTGTGTCCGGCGTTCTTTACCCTTCCGCCACTGACCGCTCTGCGCCCCGGGGATCGCCGGTCCGATAACGGGACGCGCGAAGGGACATTGGTGCATGAGATATCACATTTCATGCATGTGGCAGCGACCGAAGATCATTGTTATTCACGCAGGGAATGTTCGGATATGGCCCAGCGTGACGCGCGGCGTGCGATCGAAAACGCAGACAGCTATCAGTATTTCACCGAAGACGTGACATATTATGCGCGCCAGCCCTTGGCAGACAAACCACCACCGGCACCGCGCCCAAACCGTTAATCGCGGCGCAGGTCCTGGCCGAAAAGATCGCGCTCGATCGGTTGGTCGAGCATTTTTTCCGATTCCGGCAACCCTTCGCGCGACAAGAGCACGGCAACATTGCGCAGGTTTGGTACGTGGCTACAAACCACCAGTAGCATCACCATTATGGGCACGGACAGAAACATGCCCGGAATGCCCCAGACGGCGCCCCAGAACGCCAGCGACAAGATGATCCCGAAGGACGACAACCGCAAGGCACGCCCCATCAGCATCGGGTCAATGATGCTGCCGTTGACGAATTGAATGACACCAGCAATCGCAAAGACAGCAAGTGTGATTGTCGGGTCGCCAATCTCGACATGGGCAACCAGTGCGATCAGTGCCGTCGCTACGATTGATCCGATGTTTGGAATGAAATTCAGCACAAAAGTAATGATGCCAAGTGATGTCGCCAGCCCTAGCCCGAACGCCTGTGCCAGTACAAAAACCATCGCGCCTGTAATGGCGCTGATCACGGTCTTGACCAGCAGGTAATAGTTAACCCTGTGAATGATCGATTGGATAATTTTGCCCACACGCTCTGCCTGAGCAGGGTCGCCCACAAGGCTGAGCAATTTTGTCTCGAACCAGATCCGTTCGGCGAAGAGAAAGCCAACGAACAGGATAATCAGCACAGTGCCTTGGGTAAGGCCGCTGGCCTGACTGGCCGCCCCGCGCAAATAGCTGGACAGATCGACTGATTGCAGCGCATTAAAGATCGCGAGCTGGCTGTCCTCGCCAAGCCAGGAAAACAGGGAGGCAACGGCAGATGGCGCACGTTCCGCATAAGACAGAGTCGTGACCAAGACGGTGTTGACCTGTGCCAGCAGGATAGAGGTCAGCGTCAGCAAGGCCGCCGCAATTAAAACCATCGCGGCGATACTGGCCAGTGTGTTAGGGATGCGAAATGGCCCAATCCGCTGGCGGGCGATAAAGTTGATGACATCGCTGGTGAGACTGAAAAGAATGATCGCAGTTGCCAGCGAAATCAGCACGAACCGTGCCTGAACCAAAAGAAACAGCACCACTGCAAAAGCGATAATCAACAGCGCGCCCGTTTGCAGGCGCGTCGTCTCATTGGGCCGTTCAGCTTTGCCGGTTTGCGGCGGATCATGCAGCATAGACGGGTCGGTCTCTCCTCATCGAAGGGTTATTTGTAAGACGCAGTCGGTGCCGGCGTAAAGGGGCCTCACAAACATATGTATTGGGTCTTGCAAAAGGGTGGGGGATAAGGCTAAACCGCGCCCCACGGACAGGTGGCCGAGTGGTCGAAGGCGCACGCCTGGAAAGTGTGTAGGCGGGAGACCGTCTCCAGGGTTCGAATCCCTGTCTGTCCGCCACTTTAACGAAATCACCGTCATCAGGGCTTTTGGCACCGGACATTTGGTGAATTAAGAAATAGGTTGGCCCATCCTGAGAGGTTGATGTCATGGTCTCGTCATGCTTTGGGTTTTGGCATGATGCGGGAAAACCAGCGCCAACCTGAGAAATATGATATGGGTGAAGGCTGTTTATCCACTCTGTAGTCACCCCTTTGAGGTGCTTTGCTTCGCGGCGCAGTTGCTTGACTCTCGCAGTGTTCGCAATCGGTGCTGTGTCACCAGCAATCTGCTTTTCACGGCTTCTATGAAGTCATTCGATCAGGTGTCGGAGGTACCGTTTGACCTGCCTTCATGCCGGTGCATTTTACGGTGGCGCGCGGAAGCGCATATGCGTGGACGGAGGTCGCGTGGCCTACAAAAGATGTCCATCAACTACGTCTATTTTGTCAGGCAAGCGGCACATTGGAAGGACAACAGCGTTTGCGCCGCTACCAAGCTGAACCAGAGGCTTGCTGCGAGTTTCGGGGTCAGGTGAAGGTTTTTCGCGCCATTGTGACATTTCGATGCTGACGACGCGGTCTACGATATAACCCACCTGATAGCCGGGCTTGCCGGTCAGCAGTATCTTGGCCCGGTGATGTGCGACAGCTGCGCCCCCCATATATTCACAAAGGTCAAACAGAGCGATGCTTTCATTCGCGCGCGAAAAATAGCCGAGAAACCCGGGTGTTTTGATGTTTGCTGCTGTGAGCGTTTGTGGCGGCTCGTCGATGCAGTTGACCTGCGACAAAGGGATCGCCAGCCTTTCTGCGGCATCGACCACCAGATACCGCTCTTTCGTTGCAACAATGTTGCTGGTCAGGTTTTGGGCGTCAGTTGCCCTGTCTTCGTCAGGTGAAACTGCATCTGTTTTTGACAGTGTCGCAATGTCTTGCAGGTCTGTTGCCGCATGGAGTTTTCCAAGATCAATAGTATAGATCTGAGAGCCGTCTTCCTTGATGATGATGTTTGAGATGAAGTTTCTGTCAGCCTGCCAGATCGGAAGGGGCGTTTCGACGCCTTCTGCAAATGTACCGATTTCGTGGATGGCATCGACGGCGAAACCGAGAACCAAGTCATCGGGAAAACGTAAAGCCACTACTTCGGTCATATAAGTTAAATTTGGCGTCCCTAGTCCAAGAATTTGCACAGGACAAAGGACAGGAATGCGCCGGCCATGGTAGGTGATTTCCCCCAGACACGGGCCAATCGCAAGGGCGGTTTTTTCGACGGTTTGTTTGTGGATCGCGGCATATACCTCGACTGCGGGCACAGCATAAAGCGCGCCCCCAGCTGCAAAAGTCAGCATGGGGTTGCGGACGCGCTGCGATTGCTCGGTCGCATTGTTCCGACGCGCTACTGTGAAGATGTCCGGTAGCGAAAATATTGCCGCAACATCCAAAAGTGACACAAAGCGCCCTTGATAGGCAAAGACGTCGTGAAACAGCGATTTTTCCTGATGATCACACTGCGCTATGTTTTGGATATTGTCCTTTGGAACCGTGGCAATGCCAACCACTTGATCGACAAAGGCCGCCAAGAGCCGCTGATCGTATTGTAGGATCACGCCAAAATGCGTTTCACCTTCTGTGTGGCGTAGACGCCCAATTTGCTGCAGGTCGAGAACAGGAACAAGCTGGCCACGGAGTGCAATTCCGCCGCGCAAAAGCGCCTGCTCTTGTGGCAGGTGTTCTTCCTTTTCGACATGAAAGACCTCGGAAAGATGTTCAATCGGGATACCAAGCAAGGCATCACCAATGGCTATGATGCCGAATTGTCTGGATGCGAAATCAGTCATGGTCATGCGTCACTCAGAAATTGTCGCCTTCAGCTTGTCCGTTAGTGCAACAACGTCAGCCATTTTTTCGTTTTGTGTTTCACTTTCCGCAATGATCGCTAGAATTGTGTCCGCCTTTTGTGCAAGCGTGGTGGCCTGTGTGGTCAGATCACTCAGAACCGCATTGGCATTCGCTGTTCCAGAGGAAAGAAGCCCGCTGGCGTGTTCGACATGGCGACTGATGCCGCGTGCAGCCTCACCGTTGCGTTCCGCGAGTTTGCGCACCTCATCGGCGACAATGGAAAAGCCGATACCATGCTCGCCGGCGCGCGCAGCTTCGATCGCGGCATTAAAAGCAAGAAGATTAGTCTGGACGGCTATTTCTCCTACAACCTCCACAATGTCAGACAGTTCAGACACCTGGGTAGACGCACTGTCGAGGTCTTGCAGCGTTCGTTCGACTTTGGTTCGGTTTTGCTGAATGAGATCTTGTGAAGACCTTGTCATCACCGCCAGATCCTGTGCCTCATTCTTGATTTGTGTGCCTGACCGGGTGCCATTATGGATCATCGTGGCAATCTCCTCGCTGCTTTCGCGGGCCTTGTTTTCAAGCGCGATCAGTGCAGAGATTTCGACCCCAGAGTGGATGATCTTTGTGACCTCCCCGTCGATATTGCGCACCGGGTGATAGTTGGCAGATAGATGGACATCGCGACTAAATCGCGCAACGCGGCGCACACGCCCCGTATAGCTTTCGCCTTTGCCCAGATTGAACCAGAGTGATCGATAGGCTTCAGTCTGAACCAGATCAGGTGAACAGAACATTGAATGATGTTGGCCAACAATTTCGCGCAGCGAGTAGCCAAAAGTTTTCAAAAAGATATCATTCGCCCGCAAGACGTTTCCTGCGGTGTCGTATTCGACAACACATTGCAGCGCGTTCAAGGCGTCAAGTCTTGAGCGGGTTTCCAAGCGTGACAGCTTTTGGTTTGTGATGTCGCTGGCAAACAAAATAACGCTTGCGACATTTTGCTTTGGATCAAAGATGGGACTGTAGGCACCCATAAGCCAGATATCGCTGTCATGTTGATTGCGATGCCGGAATTCGCCTGTTTCGCTGTTCCCGTTGATCACCCGATCCCACATCTTGCGATATGCATCGCTTTCATTTGCGCCATTTGAATAAAGTGTGCTGACCTTTTGTCCGATCAATTCTTGTTTTGACACGCCAAAGGCCGTTGTGAATTTTTCGTTCACATCGATAACCGTGCCGTCCGGCGCATATTCAATCATCATTTGTGTCAGATTGATTGCCCGCATGCGTTCATCCAGTTTCATCTGGCGCAACTTGCTGGCTGTGACATCGACAAAAAAGAGAGCCAGTTTCCAGAAATTTCCATTTGGCGTAAACAATGGAACATAAGTCGCCTTGATATAGATAGTCTCTCCATCACTGGTTTGCATTTCGTCCGTTTTGTCGACCCGTTTTCCTTCGTGCAGGCGATCCCAGAAATTGCGATAAAGAGCGTCTTGCGCCATACGTCCCGAAAAGAGGTCTTTCAGGCTCGTATTCGTGATGTCTTCTGGTTCAATTCTGAATAACTTGTGGAAGGTTTTGGTCGCTTTAAGCAAAGCACCTGAGCCGTCGAACTCTGCACGCCCGACCATATCTTCCGAGGCGGCAAGCATCGCGCGGCTGTCGATATAATCTTCATATTCTGCGGTAATGTCCTCACCCACTTTGATGACTTTGGCCAGTTGCCCTGCCGCATCCATCACGGGGATGAGGGTGGATGACAGCCAAATCAAATCTTGGTCTTTACCACGATGCCGGATTCGGAGGGTCTGTGTCTTGCCATCCGCCAGGTTTTCCCACGTCTTTTTATAAAGCGTGCCACGTGCAAAGCCTTTATCGCATAGGTCATCATCATGCATGCCGATAACATCTTCTGTATCATGCCCAAGAATATCGGCCATTTGTTCATTCATAGCTGAGACGTGACGGTCTTTGTCAAACGTGCACATGGGCAGGCTCTGCCAGAGTGCGCTGCTTTGCTCGATCGCTTTTTCAGCAGCATATGTACTTTCAGACACATCCATAAGGCATTGGAGTATCTTATTAAATTGTCCGCTGGCGTCTTGGATAGGTGCGAAAATGCAGTGAAACCAGACTTCTGTCCCGACTGCTGTTATGTGCTTATAGCGCCCCTCAACGCTGCGTCCCTGACGAAGCTTTTCCCAAAAGTCAAAGTACTCCTCAGATTCGCATATGGCCTTTGGCCATATTTTGTCGTGGTTCTTGCCTACCAATTCTTCGCCATAGTCCTCCATCGCGGTCATGGCGCGATCGTTCAATGACTGTATGTTCCCATCCAAATCATAGACGATCGTGCCGACGGATGCGTCTATGCTGCGAAAGAGGGGCATTTGTTCGCCCGTCTGGAGCGGGGATTCCTGCGACACCGCTTGGGTAAGTTGAAGAAGGATGTGTGTCGGCGCACCGTCGCTACCACAGGGTATCGCCGAAATGTCACCCTGTATCGAGAGACCTAGCGCACCTTCAAGCGTGCCAGACCAGCTGCAATCCTGATCAGATAACAGCGCTGTCCAATACGTTTCTGCATCGCTGGCGTTCACCATTTCAGAAAATGTCGGTTGGATCGGGTTGGTCGTATCCAGCCCAAGCTGCATCTCGGCCAGTGGATTGGTCGCACATAGGCTTCCGGTCGTGACATCAAACAAAAGCAGTATTTTATCGGCCAGCAACCGGGCCGCGATCGACCCGATCACCCGGTCCAACAGCGGTTCGGACGCATCTGGTTTCATGTTTTGGGATTCTTCTGTCATGACCGACCCTCCGTTTCGCGGTCCGTCATAAGTCACTCTCTTTAAGGAATCCTTTCGAGGATGGCGCCAATCGTTGGTTTTTGCGGCAACCGGCCGTTCGCTGTCTAAGCTTAAGACGGAATTAACCAAGTTAACCCTAGTGTCACACGACATCACCAAGGGAAGCCCGCATGAGCCCGAGAGAAACCGCGCAAAAGGACTGCATCATTCTGGACCGCCAAGTGAGCATTGCAGATGCCAAGGCGATCATCAGTGCTAAAGTACGTATTGAAATTCACCCCGCAGCTCTTGTGCGCTGTGCTGCGGCGCACGACAGGTTGCAGCGGGTGATCGCCGAAGATCGCCATGTTTACGGGCTGACGACCGGCTTTGGCCCGCTTGCCAACCGCCTGGTGGATAAGGCCTCTGGCGCGATTTTGCAGCAAAATTTGGTGCATCATCTGGCGTCTGGCGTTGGTCCGTCAATGAGCTGGGAAAATGCGCGCGCCATGGTGTTTGCCCGCCTGATGTCGATCCTTCAGGGGGCTTCGGGGGCATCGTCATCTGCGATTAATGCTCTGATAACACTCATAAACTCAAGGCTTGCCCCTGTGGTCCCCAGCAAAGGCACGGTGGGGGCCTCTGGTGATCTGACGCCGCTGGCGCATATGGTGCTTTGTTTCCAAGGGCGGGGTGATTTCACGGATGAAAACGGACATCTGATTGGGGCTCAGCAGGCGCTTGCGCAGCTTGGATTGCCACCAATAGATCTGGCACATCGTGACGGCCTGGCCTTGGTGAACGGAACCTCTGCGATGACAGGTATCGCGGTCCTGAATGCGGATCGGGCAGTACGCGCGGTTGCGTGGTCCATCACGCTGACTGCTGCGCTGGCCGAGGTGCAAAACGCGCGGACCGAGGCGTGGCACGCGGCATTCGGTGTGTTGCGTCCGCATGCGCGCCAAGCGGAAACCGCGCGTTTGTTGCGCGCAGCGTTGCACGGAAGCGAACGGGTGGCGCGCGGCCATTTGGCGGACCGTATTCTGACAGATATTGCCCGCGTCACCGAACAAAGGGCAGGGCAAGACGCCTATAGTTTGCGCTGTGCACCGCAGGTGATCGGAGCGGTCTGGGACATGCTTGATTGGCATAACCAAGTTGTCACGACCGAATTGAATGCCGTAACTGATAATCCGATTTTTCCGGATCAGGAAGGTGAGGGGGCGCTTGTCCTGCACGGGGGCAACTTTATGGGCCAGCATATCGGGCTGGCATCCGATGCGCTGGCAAATGGGATCAATGTGCTTGCCGGGTTGGCCGAACGGCAGATCGCGCGATTAACGGATGAAACCCTAAACCGCGGCCTGCCTGCATTTTTGCATCAGGGGGCGCCTGGGTTGAATTCGGGCTTCATGGGTGCGCAGGTCACAGCGACGGCGCTGCTGGCCGAAATGCGCACCGGCACTGCTGCATCTGTACAGTCGATTTCAACGAATGGGGCCAATCAGGATGTTGTATCGATGGGGACAATCGCGGCGCGGCAGGTCCAGCATAAATTGGATATGCTTGCACAGGTTCAGGCCATCCTCGCACTTTGTGTTGCACAAGCCGTGGACATACTAACCGAAGATAACACAGAGCTTGCGTTTTCGACATCAGCCCTGTGTTTGCAAAGATATGTCAGGGATTATAGCGCCCCGCTGATTCAGGACAGACCGCTAGGGCAGGACATCACGGCACTTGCCAAAGCTTTTGCCAACGATGCCCCACCTTCTTGATCGGGCAAGATCTACGCGGTTGTTGGATCCACGGTTAGGCCAACAGCCTCTGCGTATTTCAGCCATGTTTCCACAGACGACACAACCGCGCGGATTTCGATCGCGATTAGTTCGATCCCAACCAGCGAGATGCGAATGAATGCGTCGATGACGATACCTTTATCAAGGATACGGTCCACGACTTCTGCGATCGACGCGGATGCGATGTTCTTTTCGATTGCCATGTTAGTTCTCCATCAGATTAACAGCATTTCCAGCCTTTTGACTTTCAAGGCTCAATCCTGAGTACATGGCAGTTCATAAGATTGCGTTTATCAGCGCACGGAAATCAAAAGAATTTTAGCTTTGGCGATCTGGTTTTTGATCAGGTGAGGGGATCGCCTGAACCGTATTTTGCATGATCTGCTTTGCAATCAGTTCTGCAAAATCCCTGCGTAGATCCTGCAGCGATACCCGAGTGTCAGAATAAGACGGCCCGTTTGGGTTTTGCTCTACTTCAGCAGCCTCGCCAGAGATCCCCCGATCTTGCACCGGCTGTTCGAAATGCGCAGCGATTTTCTCAAACCGACCCAAGACAGTCTGCAGTGCTGTCGCAAACTGCGCAAAACTTGCGCGTTGTGCCGTCAGGTCAAGAACAGGGACGGGGCGATCGTGCAAAGTTGCGATATCCGACCGCAATGCCCCCAACTCCTCAAGTTGCGCCGTGATCCGTGCCAACGCGTCGTTTTGTGACTCTTGTGTTGCCATCGTGGCCAAGTACGTTTCGATCTGATCCAGACGCGGCGCAAAATCTGCTTGCTGTGGTGCATTGCGGATACCATCAGCTGCGCCTTCAACGCGCGACACGATCGTCTCAATTGCATGTACAAAATATGCAATGCTGCGCCGTTGTGCGGCCTCGGCGTTTGTGGGGTCGGTCCGTTTATCCAGGTTGGAAAGCTGATGTAGAATGCGGTCGCTTTGCGCGGGCAGTGGGGCCAGCGTGCTATTGAGATCGGCCAGTTGTGTGGGCATGGCGCGTATGGGCGCAAGGTTGTCACAAAGTGTATCGATTTTTTGCTGAAGCTCTTGTGTATCAGCGCTTTGGCTGGCTGCACCCATTGTCGCAACATCCGTTACAGTTTGCTCAAGGCGTGCGATAACCGTTCCCATCGCCGTCAGGAACCTTGCAGATGTTTGGCGCTGTGTCGCGAGATCAACTGCCGTTGGCGGCTGGTGCGATATGGCGGCAATGTCAGCGGCCAATGCATCAATTTTGATGCTGAGTTGCGCATCATCAGGGTCGTTGGCGCATGAGTGCGCATCTGCAATATCTTTCAGGACTGTTGCGAGCTGATCCAGCTTTCCATCCATCGCTGTCAAGGCCGGCAGGTTTTCAAGCTTAGTCTTCAGCTCTGATATTTCTGATTGAATATCACCTTGTGTGCCTGCAGCGCCATGCATAGCAATCAGGGCTTTGACATCGTTTGACACCGTATTCAGCGCCTGTTCGATCATCTGTTGGGTGGCCGCGATATCTGTGGCCTGTTGTGAAAGATCGCGCGGGGCTGGCGCTTTGGCAAGCGAGAGGATTTCTGCCATATCCGCGCGCATGTGCGAAAGCTGCTGCAGCGCACTGTCAAAGTCAGACACCGAGCCGTTGTTGTCGATCAGCTGTTCAAGCTTGCCTTGCAGCATTTCAAAACGGGGGTTTTCAGTCGATGAGGCAACGATATTCTGCACTGCCGTTTCGACCGAGGTTTGCATATTTGAAATCTGGTCCTGCAGTGTTGAAATCATGGTTTGTTGCTGCTCAAAAGTCGCCAATACTCCCTCAATTTTATCTTGCGGTGCGTTGTGACTTTCGCCCTGATCAAGACGGGCAATCAACGCGTCGAGTTTTGCTGCGACACCGTTAGGTGGCGCGGGTTCCTTGGGGATGATTGGTTGAGCAATGCGCGCCAACTGGTCTGGCAGCTGATCTGCGCAACCGAGTACGACGATGCCATCGTCAAAGGCGGCGGCGAATGTGACTTCGGGGAAATCGCGCACCTTTGAAAGGGCGAAAATCGGGTCGATTGCAGCCCTGTTTTCAACAATATGGGTGGCCACACCTGCCTGAAAAAGCTGCTGAATATGCACCTGAGAGGGTTGTCCCATCTTTGCTTGATCCTGTCATATGCACCGCACTTTCCTAGCGAGAACACTATGAGATATTGGTTGATGCAGTGTTAACGTCACCTTAGATTGTTTTGCCCAATGGCCCCAGATCAAGCGAAAGATCATCAGCTGTAAGACCAAATTTCCCCGCCAGATCATGAATGGCCGCTTCGGCTTTCATCAGTGTCGTTCCGAGCTTTTCCTCCTGGGCGGCGGACAGGGTGCCGGCCTCCATTCGGCGAATGGCCTGTAGTTCCATGAGTTGGCGCAGAAATGCCATCAGTCCCAAAACGAGGCGGGCGAGGTCTTGTTCTACCGTGTCGGGATCAATGGCGATGCGGTCGGTGACGCCAGCAATCCGGTCTATGGTCTGTTGCACATCGGCGGGGTGCATGGTGGTTGTTCGGGTCATGCTGCGCCCTCGGCTGTCTGTGCCAGTTTTGCAAATGCGAAAGGTGGCCAGGGTCCGGTGACGGACAGTGATATGTCATCTGTTGCGTCCATGGTATTGACGATGCTCCGTATGTCACCGCAAAACCTGTCTGCATGTGCGCGTGGCACCAAAAAATCGCATTGCGTTGCGTCTGTTGTTTGGCGGAGTGGTGTGGCCGGTAACGTGAAGTGTGCGGCAATTTCTGTGAGAAACCGGGCATGTGTGTTTTGGTCATCTTGCCGTGCTTTGCGCGCCAAAAGCCAGCTGCGCCCATCGTCCGGCACAGCGTGGGGCCGAGTGGCCCTGCGAAGTGAGAGTGAGAATTGGCAACGGTCCATGAGTTGCGGCCAAAGTTTGTAAAGCGCCTGCGATTGGGCAACGGCAATTGCAGTGTGAAGCGTCATGGCTTTTGCGGGGGCAGTCGGTAAAAAACCGGTCCCTGCGTCAAAACATTTGACCTGCAGGGCGAGGCGATCGTGGGCCGTTTGCGCAGGCTTGCCCTCGGCTAGCAAAATTTTCCACACACCTGCGCGGTGGTGCTGCACGCCGCATGGCAAATGCGCGATGTGTTGTGCCCAGCCAAGGACCGTCATTGTGCCAGCCCTGTTGGACGAATTTTGTCAGGTGACGCCAAGAGCAGATCAAGCCCCAGAAAGACAAGATCAATGTCTGCGACGGTCAGCCAGATTTCACCCCTGATCACAACGCCATGGCGCAAAAGACCGTCTACGATATCAACCAGCGCTGTGTCGTGAGAGCGGATCGCATCTTCAGCGGTCGCCATTTCAAGCGTCAGTGACATGGCAAACCTCGCGATGTGACACGGTTTGCAGTGCGGCACTGGAATAAGGCGGCCACGGCCCGGTGATGACCAAGTCGAGCCCAAGCGCCTTTGCAGGTGCGTGTAAATTGCGGGCCATCTGCTGCAAATGCAAAACATCCGTCTTTTTCAAAAGAACAGCACAGTTGAAAAGCCGGTCAGGTTTGGACGATGCAGATGCTTCGATCTGGACGGCCGGTGTTTGCAGTTGGCTCAAAACGTCTTGTGCAAAGGCATGCCTGTCCCGGTGCAAGTTTTCCCGTCCGATGCGCCGGGCGCGTTGCAATTGCAAAAAGGCGCGGCCTGAATCGGCCGTGACAGGGCCTGCTTTGGGTGCACCCATGATGTTCAATTGAACGGTGTATTCTTGGATGTCATGCAGGCTGTGCAGGTTTTGCACATGCGCATCCATCTGCGCCGTCAAGGCAGATATGATCGCCGGTTTTCCTGAAAAAACGGCACCAAGTGCCATGGGAATGACGGTGGCTTTGGCACAATAGGCCGTCAGAATAGCATGATGTAGCATCGCCCAATGGGCAACGTCGTCAGGGGATGGGTCGTCGGGTGTGATCGGTCGCGCTATATCACTGATAAGCGCACCAACGGGTCCACATGACAAAATCTCATGCGGGGGCGCTGTCTGCTGCGCAGGCGTGCCAGATGGGACCAGCCCGTGAAGTTGGACGCACTGCATCTAAGCGACCTCGCGGTGGGTCAGTGAGGACGCCTGATCATCCGATATAGTCGTGCAAAGGAAAAATGCGTGATTAGTGGTATCAAGACGCATTGACGCGTTCACTATCTCAGCGCTGCGTTTGATCTGGGCGGCTGCGGACGGTGACTGCAACAATGCTACGCGGCGCGCCTTGGCAACGGCCTGCGGTGTAGCGTGCGGACGTAAACCCAATGTTTGCAACGCGCTATCGATATCTCTCTTTGTGATCGTGTGCGGGGCAATCGTTGCAAAAGAGGCCGCTGGGGCCGGACCGATCTGTTTAATATGAAATCCTTCTGTCCAGATCACATCGATCGCTTCAAGCGCCTGGTCAAGCTCTCTCAGGCGATTGTGGTCCATGAGAAGAACAGTATTGGCCAGCATGTTTTCCGTGATTGGAAGCTGTAAAACCTCTGTCGCGACATCTTCAAAGGCGTGGAGGAACTGACGACCAAGCCGCTTTGCCAGCCTTTTGATGCTGTGTGAAAGCTGGTCCGGCGTAATGCTATTGGTGGCGAAGAGCCCTGACAGTTCCGGCGAATTGCGAAACTTGCCAAGTACGCCTTGGGGATCCCAGCTGATTGTGACCTGAAACTGCACTTTGCCCGCGAAGCGATTGGCGAGGGTGCCAAAGAGTGGGCGATTTGCAGCAATGAGCGCCGGGACATCTGCTTGATCCAATATGGCGTTCATTTGAAAAGGCAGGACTGTGCCGAAAGCCATGCATTGTTCCAGCCACCTTTGTCTTTGCGCCGCAGACTGCAGGGCGGCTTTGCGCGAGAGCGGTAATTTGATTGCGCGACGGGGGTGTTTGGCCAGAACAGCCGTATAACCATGCGCCGGCACAAATTGCAGCTGCGCATGTGGTGGGCTGATAAACGTGCCGGGGAGCACTGCGATGATTTCTGAGCATGTCATTGGGGTCTGCGTCTCATTCCGAATTGGTAAAAAACCTGCGACCTGCGCGGTGCTGTTCCATTGCGCGCAGTCTTTGGCCGACGTGTGAAAAGCGTGATGACCGGCCCTTCATGTCTGTCCCTTTATGCGCAGCAACAGGCGTGTTTCCGCTTCATCATATTCCCCTTCAGATATTGCACCTGCCAGCAACTGTGTCTCCAGTGCGGCCAGCGCCTTGCGCAGTGCGGCGGGATCATTCAACTCTTTGTCTGCTGCGTCCTGGATCTGACGCGCCACCCAAAGCGTGCCATCAATTGGTCCCTTGACGGGCAGACTAAGTAAACTGCGCAGCAAACCCATCACGCCGCCGCCTGATCGCGTTCAAGACCCAAGTTCAGGCTGACAAAGTGATACATGGGCACGGGGCCGATCACTTGGATCAACGGCTCTTCGCCGGGAGCGAAATCCAGCTTTTTTGCAGCCGCAAGAAGCGCATTCTGGAAATCATCTTGACTGGCGTGCGGCACAAGACACTCAGCACGCAAAACTTCAGTGTCTTCCTCTGGTTTGCGCAAGACGTGGTCACGCACCAAAGGGCGCAATTCGGCGATAAGCGCGCGTTGCGCCTCCCCCCGGCGACGGTCGAGCAAATCGGCAAGGCGGCCACCGAAAGCAGCTATGGCATAATGTGCCTCGGGTCCGGCCTTGCGCAGTGCTATCTGCTCGGCGTGCAGGGATTGGCTGCTTTGAAGGGCGGCCTGAAGCGCTGCCTGCCGTGGAAAAGAGACGCGCACACCCAGTTCGACTGCACCTTTCACCTTCATAAACTGCTGCGTAATCTGGGGCGTATTTTCTTTGATGAGTGCCGTCACCTGCGCAAGATCATTTGCAACAAGCCCAAATCGCGCAGGCAGAACGGTGCCTACGCAAAGGACGGATTCAAGGACTTTGGTATGCGCCAGAAGGTGGCGCCTTTTGGGCAAAATCTCTTGATCATCATGGTTTGAATAGAGCAAGGTCCAAGGCCCGACTGAGGCAAATTGAATTGGCCCTTGTAAACCCTGCACCCCCAGCAGCGCCGTCGACAATGTGCTGCTGTCCGCAGCGGCAAGTCCATATAGGTAAATCATTCTTCCGTGCCTTTTCTAATCTCAAGGGTCAGCAGACCATCGCGCATCTCAAGCGTGACATCATCAAGTGAGAAAGGCGCGCCGAGATCGATGCGCCCTGTGTATTGCCGCGCACCATCGGCTGCTATCACGAGGCACGTTCCATCTTTTGCGATGTTCAGATCCGCGCTGTTCACGCCCGCAAGTGCGATGGCTAACATCCAAGAGCTGGCGCGATCTGTTAGATCATATGTCAGCGATCTGGCGGATGTTTCTGCCAGCTGTGATGGCGTTGAATTGTTCGGAGAGCCAAAGCGGGGTTGATCAGCCCTGGCGGCAGGCAGATCGCCGAACTGAAGATGAACACCGGCATAGGCTCTGATGGTTCCAGACTTAATCTCAAAGGTATGATCGCTGTTCATTGCCGTTTGGTTTTTGTCTTGCAGCACATCAACATCTTCACCGAACGCATCACCAAGCGCTTGGGTCAGGCCCCTGAGCCGCTCTTCAATAATTTTCGCATTCTGTTCAAACGTTGCTTTCTTGGGCTTGGTCATATGTGACAGGCCTTTCTTTCGTTTGTGCGACAAGTGCGGCTTCCAATCTGTCGATACGGTCTAAAAGCGCGCTATTCTGGGCTTCTAACGTGTCTGCTTGTGCGGATAATCTGGGGTCGTTTTCCCACCAGTTGATCCCCATTTCCTTGGCCTTGTCGACGGTGGCGATTAACAGGCGCACCCGAATGGTCAGCAGTTCGATGCCGACAAGCGAAACGGAAATGTCACCGGCGATGACGACCCCTTTGTCCAGAATGCGTTCCAGCACATCGGCAAGCCCGTCACCCTGTCCCGGGCTTTGAATGTCATAGGCCATCAGTTTTCCTGATCCTCACGATGATAGCGACGCACCCTGTTGAAATTCAAAAGATCCGCTTTTGCGTTCAGCTGGACTTGATAGGTCGTCAGAAGATCGTTGTCGCCCATGCGGGCAAAGCTCTCGATCACATCGATGGCGACGGTCCAATCACCCGCGTCAGCCCGCGAGCACTGCACGATCGCATCGATCTGCTGCCCGGTCATTGACCCAATAGCCGCCTTAGCTGCGTCGATGGCATCAAGCATCGTCAGGGCCTGGTTTTCCGCTGTGCGGCGGTCGTGTTGTTGCGTCGGGTTATCTGTCATGGACCGGCCTTTCGTATGAGTTATCCATTCAAGATATCCATCATCATCTGTCGCTGCTGTTGATTGCGCGCCAGTTCTTGCTGATAGCTGTCGGCCCGGTCCTGTGCCTGATCAATTCCCATTTGCAAACGCGCGGCATCAAATTCCAATCTTACCAGCTTGATGGCCGCGTCTTTGGGCGTGCGGGCCACAGCGCTGCTTGCCATCCGCGGGCGCTTGGGCATTTGCGTTTTGGGACGTTTCATATGGCTTTCTCCTGTCGTGGGCGCTGATCCAGATATTGCGCGATCTGTCCCGTCGTGATCGCGATGCCGCGGCCGCGTAAAACATCGGCCGAGATTTGGGCCAAAAGCGCATCAGATAGGGTTGCGGTGCGCAGGCGCATTGCGGCAATCTGCGCGATCAAAATGCATGCACGCATTGAGCAGGATTGATCGTCCGGTGTTAGATCGCTGACCAAGCGCACGATGCGTCTTGCCAATAGGGGCGGGATACCGGTCCGCGCCGCGACAATGCCGCTTTCCGTTTCAAACGAGTAGCGCGACATCTCGAACGTGACCATGCGGTCAAGCAGAGCATCAGGCGATACGTTTACCCCGGCATAGTCATGGGGGTTGGAGGTCAGGATGATCCTGAAATTGGGATGCGCGTGAATATGGGTGCTTGCGGCAAGCGGGTCAGCTGCCACCAAAATACCCTCTTCCAAGACGCTGAGCAGGATACCATTTGCCTTCGGACTGGACCGTGTAAATTCATCATATACCAGCGTGTGCCCTTTGAGCATTGCATCTGCCAGGATCGCGTTTTCCCAATCATACCGGGTTGTTTCTTCACTTCTGCGGACCCGTTGGATGTATTTATCCACGACCGCATGTGTCGATTGCCCCACCTGTTTGCCGACCATGTCTTCGATATCGAGCCAGTCGTTCCCGGTCATGACACTGAATGGGCGTCCAAGCCGTTTTGCGATCTCGATTGCAATCGCGGTCTTGCCTCGCCCTGCTGTTCCGCGAAAATGAAGCGGGACGCCAGCGCGGGCATAGAACAAGCCGCGGTGCAAGAACGCTGCAATCTCATCATTCTCGAAGAACCGTTGTTTCGTACGCAATCCAAGCCATGGGTTGTGCACCGTTTCGTGAGCATCCTGCGTTAACGTGGATTGCTTGTCGTCCAATGTTTCTAGGTCTTCAGTCAAACTTAGATCCTGTTCTAGGATGCGGTGAAGAAGTTGATGGAACCAAGTTCGACCATTGAGGTGAATTATTGATTAATCTTAGTAACTTTCTGAATGATCAGCGGTCTTACGTGCCTACTTTCGTTGTCTGCAGTGATTACAACAACTGATCCTTGTCTTGAGCCCAGCCCACGATCTTACCCATGTCTGTGAATCGCAAAGACGCGCTAAAACGGATTGTGGCGGGGCGGGCCGGGGCGGGCAGGTTGCGAACGATTTCGTTTCGGACTCTCTGCGCGAACGCGTCGGTCAGTTCATCCATCTTCATCGGCACAATCAGTACCTGAAGCCTGCCTTCATAAAACCGGACATTCGCGTCCTTTACGCCTGCGATGTCTTTGATGACGCGGACCACATGTGCAGGGGATACATTTACGCCAGCAATCTGGACAACGTGATCAAGCCGTCCGTTTATCTTGAACTCGCGGGGCCGCATCCACATGAGTTCATCCTGGATATCAAGTGTTGTGCCCTTAGTATTCTTGGTAAATATAGAAGACCTGCCATCCAGGAAATAACAGCTATTAAATGTAAGGATTTAAAAAGAAGATATGCATTCATTGATTAAATATTTTTCTTGATTAAAGAATTTATCATTAGAATATGATCATCATTATCATTAAGGCATGGAACCATATCAAAATGTTCCCCTCCAGAATTAATAAAACTTTCTTTACCTTGAATTAAAATTTCTTCTAATGTTTCGACACAGTCAGATGAAAAACCTGGAGATATTAAAAGAACATTTTTTTTTCCCTCTTTTGGTAAGGTTTCTAAAGTTTTATCAGTATATGGCTGTAACCATTCTTGAGGCCCAAATCGTGATTGAAAAGTTGTCTTGATCTCAACTGATCTAAATTTTTCTGATATTAACCTCGTCGTTTTATGACAGTAACAATGATAGGGATCACCTTTATCAAAATATTTTTTTGGAATACCATGATAAGAGGCAATTATTAAATCTGGTTTCCAATTTATTTCACTTATTTTTTTATTAATAGAGTTAACTAAGGCATCTATATACAGGGTATCAGATTCATAATGAGGAATGATTTTTAATGAGGGCTGCCATCTCATTTTCATAAGTGTT